>CAZWPN010000263.1:0-3993 GCA_964635275.1 uncultured Victivallales bacterium | reverse complement strand
CCGCACCCCCGGCGCCATCACCTCCCGCCTGGTGAAACTCGGCCTGATCGAAGACCCGCAGCACACCCGCACCAGCCAAGGCAACACGCCGGGGCGGAACGTCAGCGCCGACCCGTCGCGGCGAAGCCCCGATGACTGGCGTCGCGAAACGCCGCCAGCAGGGGCGAAGCCGGCCCCCACCCCAATCCCCACTCCGCCCGACTGCCCGTTCTGAACCCTCCGGTCCGCCCGTGCTTCCGGGCGTTTGTGCGCCCTCCAGCCCGGGTGCTCACGGTCACTTCCTGTCCTTCCCTGACATCTGCCAAAGCTGAACTATCGTACCCTTACCAGACGAAAAGCCATCGCCGCACCAGATATTTACACTTTTCGGAAGCACGTTCGGCGTGTCCTTTGTGTCCTACCGCACCATTTGTGTCCTACCGTGTGTCCTACCGTTTGTCCTAAAAGAAGCACAATCTCGCACCCTACCGCACAAGGCACACAAAAGGCCAGAAGCCGGAAACATCGCAAAAAGCCCAATAACAAAGGGGTATTTTTGCAAGGAAATACTGTGGAATAGTGGAGCGGGCGACGGGAATTGAACCCGTGATGCCAGCTTGGAAGGCTGGAGCATTACCACTATGCAACGCCCGCGTCTGTGAGTAGTGTCGCCGACATCCAAAAAAACGTCAAGCACGATGAAACGGCAATGGCACGTCAGTTCCCGGCAAGGCCCGCCTTCTTTTTCACCGTTTCAACGTCCAACCGGTCGAGCCACTTTGGCAGATTGCCCCAGACCGAGTGAAATCCGTATCCACCCTCGGTCATTTCCCGAGTGGCGTCGGACTTGTTCCAATTCTGCACGGCCACACGGTAGAGCGCGCACATTGTCCCAGTCCGGTCTGCGCCATGCTGGCAGTGAACCAAGACCGGCGCGCGATTGGTGTCGCAGGCAATCCGCAGGAACCAGACGGCTTCCTTCTCCTCCGGGTGCCATGCCTTCATGTAGATATGCTCGCTCTGAAGCGGCAACTCGCCGATTTCATCCCGGTCCGTGTTGAACGACCGAAGGTTGATCACCGTGCGGATGCCCATCGCATGGAGGTTCTTCATTCCCTCCGCAGTGGGTTGAGCGCTCCGGTATAGCGTATCGGTCACTTTGTGAAAGTTCGGCACCCCCGCCAGGGCGATCGGCTGGCCCCATTGCGCCGGGCGGTTTGTCGCATCGTCTCCAGAACGGCCCGTCGTGGCACCTGCAAGAAACAACCCAAGCACCATTGCAATCCGAACAACATAAGACACCCGGCTGGACATGAGCACCTCTGTGAGTTACTTTCCCGGGACGATGCTATCGCGAATTGCCATTGTCAAGACCGCTCTGATGCTATTCCTGCTCTGCGCACCACCGCAAGTGCCTGCGGAGCCAGACTCCACAAACGGCACGCACTTCTTCTTCGCACAGATCACCGACACCCATCTGGGCACCTACCGTCACGAGGAAGCGCTGGCACCCGTTATGGAGTTGATCCGCGCCCTGCCGATGCCAATCGAGTGCCTGGTCCACACCGGCGACATCGCAGCGGATAACATCGACAGTCCGGACGCTATGGCGCCGGGCTTAAAGTTGCTTCGACAGATCCCGGTTCCCGTCCACTATGTGCCTGGCAACCATGACATCCTGGAACAGCGCATGGAACCTACCCTTAATGCTTACACTAACCTTTTCGGGCCGATCTGTCACACCGCCGAATACCACGGGGTCGTTTTCATCTTCCACTACACCGAACCGCTGCGCACCTCCGTCAAGGTGGCAAATTATGCCCCGCTCAAGTGGCTTGAGTCGGAACTGAAGAAGGCGGGTTCGAAGCCGGTACTAATATTCCAGCACTCTCCGCCGGTAAATGACTTCTACAACAGCAAGCAGTTCGCGGGGTGGCCGGACGGAATACGGCAGCGGTGGGAAACGCTGATCAACTCGGCTAATGTCAAGGCCGTGATCGCAGGGCATTTCCACCGGGATGAACTGCACTGGCTAGGCAAGGTGCCACTCTATGTCGCGCCGCCGGTGGCCCGGTTCTACAAGCGTCAGCCATCGTTTCGCATCTACGAGTACCGTGATGGACAGATCGGCTACCGGACACAGTATCTGGAAAAATAGAACGCGCATGAAGATCAGCGTTGTCACACCGAGTTTCAACAGCGCAAGGTTCCTTCCCCTTGCCATTGAGAGCGTCCTGTCGCAGCGCTCGAATGGCATCGAGGTCGAGTACATCGTGGCCGACGGAGGAAGCACCGACGCTTCACCGGCCATCATGGCTCGCTATGCGAGCGCTATTGACCGTGTGATCACCGGGCCTGACACAGGGCCAGCCAACGCAGTCAACAAGGGACTGGCGTCCGCCACAGGCGAAATCCTGGGCTGGCTCAATGCCGACGACGAGTATTGTCCCGGAGCGCTGAAAAGAATCGCCGTTGCCATGGAACGACAGCCGGACAAGGCCATGTGTTTCGGGCACTGCGCAATCATAAACGAGGACGGAGAGGAAATCCGCAGACCCATCACGCGATTCAAGGAGTGTTTCTTTCCTCTGTCATCGCGCTTCACACTCCAATGCATCAACTACATTTCCCAGCCAACCGTGTTCTTCCGTCGTTCAGCACTGGAGAAGGCCGGCCCGCTGCGCGAGGATCTCAAGGCCGCGTGGGACTATGAGTTGTTCTTGAGGCTCTGGCGCAATGGCGGTGCCGTACAACTCAATAGACCGCCAATCGCTCATTTCCGATGGCATCCCACCTCAATTAGC
Organism: uncultured Victivallales bacterium; assembly: GCA_964635275.1. GTDB lineage: Bacteria > Verrucomicrobiota > Kiritimatiellia > UBA8416 > CAZWPN01 > CAZWPN01. The sequence goes on along the minus strand of CAZWPN010000263.1, from coordinate 1,210 downwards.
GGCAAGCAGTTCCGACGGCAATTCAGGGAGGAGTTCGACGTCGCCGCTAACGATGCTGGGCGATTGACCCCCCAGACGATGATTCACTGGTTCGTCCGCTGTGGCATTGTGTCCGTCTATGCATGGATGGAACGGCGGAGAAGGTCGGGATGAACAACACATCCCGTCAACCATTTTGACTTTGACGGGTGACCTGTCATGAACATAGGCGTTAACACACTCTTCTGGATACCCGGCGAAGTCGGAGGATCAGAGACATATCTTCTGGAGACACTCACCGCCTTGCTGGCTGGTTATCCGAACATACGGATTACCATGTTCACCAACCGGGAGAACGACACCCTCTTGCGGGACCGGTTTGGAGACTCACCCAAGGTGGCATTCTCACGTATTCGTTGCATTGCTACCAACCGATACCAACGGATCATCCGGGAGCAAACCGCCTTACCCCGCCGTATGCGCACGGTTCCGGTGGATCTTCTGTGGTCACCCGGATACACGGCGCCCATCTTCTGCCCGGCGCCTTCTGTGCTGTCCATTCTCGACATGCAATACAAGGCATTCCCGCAGGATCTCACTTGGCTGGCTCGACTCACGACCCACATCCTCATTCAGATGGGAAGCCGGCGATGCCGACTGGCACTGACCCTTTCCGAGTTCGCCCGGCAGGAGATTCTCCACCACACCGGGATTGCTACGGAGCGGATCCGGGTCACGCCACTCGCCGCAGATGTCGCCTTCGGACGGCCGATCCCGGATCGGCATGACCATGTGCGCAGGCTTCTGGGTTACGACACGCCCTATCTTCTGGCTGTGGGCAACTCTTATCCGCACAAGCAGATGCACGTCGCCGTGGAGGCATTCGGACGGGTGATGGCGGACATCCCACACCGGCTGGTGCTGGTCAGCAAACCGCGCCTCGGCGAACATGAGCTTCATCACGCAATTCAAGCACTACCCGATCCGCATCGCGTCACCCACCTGCACCGCGTCTCGACTCAGGACTTGATCGCGCTCTACCAGTCGGCAGACGCCTTTCTAATGCCATCGCTCTACGAGGGGTTTGGTCTGCCGGTTGTGGAAGCAATGCTGGCTGGAACGCCGGTTATCGCCTCCCGCCGGGCGTCCATTCCGGAGGTTGGCGGAACTGCGGCTGTTTACGCCGACCCGCCGACGCCGGTGCTGTTCGCCGAACGCATCCGGTCCGTCC
>CAZWPN010000262.1:3695-3996 GCA_964635275.1 uncultured Victivallales bacterium | reverse complement strand
CAAACGGTGTACCCCGAGCAATCGCCGCCAGGGCTTCGTCGTAGGCAACCTGCCCGTTTTCCGCCACCGTTATCTCGGCACCAGCTTTCTTCAGCAGGAAGCTGATCAGCCGCTGGTTGTCCGGCCCGTCCTCGGCAAGGAGAATTCGGCCGTGCAGTTCGATCTTCCCTTGAGTAGCCACGGTCGTTGCCGGCGGACGGTCTAGCAGAGTCTCTTGGGTGTTCTCGATCATGGGAACCCCGTGGAGCGACCCTGGATCGATCGTCAGGCTGAAGGTGCTGCCCTTGCCCGGTTCCGAGCA
>CAZWPN010000262.1:0-3685 GCA_964635275.1 uncultured Victivallales bacterium | reverse complement strand
CGCCGCCGAGGGCCTCGGCCAGATGCTTGCTGATGCAAAGGCCCAAGCCCGTGCCGCCGAACTTGCGCGAGGACGAACTGTCCACCTGACTGAACGCTTGGAAGAGCCTTCCTATTTGCTCTTCGTTCATGCCGATGCCCGTGTCCGTCACGCCGAAACGAACGCGCTGGCAACCGCCATCTTCCGTCAGTCGGGCAGTGATGCGGACTTCGCCTTGGTCAGTGAACTTGATCGCATTGCCCACTAGGTTCACGAGCACCTGGCGAAGACGTAACGGGTCGGTGAGTATGGTCTCAGGCATTGGACTGGCTAGGTCGGTCTCAAGCCTTAAGTGCTTGGCGGCGGCGCGGACTCGCATCAACGAGGCAACATCAGCCACTAACTCGAAGGGTGAGCAGCGTGTGGGTTCGATCTGCATCTTCCCGGCTTCTACCTTCGATAGATCGAGGATGCCATTGATCAACCCGAGGAGGTGCTCGCCGTTGCGTTTGATCGTACTGACCGCTTCGCTGCCGCTGCGTCGCTTTTGACAGTGCGTACCGTCTGAGCACACAGGGCAACACATGACATCTTCCTGGAGTACATCTGCATAACCCAGGATAGCCGTCATGGGCGTGCGGATCTCATGGCTCATGTTGGCCAGGAACTCGCTCTTGGCGCAGGTCGCCGCCAGGGCGATGTGATTGAGCTCTTCTAGGGCCTGGTTGGATGACTCCAGAGTGGCGGCATACTTCTGTAGTTCGGCTTTCGACTGCAATAATTCCTCTTCCGCCCGCTTCTTAGCGGTGATGTCGCGGAGGATGCCCACGGCGTGCCACGTACCATTGAGCGAGACCGCAGACAGCGACAAGGCAATGCTTATCTCTTGGCCGTCCTTTCGCCGGGCCTCCAGTTCGACCATCTTGCCGATAGCATTGCCGCGACCTGTGCGAACAAATTCGGGGAATGCCGCGTGATGGGCTTCGAGATAACGCTCGGGCGTAAGCAGATTGTGGAGGTTTTGCCCGATCGCCTCTTCGCTTCGGTAGCCAAGGATCGTCTCGGCCGCGGGATTCCAATAGGAGATGAGCCCTCGGGGGTCCATCATGAGGATGGCATCCTGAGCCGAATCGGTAATGGCGTGCGTGCGGGTTTCGCTTTCCAGCAGTTGTTGTTCGACCCGCTTACGCATCAGCGCCGCGCCGATACTTGCACTGAGCCCCTCGAAGAAGTGGATCATTTCAGGTGTGAAACGAGCCTTTTTCCGGTCATTGAGTTGCAACAAGCCAACGATCTCATGACTGGCACGGATGGGAATCAGCGCGAAGCTGCGGTATCCCTCATGGATGCAGCGGTTCCGCGGATGAAGTCTTGGATCGTCTTCGGCCGGAAGGTCTAACAGCGGCAAGGAGTCGTTCGTCCAGAAACTTCCTGCTGGCGTAAATAAGGGATGTGCCGGATCGGTCTTTCCAGAAAGTACCAGACCGCAGGTGCATGCCAGGCAGATGCTACCGGCTTTATCCCTGCACGGCCCGCCATCGGCGCCGCAAACGATCAGTGAATTTTCGGCAAGCAGAAAATCACTGGAAAAACCACTTTGAGAAAAATACGGGAAGTCGTCACCCTCTCGCAGGCGAATTCCGACTGCATCGAAGCCCGTTGCCCGCTGAATTGCGGTGAGCGTATGATTGATCGCCTCCAGCAAGGTGGGCGAATCATAGAGAATCTCCACGACTTCTCCGGAAAGAGCTTGGCGACGTTCCCTTTCTTTCTGCTCGGTGATGTCCCTGACTGTTACCTGGACGAGTACCTTTCCGGCTTGCTCGATCCTGGTCAGCATTACGCTGGCGGGGAACTCCTCGCCGTCGAATCGCTTATGCGTCCATTCAAAGGAGACGAAGCCATCACGCATGGCCGTTTCGATCATTTCCTTAGCCTTCTCGCCAGAATCGCGTCCATCCGGTTGCCGCTCGGGTGACAGTTCCCAAGGCCCATAAGCTGCAAATTCCCTTGCGTTCTTCAACCGGAACATCTCCACCGTTGCCTGATTGCAGAGGGCACACTTCCAGGAAGGAGGAGTCAGGGTCATCAGCGAGTCGCGAGAGCTCTCAAAGAGCTTTCGGTATTTGTTTTCGGCTTCGTACTTCTGCCGGTAGAGGGCGGCGTGCTTCTGTCGCCAGAGGAATCCCGCCACCGCAGCCAATGCCAAAAGCAAGACGCCCACGAAAAGAACAGTCAGCCACAACCGCTCCCACATCGGCGCGTACACCTCGGCGAGATCCATCTTGGCCACCAGAAACCACGGCGAGTCGGGCACGGCGCGGATGGCCGCCAGCACGGGTACACCCCGGTAGTCGGTTCCTTCCACAACCCCTTCGTCGCCTAGGGTTGCCTTCACGGCCACACGGTCCGTGCTCGTCAGCGGCATACGCATGGCAAGGGCCGTGTCTTTTCGGAACCTTAACTCATTGAGGAAGATGGCCTCGTTGCCTTCGCGGCGGATAAGCAGCGTTTCGGCCGTCTCGCTGGGCGTCGGCCAGCGTTGGATGGAGGGGTAGAGATAGGCCTCAGGGTCGATTCTCAACATCAGAACGCCGAGCGGTCGCCCGCCTGACGGTTCATCGAGAATCGGCACGAATAGGCGGAGGTAAACTTTCTTGGTTAATTCATCCGGGTAGAAGTCGGCGAAGGTCATTTGGCCCGTGTGCATAGCTTCATGTGCCTTCTGAAGCGTAATCGTCGAGTGCGGAGTCTTCACATTCGGAACCGACATCCAGTCCTTGCACGCGACGTCGAGCAAAGCCAGCCGATCATAGCGATAACTCGCCTGGACGTGACCGATCCAGCTTCGAAGTTGCTCTTGCTGAGGCGAGTCTTGTGGTTGCCCGACCGCGCTGCGCACCAGTGCCGAGAAGACCGGATTCTTGTAGAAGACGCGGGCGTCTGCCAAGCGTTCATTCCGCCACATTGAAAGCTCGCTCACCTTCAGGTCAACGACTGAGCCAAGTTCCTCAGATTCCTCCTGCCTGCAATTGTCGCGCTGGCTGCGGTAAAGAAGGCAGCCTGCCGCGACAATACTAGTGGCCAGAATGAAAAAGACCAAGAGCAGAACCGGCAATGTATATCTACGCTTCATGGTGCAAGTGACTCTTTCGCGTTCCGGATCTGACTTGAATATGCCTTAAGCTTTTCCGCTTTTCACAGCGACTCGTTCTGACGGCTTACCGGACACTGGTGGCCTTGATGCGTAGGGGCTGTCGTGGTCGATTCCCAGCTTCGCGGCCATGTCATCCGCAGTCTTGGGGCCGATTCCACGAACCTCATATGCAAGCTGGTACGGATTCTCCTTGATCTTGGCAATGGAATCCCGGCCGTAGACGCGGTAAATCTGAACTGCCCGTCTCGAATCGATGCCGTGCTTGGCTAGGAACCGCGTAATCTTGCAGACTTCCTTCTGTTCCAGGGCGGCGGTGATAATCAGGCCGACCTTTTCATCGGGTGTAACGTACTGGTAAGCAGACATGGTGTTCCTTGCCTCCTTGAGGCGACCAATCCGAGATAATCGGCAGTGTAATCCGCCACGACCAGTTCAGCCCACCCAATAAGACTGGGCTGCACTGTCGTGGTGGTCGTGAAAGCAACAACTCAAATACAAGCCATGGCCGGAGTCAACTCCTCCATGGCCTCTCCGCCGAGGATCTTTTCG
>CAZWPN010000261.1:0-3997 GCA_964635275.1 uncultured Victivallales bacterium | reverse complement strand
ATCCGTCCCAGCTCGTCCATCCGCCCAATCTCGATCCAGTCCGCAAGTCCCATGGCACAGCCACCTTTTGAAGGCACCCGATTCAACCGTTTCCATGCGCGCTCCGGATCGATCGCGACCTGAGCGCAAACCCCACCATGCAGGCCAACACCAGAGTCATCAGTCCGCCCACGATTCCCGCCACGGATGTTCCAGCGCTGACCGCAGGCCACGGTTCCGGTGGGGCTTTCGCCGACTCGGCGGACTTGAATCCGTAGTCTGGAAGGAAGGCTGTCTTCTCCCGGACCTTCGCCGCGCTTTCGTGGATGCCGGCTCCGGGACTTTCGAGTTCTTCCTTGCCGCTAACCTTGGCCATTGACCATTCCAAGCCGTCCGGATGAGTGGATGCGTACCAACTTGCCACACCGCCGATGAGGGCAGCGGTGACCGCAAATCCGATCAGCACTGGACGCAGGCTGACCGCTTCTCCGCTAGTCTGCGCGGTCGGCAGCGCCTCGGGTCGTGCCTTGGCAACGAATGAGATAACGGCGGCGGTTGCCAATCCCTCAACCACGCCAATCGCCAGATGAATCGGCAACATCATGAGTACGAACGTACGGAAGGGCAAATCCGAGACGCCCGACGCTCCAGTCTCCAGCACCACACTGAACGCGCCCAGTTGCAGGCCTACGACAGCGGCGATGAGTGCGGCAACCCAGGCGCGCGATGTCCCGTGTTGATCCCTGGCAATGATCCGGTAGATCAACGGATAGGCAACGAAAGCCGGAAAGAACCCGATGTTGAAGATATTGCAGCCCAGAGCCAGCAGGCCACCATCGGCAAAGAAGAACGCCTGCACTGTCAAAACCGAGGAAATGACCAGGAAGGCTGCGTAAGGGCCGAGTAGCACTGTCAGGATTAATCCACCTCCGATGTGTCCGCTTGACCCAGTGCCGGGAATCGAGAAGTTGATCATTTGCGCAGCGAAGATGAACGCCCCAAGCACACCCATCAAGGGAACTAGATTGTCCCGCAGTGTCTGCTTCACTTTTCTGGCGCAGAAGACGATCAACCCACCCGACACCGCCCACAAAGTCCCGCCCACCGCGGGAGAAATCAAAGCGTCTGCCATATGCATGTGCCGTCCTCCCGCCTGCTAGTAATGGTTTGCCATCTCAGTCCATGATCTGCCTTTGCGGTGTCATCAGGACATCAGCGGGCGACTGTAGTCCTGTCCACGCTCCCGGTGCAACCCAAAATCCACGCCTGCATGGAAACGCTGGCGCGATGGCTGGAGGTGTCGTATAGTCGCCCAATGGCCAATTCCCCGGAGAGCATGAACACAGACAAAACACTTGGCGAGGTTCTTGATTCCGGCACACAATTCCTCGTTCGTAAGGGTATTGAGAATCCAAGGTTGGCATGTGAGCTTCTGGCCGCCCGCCTGCTCGGGTGCAAGCGGCTTGAGTTGACGTTACGCCACGGTCAGCGGCTGGTGGACAAGCATGTTGACGCGATGCGGCGTGGTTTGGTGCGCGTGGCGGGCGGCGAGCCGGTTCAATATGTGCTCGGCGAGTGGGATTTCATGGAACACACGTTCCATGTTGACCGTCGCGCTCTCATTCCGAGACCCGAAACGGAGCAACTGGTTGCAGCAGTACTGGCTTGCACGGAACTGTGGAGTCGTCCGCGACCGGCGGTTCTTGACGTGGGTACTGGCACGGGCTGCATTGCTATCAGCCTGGCGTTAGCGCGTCCCGAGGGGATCTTTGTTGGATTGGACATCAGCGCGGAAGCCATCAGTCTTGCCAAGGAGAATGCGAGGCGACTAGGCGTTGCGGATAGGATTGTGCTGGCCAAGGGAGAGATATCTGAAGGAGTCGAGCCGGAAACCATGGATGCGGTCGTGGCCAACTTGCCTTACGTGGCGACGCCGGAGTACGAGGGTTTGCCGGTTCACATACGTGAGTATGAGCCGCGCCTGGCCCTCGATGGCGGGCCTAACGGCCTTGCCGTGATCGAGCCGGTCGTGCAGGACGCGGCGATTGTGCTCAAGAGCGGTGGGTACCTGTTCCTTGAGATCGGCGCGGATCAGGGCGAGGGTGTTTCACGGCTGGTTCAGCACGAAGGCTTCTCGGCGATCGAGATCCGCAAGGATCTCGCGGGTAAGGATCGCATTGTTTTCTGCCGATTGGGCCGGTAGCGAGCATATGCGCCCAGAATGAGCGCAACAGTTGCTGTTTTCTTGCCGCAGGGCAGATGGATTGCGAAGAGGATAGGGTGTTAATGCGTTTGTAGTGAACAGGTTGAGTTGGCGGTCCAGCATGGCACGTTCTGTGCCACTATCACAGCTCGTTGAGGGAGGTCTCGTGTGATGGGAGGTGAATATGAGTAGATGTTTTTTTGGCGTGTTGTGCGTGGCGGCGTTGGTGACCGTGGCCGTGCGGACCGGTGAAACTGCTGAAATCAAGTTCGTAACGGAGTATCGGTACCCGACGAGTTTCGAGGTGACGCCGATCATGGGTATTGGGTCGAACGGTGTTATGACTATTGTCGGCGGTGTCGTTGCACCGCGAGATTTCGAGACACGTGAAGTCGGCGTCTACATGTCGGTGGAGGCTACCGTGGCGAACTTGGGCGGACTTGCCGCCGCGGGGGCCGGATTGGAGCAGAAGCGTGCGGGGACAACCGACCTGATGCTTGCAGCGGCTTCTGGCGATGCCGCAAAGGTGAGGGTGCTTCTGGGGAAGGGCGCGATGGTCAACACCAGGAACAGCAAGGGGTCCACGGCCCTGATGGGCGCGGCAGCCGGTGGTTTCAACGACGTTGTGAATCTTCTCCTTGGCCGGCGGGCGATCGTCAATTCCATGTCCAACGACGGATACACGGCACTGATGTTCGCGGCGAAAAACGGGAACTTATCCACAGTCAACATACTTCTCAGGAACGGTGCCGATCCGAACCTCAAGGACGAGAGCGGGGCGACGGCTTTGATGTATGCCGTGAACGAGGGGTACAAAGATGTGGCCGAGTCTCTGATCGCGTCCGGGGCTCGTTCGGAAGTGAAGGACAGCAAAGGCACAACCCCATTGATGCTCGCCAATCGCAAGCAGGATCAGGACCTCATGGTCCTTCTTACACGTGCCGGCACGCAGAAATAGTCTTCTGGCGGTTGTGTTTCTCCCGATGATCCTGGCGGGATGCATTGCGGCGGCCGCTTGGCAGGAAGTTCCGATTCAGGTTGCGGGCCGGGTTTTGCTGGTCAATGCGATGATCAACGGCCAGGGCCCGTTCTCGCTGATCTTGGACACCGGTGCGTCGGAAACCGTCCTTACGCCTTCTGTGGCGACGCAACTTGGAATGAAGTTGCGTGCCACCAGTACGACGCAAAAGAGGGGCGTCGTGGCGTCGCTTTCGGTCGGCGGTGCCGAGTTGAAGGGGGTTTCTGTTTACGTGTTCGATCCGCCGCAGGCATTGCCGTTGCGGCTGAACAGCGGCGTCAATTACCACGGCATTCTTGGATACACTTTTCTATCAGCGTTCGAGACATCCATTGACTATGCTGGACGGAAGGCAATGTTTCGACCAGCCGTCGGCAAGGCGGCGGTTATAGCCACGGCTGGCGGGACGGTTTTGCCGATGGAAGTTCGGAACAATCTCATATACGTGAAGGGCACGGTTGGGGGAAAGGGGCCATTGACTCTGGTCGTAGACACGGGGTCTGCCGAGGTGCTCGTGACGCCGGCAGCAGCCAAGGCCATCGGACTTCGGGCGGAGGGCGCAACCAATCAAGCTGGGGTTGGGTTTGCCCGCGCCGACGTGGCTATCGGCTCGGCTGTGGTCAGCCAAGTGCCTTGCATCATCGCAATCCCGGGGCAGGACCGCTATGCTGCGGTCACGTACCATGGCATTCTGGGGACACCGTTTCTCAGCCACTTCACAGTGATCTTCAACTATGCTCGCAAGACAGTGGAGTTGCTGCCGTCTTCTGCTAAGCATCCCGGTGGTTGAGATTACA
>CAZWPN010000260.1:0-4048 GCA_964635275.1 uncultured Victivallales bacterium | reverse complement strand
GTCACGGGCTTCTGGATGTACGAGTTGACCCCGAGATCGTAGGATCGCAGGATGTCCTCATCGGCCGAGGAGGTCGTGAGCACGATCACCGGGATCGCACGCAAGAGTGGGTCGGCCTTGATCTCGCGCAGCGCCTCGCGACCGTCCATGCGGGGCATGTTGAGGTCGAGCAGAAGCAGATCCGGGCGGTGCGCCGTTTCGTATGGCGGCCGGCGGTGCAGGTAGTCCATCAACTCCTCGCCATCGTTCACGATCGTCAGCTCGTTGGACAGGCGGGCCTTTGCGAAGGCCTTGCGGACCAGCATCTGGTCCTCGGGATCGTCTTCCGCCATCAGCAATCTGATCATGGAGCATTTCGGTGTCATGTCGCATTTCCCTCCTTTTGGTTGGCCTGTTTCATGGGTAGTTCCAGGCGAAAGGTCGCGCCGTCGCCAAGTCGTCCTTCGGCCGTGATCCGGCCGCCGTGCCGCTCCGCGATGCGGCGGCAGATCGCCAGGCCGATCCCGGTGCCCTCGTACTCCATACGGCCATGCAGGCGCTGGAACAGGCCGAAAATGCGTTCGTCAAACCGCGACTCGAAGCCGATGCCGTGATCCTCGACGCAGATCACCGCGCGGTTGGCCTTCTCATCAACCTCCGGTGCCCTGACCACGACGGTGGGCGCTTCGCCGGCTTTCCGGAACTTGAGCGCGTTGGCGATCAGGTTCTGAAAGAGCTGGCGCATCTGGATCGCGTCGGCGTCCAGCGCGGGCAGGGGTTCGACGGTCACCGTGCCGCCCGATTCCTTAAGCCTCGCGCCGAGATCCTCCAGAACCTCCCGCAGCGTCTGATTCAGATCCACCGGCGTGAACGCCTTGGCGCGCGTAGCGACGCGCGACAGCTGCAGCAGGTCGTTGATGAGCGCCTGCATGCGCCTGACGGCCCCCATGATGTGGTCCAGATACTCGCGCCCGTCCGCGCTGACCGCCGCGCCACATTCCTGCACGAGCAGGCCGCCGAAGGCCGAGATCTTGCGCAGCGGCTCCTGCAAGTCGTGCGACGCCACGTACGCGAACTCCTCAAGTTCGCGGTTGGAGAGCTGCAGATCCTCCAACGCCTTCTTGAGCCTGGCTTCCGTCCGCTTGCGCCCCGTGATGTCAACGTGGCATCCGACCATGCGGACGGGGGAACCGTCCGGAGCCCACTCGATAACGCGGCCGGTGCAGATCACCCACACGGCGGACCCGTTCCTGTGACGATAGCGGATCTCGTTGTAGAACGGCTCGCTGCCGCGGCTCCTGACGTGCCGGTCGAAAGTCTCCAGGACACCCGGCAGATCTTCCGCGAAGATGAGTTTCTGCCACGTCTCCGGGGCATTGGGCAGTTCGTGGTCCTCGTAACCGAACATCTTCTTGAAGGTCGGGCTCAAATACTCGGTGCCCGCTGCGAGGTTCCAGTCCCAGTAGCCGGACAGCGTCGATTCGAGGATATCCCCTTGGATCCGCTCGCTGTCGCGCAACCGCTCGATGGCGCTCCGTTCCGCCGATACATCGCGGAAGATCAGGACGACGCCCGCCATGGCGCCGGCGCCGTCGCGCACCGGCGACGCGCTGCCCGCTGTGGCGTGTTCCTTCCCGTCCCGGCCGATCAGAAGCGTGGGATTTGCGAGGTCGACGATCGAGCCTTCCCGTATCGCCTGCTCGACCGGGCTGTCGACCTCGATGCGGCTTCCCTCGTCAACGATCCGGAACACGTCCCGCACCGCTTTCCCCGCCGCCTCGGCTTCACTCCACCCCGCCAGGGTTTCCGCCACCGGGTTCATCTGCTGGACGCGGCCGCGGAGGTCCGTCACGATGACTGCATCCCCAATGCCGTAGAGGATCGCGCGGAACCTCTTCTCCATCACGGCCAGGACGGCCACCTGCACCTTCAGGTGATCGTTCTCGGCAGCCAGGCGTTCCGCGGAGGCCGGGCTGGCGTGATCGTCTCCGGTATTGTCAGAACGATTCATAGTGAACCAGTTCACTCAAAGGCAGCCGCGGGCGCGCCGCGGCAGACTCATTCGGGTAGCGCCGGATGCTCCGCCTCGTTCGAACGAGGTCCATAAAATGCATGGCCGCCTCCTGTTCCAACGTATTCGTCGCGTTTATGACCCAAGCGCTTTCTTAACGGCTTTCAGCAGATCCAATGCATCGGATTTCCCAGCGACGGCGACAACCCCCTCCGGAACTGTCCAGGCATGAATGCCGAGCCCCGTAGCGGGCCGGCTCTCGTCATAAAGCACAACCGGGATCGAACGCGTGGCGGGCATGATTCTCACGAGCGAAGCCACCACGCTTCCGTTCATACCCGTTAGAATCTCGTTCATCAGAATCGCGTCGGGCAATTTCTCGATTGCCTTTTCCAGGACATCCCCTCCCGTTTTCGCCACCACCGTATCGAAGCCGGCCTGGCGGAAGGCTATTTGCAGGCTTTCGACGCGTGCTGCGTCACCTTCGCCGATCAGCACCTTGCGCTTCGTAAGCGCGTCGCGCTTGCCCGTGTCATCGTGTGCGTCGAGAATCTCTCGTACGCGACTGATCAGCGCCTCTTGCGTAACCGGCTTGGCAAGGAAGGCGTCCACCGCGATTCCGTTGAAGAACGGTTCCATCGCGGCCCGCGCTGTCAGCACCAGCACCGGGCAGCGCATACTGCCGTCCGGGTTCTGGATGCGCTTGAGCACCTCGACGCCGCCCATGACCGGCATGCTGATATCCAGGACCATCAGGTCGGGCACAGCCGCATCCATCCGCGCCAACGCCTGCTTCCCGTCGCGGGCGCGGACCACCCCAAACCCTTCATGCGCGAGAAAATCCGCCATTGTCCGCAACAACCCCTCATCGTCATCTACCAGCAGAATACTTTTCCTACCGTCATTTGTCATCGCGGTATTCCTCCACCGTGCAACAGGAAATGCTTCGTCTATCAGCTTCTCTCCTGCATTTCATCCTCGCAATGCCGAATCAATAGCGTTTTGTCGGTCATGCTGCGATCATACACCGATGGCCTTGTGTAGCAAGCAGGAACAAGCAGCACAGCAGGAAAAACCAGCACAGCAGGAAAAGCAGCATGGGTCGATACTCCAAGGAACCAATGGGGAAAATCCCCCGCACCGTTCCTTGCACATCAGAAAGCCCTGTCAGATTGCGGATAACGCGGTCTCCCTTACCCCTCCGCACTCGATCCCATCTTACAACAGAGCGTTTCGGGAACTCCTGCCCTGGCGTCCGTCGGTTCCGGCATCACCTTACCCGCGTCTTTGCGTGCTGCCCCTCACCCCACTGGACTTATTGCTCCAACCAACGTGTGGGGAGACTCAGACTGTTCGCACAACGGTGATCTTCTGGCTGAGGAGCGGAGCGACGATAGCCAGCAAGATCTGGTTGGCGGCTTCATTTGTGCTGAGACACGTATAGATCGAGCAGGCGTCGGATCATCTTCTGGTACTGTGTGTGGTGGCGACGTGCCTCTTCCTTGAAGAAGTCCACGCTAGACCGGCTGAGACCGATGGTCACCTTGACCTGATCCTCCCGGAACACCAGATCGGCAGGAGCGGGGAGGAAATCCCGGACGACTTTCACTTCCCCGATAGGACCGTCACTGTATGTGATTCTCTTGCTCATATTGTTTCTTCCCTTTGCGCCAGTAGCCGGCGCCGAATATCCGGATCGTGCCACTCCGATACGTGAACCGCACCGTCAGGATGCCGTCTCCGACCCGCCCGAAACAGAAGAACCGATCTTCCTCCCGGCTGTGGCTCACATCATGGGCAATCACGCGGGAAGGATCAGCGAAAGCGTACTGCGCAAGTTCGAACGGCACGCCGTGTCGCTGCCGATTCTCGCGATCCTTGTCTGGATCCCACTCGAATGTGGCATCTGACATAAGCTCAACCTATCACGGCGCCCGCCGTAGAGCAATATCAATATATGGCTGCTTATATTGCTCCGCCAACTATTCTTTATGCTGATCCCCTGCAGCAAGATTTTTTTCGGATGAGCGGCAAACGCAGGACCTCGGCAATGGTTAT
>CAZWPN010000259.1:0-4067 GCA_964635275.1 uncultured Victivallales bacterium | reverse complement strand
GACGCCGGCATTGTGCAGAGCGGCTACGAGCTTAACGTGCCGGTGACGGTGCAGGCGGGCGACGCCGGCACGGCGAGCCTCTTCTCTGTGGATGCGCCTAACGTGATCGTCGAGGCGGTCAAGCCGGCCGAAGACGGCTCGGGCGACGTGATCGTGCGCCTCTACGAGGCTATGCGCACTGCGACGACATGCACGCTCACCTGTGCGCTGCCGGCGAAGCGGGTGACGATTGTCAACATGTTGGAGGAGAAGCAGGGCGTCGCCAAGCTCAAGGACGGCAAGGTCGCGCTGGACCTGCGTCCCTTCGAGATCCGCACGCTGCGGTTCAGCCGGGGCTAACCCCGGGAAGCACCAACATGCGTGACATCGTGATTGCAGCACAGATGGGCGGTCGATGAAGAACTACGAATGGTGGCGGCGGGTCGAAGGTTGGCGGAGCACCATGCCGAGCCTTTTCTATCGTGAGCTGGGCAAAGTGCATCTGGCGGGATTCTGCACGTTAGATCAGTTGACGCCCGCGCAGGCCGAGCGGCGACGGTTCCGGCCGATGCCGCCGGGCACGGCCTGGGGCGCCAAGTGGGAATACGCATGGTTCCGCGGCGAGTGCGTTGTGCCCAAGACCGCCCGCGGAGAGAGGATCGTCCTGAAACTGGAACCCGGCGGAGAGTCGGCCATCTTCATCAATGGCGTCGCGGCCGGAACCAAGGGCAAGACGGACCGCGAAATCACACTCACCCGCCGGGCGCGTGGCGGCGAGCGCTTCCGTATCCTGGTTGAGAGTTATGGCGGGCACGGAGCGCAGGAAATGGGCGGTGCTCCCTGCGTGCATGGCCGCGTGACGGTGCCCGAGCCATCCACGACGCAGACGTGCGTGGGCGTTTCGAGTTTCGGCATCTGGGAAGAGGAATTGTTCCAGCTCTGGCTCGACGTCGAGACGCTGGCGCAATACCGCGATCGGGCACAGGATCAAGCCTCGCTGCGCGTCGCCGAGGTCCGTGAGGCGTTGGACAAGATGACCCTCGTCGTGGATCTCGAACTCCCGCGGGAGGAAATGCTCAAGACCGTGCTGCTGGGGCGGCGTCTGCTGCGGCCGTTCCTGGCCGCGCGTAACGGCACGGCGGCGCCGGGCTTGCATGCCTTTGGCCACGGCCACATTGATGTGGCCTGGCTGTGGCCACTGCCGGAAACGGAGCGCAAGTGCTGCCGCACTTTCTCGTCGCAGTTGGCGCTTATGCCGGAGTATCCGGAGTATCGGTTTTTGCAGAGTCAGCCGCACCTTTACCGGATGACCCGCGAGCGCTACCCCGAACTCTACGCGCGGATCAGGCAGGCGGCCCGGCGGGGACAGTGGATTCCCGACGGCGCGGTGTGGGTCGAGCCTGACACCAACATTACCGGCGGAGAATCGCTGATCCGCCAGTTCCTCCATGGCAAGCGTTTCTTCCGCGAGGAATTCGGCGTGAACAGCCGTTTGCTCTGGCTGCCGGATGTCTTCGGCTATTCGGCGGCGCTGCCCCAGATCATGAACTCCTGCGGCGTGCCGTATTTCTCGTCGGCCAAGATCTACGGGACCTACGACGGGAATGCGCCGTTCCCGCACAACTGGATGTGGTGGGAGGGGCTGGATGGTACGCGGGTCCTGGCCTACATGCACAACGACTATAGTTCGCAGACCTCACCGGGATCAACGCTGCCGCGGTGGAACGATCGCGTGCAGAAGGACGGCTGGCACAAGGCGCGTCTGTTCCCCTTCGGCTGGGGCGATGGCGGCGGCGGCCCGACGCGCGAGCATCTCGAGTTCCTGCGCCGTCAGAAGGACTGTCAGGGACTGCCGCGCTGCCGGCAGGCCGCGCCCGTGGATTTCTTCGACGCCATGATCCGTTCGCCGGACCGCGACAGTCTGCCGGTCTGGGTGGGCGAACTCTATTTCCAAGCGCATCGAGGCACCTACACGTCGCAGGCGCGCACCAAGAAGGCCAACCGGCTGGCTGAAATCGCCCTGCGCGAGGCGGAGTTGTGGGGCGCCTCTGCCGCCTGGTTGAAGGGTTTCTCATATCCCTTGGCCCGGGCCGACGGGCTCTGGAAGGATACGCTCCTTTGCCAGTTCCATGACATCCTCCCCGGTTCCTCGATTCGCCGCGTCTATGAAGATGCCGAGGCCACACTCAGCGTGGTGGGTCGCGATGCGCGTGCGATTGCCGGTCGGGCGCAAGCAACGTTCTTTCGGCGCAGCCGGAACGCCGTCACGGTGTTCAATTCGCTGTCGTGGGCGCGTGACGCGCTCATCGAACTGCCGGCCGGATTTCCAAGCCTGCAGGACGAATCCGGCAACGCGCTTCCCGTCCAGAAGATCGGCGGACGGGGCTTCGTTCGCGCACCTGCCGTGCCGGCTTGCGGCTGGCTGACGCTGCGCAAAGCCGTCAGGCCGGGGGCGGCCGCCACGCAGGTGCGCGCCGGCGTGCGCTCGCTGGAGAACGAGTTTCTCAAGTTGACCTTCAACGCGGCTGGCGAAATCACCGGCATCCTCGACCGGACTTCCGGTCGCGAGATGGCGGCCGGTCCGTGCAACGCGTTCCGGCTGTACAAGGACGTGCCGGGCTATTTCGACGCCTGGGACGTGGACAGTCCCTACAAATTCCAGCCCGTACGAATCGCAAACGCCGCGCAGATCCAGGTGATCGCCGCCGGACCGCTGTTTGCCACCCTGCGCATTACGCGGAAGATCGGCCGCTCGGAGCTTACCCAGGAGATTTCTCTGCGCGCAGGGTCGCCGCGTGTGGACTTCCGGACCAAAATAGACTGGCGGGAGAATCACAAGCTGCTCAAGGTCGCTTTCCCGGTAACCGTGCACAGCGACGAAGCGCTTCACGAAATTCAGTTTGGCCACGTGCGGCGGCCGAACCACGCGTCCAGTGAGTACGACGCCTCGCGCTTCGAGGTCTGCAACCACCGCTGGACCGCGCTCGTGGAGGGAAAGCGAGGTGCGGCCGTGCTCAACGACAGCAAGTACGGCGTGAACGTGGAGGGCAACAGCATCAACCTGACCCTGCTGCGCGCGCCGATGGCGCCGGATATGACCGCGGACCGCGGACCGCAGGCGTTTACGTACGCCTTCTGCTGTTGGAGTGATACGGCATTCCAGGATGCCGGCCTTGTCCGGAGCGGTTATGACCTCAATGTACCTGTGACGGTTCAGCAGGGCGACGCAGGAACAGCCAGTCTCTTCTCGCTGGACGCGCCGAACGTCATCGTCGAAACCGTCAAACCGGCCGAGGACGGTTCCGGCGACGTGATCGTGCGGCTCTACGAAGCCATGCGCACGGCCACGACCTGCACGCTTACCTGCGCGCTGCCGGCAAAGCGGGTGACGACGGTCAACATGCTGGAGGAGAAGCAGGGCGCCGCCAAATTCAAGGACGGCAAGGTCACGATGGACCTGCGCCCCTTCGAAATCCGCACGTTGAGGTTCAGGAGGGGATAGGAGCGGAGGCGAAACCCATCGAGACCCGTCGAAGCCTGTCGAGACCCATCGATGGGTTTCGACAGGCCTCGACAGGTCGCGATGGGCATCGACACTAAAGGAGACACCACATGAGCAACACCAACCCCACCCACCAACCGTCCTGGCTTTCCAAGGCGGTTTTCTACCAGATCTACCCGCAGTCCTTCTGCGACAGCAACGGCGACGGGATCGGGGACCTGCCGGGCATCATCTCGAAACTGGACTACCTCCAGAGCCTCGGGGTCAACGCGCTGTGGTTGAACCCGGTGTTTGAGTCGCCGTTCGGCGATGCGGGGTACGACGTGGCAGACTTCTGCAAGGTGGCGCCGCGCTACGGCACCAACGCCGACCTGGTGCGGCTCTTCAAGGCCGCGCACAAGCGCGGGATGAAGGTGGTGCTCGACCTTGTGGCCGGCCACACTTCGGATCAGCACCCCTGGTTCAAGGAGGCCTGCAACGATCCGAAGAGCCCTTACTCCAATTACTTCATCTTCACCGGCCAGGATGAGCAGCGTTCCTGCTACTACTACCAACCCGCCGTGGTTAAGGGGCGGCGCGGGGGGTA
>CAZWPN010000258.1:2693-4135 GCA_964635275.1 uncultured Victivallales bacterium | reverse complement strand
GGCGGAAACTCCGACGATTTCCTGAACGCCGTTTGCATGGATACGGCCAGGGGCATGTGTGTGGCCGGAACAACAGGGTCCACCAACATGCCGGTGGCCAAAGCCCTGCAGAGTTACCTGAACGGCGGCATGACCGACGCCTGGTTGGCACGCATGGATGCGCCACTGAGCCGCGACCCCGCGATGCGCCTTGTGCGCAAAGGCGCATCGGGACCTCAGTACGATTTCTTCATGGGCCGCTATGAAGTGATGAATGACGAGTTTACCCGCTTTCTGAACGACGCCCAGGCCAACACGAACAATCTTCGCGGCACCAACCTCCACTTCGATGCCGCCGGCAATGTGTGGTTCAACCCCGCCATGCAGAGGAAGGCCCATGAGGTGTTTGTCCAGAACACCAGCCGTATACTCTACGACGAAGGGCTCCCGCCGGGGATGCGGTATTCAGTCATGCCCGACCTTCCTCCGCAGGGAGGATCCTACTCGAATCACCCGGTGGTGGGCGTCTCCTGGATCGGCGCCATCAAGTACTGCAACTGGCTGACATTGGACACCGGTCGCGGCTTGGATCAGGTCTGCTACTTCGAGGGCACCAATATTTGGGATTGGCGGCCCGTTACGGCCACCGAGACCAATTGGGTCCGTGGCCTCTTCCTGCCGTCGGAGCGCGAGGAGTGGCTGGCCTACAACGGTTTCCGTCTCCCCATGGACAACTGCCACGGCATAACCAACTGGATCAACCCCTACAACGAATTCCTGAGGGCAGCCTCAGCCGGGTTGGAGACAAACGTCCTCTACGGGTTCGGGCGCAGCGTCGTCATGCCCGGCGACGGCAACTACCTCGACAACGGTATTTTCCTCGAGCATGACACCAGTCCGGTCGGCTTCTTCGACGGCACGCCGCGCGACGGCCGTTTCATTACACGAACCAACGACAACCCGTTCGGCATTTATGACCTGAGCGGCAACGTGTCCGAATGGCTTACCGACCCTGCGTCCACAAACGCGCCAATGGATCGTGCCATTGCCGGGGGTTCGTGGCGGTTCCCGCTGCCCAAGGCAACGGAGCGAGCCTATCTGACTACCCATTTCGCCGACGCATCAACCGGATTCCGGGTAGTCACAACACTGAGCGAGGAGTATTACCTGGTACATGTTCCAGTCAGCGTCTGCATCATCGAGACACCCGAAACCGTGGAAGAAAGAGTCCGACGCGAAGAGGATGAGCAAATTAGGGCGGCGGCTGAAGAGGCAAGGCCAAATGAACCCGTGCCGGAGATTGCCGAGCCTTTTGCAGTCAGAGACCTTCCGCCAAGGCCGGATGTGATCGTCGGCGAATCAACCATCCGCGGCACCCCGCCGATACCGCCGCCTCCTCCCGGACCACCTCCCGGACCACCTCCCGGACCGCCAGGACCACCCGGGCCACCGGGGCCACCGGG
>CAZWPN010000258.1:0-2593 GCA_964635275.1 uncultured Victivallales bacterium | reverse complement strand
CCACCGGGGCCACCGGGGCCGCCACCAGCTGAGGAATCCGCATTGGGCGGCCTGTGATGACTACCATACTCCTGACCGTGCTTCAGGCCATCGGCTTGCTGTGCGCCGTTATAATCGGTCCATTTCTGCTGGTTCGTTTGCTGGCCAGCCGTCTTGACGCGCTATCAACGGCCACTTGGACCGGTTTCGCGGCCATTGGCATTAACACAGTGGTCCCCGTTTGGTTATGTCTCTGCAAAATGCCGTTGACGGGCACGAATCTCGCCATTGTACACCTTGCTTCCTCCGGCATCCTGATCGTCGTAATGCGGGCAATGAAACGACAATTGCTGCCCGCGGATCGGAGCGGATTCGCCCTCGTGGCAATGCTGTGGGCCGGATTCGCCGTGCTCGTCTTCCCATTCACCCATCTGGCAGGCATTGACACATATAAGTGGCAGGATCTCGCGACGTCCGTGGTTGTCGAGGCGCGCATTCCATGGCTCATCTATCCCGGCGCGCTCTTCGGCTTTGCCCCGCGCTCATACCCCTCAGCCCAGCCGCTCTTCCTGGCCTCCGTCCAGGCCATGGGCTCCCTCAGCGTCGAGGCCGGATACTACGTCACATCGCTGGTTTCCGGATGGACCGGCATAGCCGCCGCCGCGCTTCTGGGAAGGGACTGCTTCGGCCCCTCCGGCCTGCGCTGGCTCCCCCTGCTCTACTGCATGTCCCCCGTCTTCATGCGGTACAACCACTGGGCCACCGGACGCGGGTTTGCCCTTGCCCTGCTGCCGCTCTTCCTGGCGCGCCTCCAGGCGCGCGTCTCCATAGCGAACATGACGGCTCTCGCCGCCACGGGCATTCTCCTCGCCCTCAGTCATAAGGCCGGGCTGATCGCGTGCCTCGCCATCCCCCTGCCCTATGTCGTCGTCCGCTTCCTGCCCGGCACATGGCAACGCATCTTGGCCATTGCCACGCTGATTCCGGCAGTTCTCATCTCAGTCATCCTGGCTATGCCCTGGCTGCTCCCTGGACTCCCAGGCATGCCGCTCGGAGCAGCAAAAGCTGCCATCACCAGATTCGGAGTGCTGTTTCCCCTTGCCATGGTTGGATTCTTCGCCGTGCTGCGCGAAGAGCGGTTCATGTCGCTTCAGCCCTGGCTGATCGTCAGCCTGGCGCTCTTGCCGGTGGCATTCACTTCAGATATGTACGGCGCCATGCTTCTGGTTCCGGCGGCGGCGATCCTGGCTTGTGCAGGATGGGTGTGGATCGCCGATCGCCCGGAAACAGGCGCACGGGTGCGGAACGGAACGATCATCGTCATGCTCGCTGTCGGCGCGTTGGCTGTCGTGCTACAGCGTTCGGTTCAGGCAACGCCACGGCCGGTCTGGAAAGCCGCTCTCTTCCTCGATCGATACGATCCCGATGGTCCCTTTCGCATTGAGGCCCCCGGACGGATCACCCCGCAGATGCAGGCCTACGTTCGCGGCTGCCCGCGTTTCACGTTGAGCGGCCGCCCGTCAGCCGCGGCGCAGCACCCGCCGCGGTGGAATCGCGAAACTACGCCATCCAGGCTCGTTCGCGAATGGACGGACTGGCTCCGCGATTGGGTAAAGCCGAATGAGTTTGAAGTGTCATGGTATGGCGAAGATCCGCGAACCTACTATGTGGTCCGGAACAAGGAACCGAACGCACCCGCCGGCGCCCGTTGCATCTATAATACCGACGGCATAGCGATCTTTGAACCGGCCGGGCAAACCTGCGCCGTACCTCGCGCGGCTTCAGCGGAATGAAGAGGAAAGATGCCGCCGCCACACCGCAGACTGTGTTCGTAGACGAAGCGCAGAATGTCCCCGCGATTCTCGACGCCGTTCAGTCCCTGTACGATGCGGAGAAAACACGCTGGCGGTTTGTGTTGTGCGGCAGCTCAGCCCGCAAACTGCGTCGTGCGGGCGCCAACTTGCTTCCCGGACGAAGCTTCATGCATCATCTCCATCCGCTGGTCATGACAGGACAATCTCCGCCGTACCCGCTACCGGCGCGTGGATACGGAAGGCACCGGCGGGCATGCCGGGCGCGAAGGCCACTTCCACCGGATTGGATGTGCGTATGCGCAGACGTCGGACCCGCCGGCTCAGCAAGAGGATGCGATCGCACAGCGGCGACTGCGGCACAAGTTCTGCCGTGTCGCCCAGAAGCGTGAGTTGTGCGCCCAGCGCAAACGGAGCCATCTCCGCCGGATGTCCCACCTGTTCGGGATCAACCACGGCCACAGTGCGCAGCCAGGTGTCGGTCAGCCGCGGCCAGAGATAGAAGGAGATGGAGTGGTCAGGCGTCTTGGGGTAACAGTGCGCCAGCCCCATCCACCGCAGCCGGCGAGGCAGGTAGTCCGGCGTGAAGGAACCATAGGTTGTCCCATCGGGCATGAACTTGCACAGATTTGTGCGGTAGCCGTTGTATGACTGCACCAGCGTCTTGGCATCCCCCATGGCCAGTCCAAGGTAGAAGGCTGCCTCGGCGCGCCAGAGCGTCCATGGGTGTCCGGCATTGATGGCATGCCCTTCGCCGTCGTTCTCCCACAGGCTCTCCCAGTAGCGGAAGGTGGAATCCATCA
>CAZWPN010000257.1:0-4157 GCA_964635275.1 uncultured Victivallales bacterium | reverse complement strand
CGTCCATGCTGCTGGAACAAGGACATGATGTCGTTGGCGTTGACAACCTGAACGACTACTACGACATCCGGCTCAAGATCTATCGCCTGCGTGAACTGGCACGGCTGGCGGGTGCCGACGAGAGAATTATAGCAGGGTTCGACGTCACGCAACCCAGCGCGACGGACTACCATGGCCCCGCCCACTTCAAGGCCGGCCGCCTGGAGTTTCACAAACTCGACATCGAGAATAAAGAAGCCTTGAAGATCCTGTTTCGGCAGCATCGATTCGACGCCGTCCTGAATCTGGCCGCCCGCGCCGGCGTTCGGTACAGCATGATCAATCCCGACATCTACATGACCACCAACGCCATGGGCACACTGAACGTCATGGACGCCATGCGGGAGACCGGCTGCACGAAGATGGTGCTTGCCAGCACATCGTCTCTCTACGCCGGTCAACCCATGCCTTTCCGCGAGGATCTCCCCGTCAACACGCCTATCAGCCCGTATGCGGCCAGCAAGAAAGCCGCCGAAGTCATGGCCTACAGTTACCACTATCTCCACGGTCTCGACGTCTCCGTGGTGCGCTATTTCACCGTCTTCGGCCCCGCCGGTCGCCCGGATATGTCGATCTTCCGCTTCATCAAGTGGATTGATGAAGGGACGCCCCTGGAACTCTTCGGCGACGGAACACAGAGCCGGGACTTCACCTACGTGGACGACATCGCCCGCGGCACGATTGCCGCCATCAAGCCCGTGGGCTACGAGATCATTAACCTCGGTGGCGGCAATGAGCCGGTGACGATTGCCGACGTCATTGCCTTCATAGAAACCGCCTTAGGCAAAGAGGCCACCTTCGACCGCAAGCCCTTCCACAAGGCCGACATCATGGAAACCTCGGCGGACATTTCCAAGGCCAGCCGGATTCTGGCCTGGCAGCCCAAGGTCGCGCCGCACGACGGCTTCCATCGATCGGTGGAGTGGTACAAGGAAAACCGCGGCTGGTTACAAAACGTGCAGCTTTAGACACTTCTCTGGAGTGCGGCGACCTGCTTGTCCGCCATATTGCATCATGTGTACGCGGTCTAAGGAGAGAGTATCCCACGATCGTCACGGACTGCTTGCGCCTGACCTGTCCGATCGCATCGTTGCACCGTGACGGCCAACACGAGGGGCGAGTGGACATACGAAGCGATGCGTGCCCCACGAACCGCAAACCGGACGCACCGTCTACCGACGCACCGACCTCTGACCTCCGACATCTGACGCACTGACCACTTCTGGAATTGACTGTCGTTGTACTGCATGATACAGTCACCCATATGAAGACAACCATAGAGATAGCGCCTGCGATCTTGGAGCGCGGCAAGCGGCTGGCCCGTGAGGAGCATGTGACGTTGCGCGCTCTTGTGGAAGAAGGACTCATCGGCGTCATTGACGCGCGCGAAAAGAAGTCCGCGTTCAAATTGCGTCGGATTCACTTCACCGGGGGCGGCTTCCGTGAGGAATTCGAATCCGCATCATGGGACCGCATCCGCGGCGCCATCTACAACGGGCGTGGCGCATGATCGCGGTGGACACCAACATCCTGGTAGCCTTCCAACGGCTCGAGTACCCGACTCATGCCCGGGCCGTGGAACTGGTGACAAGCTTGGCGGAAGGCCGCGCACCATGGGCTTTGCCATGGCCTTGTCTGCATGAGTTTTTGGCGGTAGTGACCCATCCGCGCATCTTCAAGACGCCCACCCCGTTGAATCACGCGCTGGCCGCCGTATCGGCGCTATTGGAGTGTCCGTGGGTGAAGGTTCTCGCCGAAGGGCCGGTTCATTGGGAAACGCTGTCGCGTTTGGCAACAGCCGGACAGATTGTGGGACCCGCCGTGCATGACGCGCGCATTGCTGCGATCTGCCTTGCGCACGGTGTCAGCGAGTTGTGGACCGCCGACCGGGATTTCTCGCGCTTCCCCGAACTCAAGGCCCGTAATCCACTGGTTGTTAATTGACCTGCAAACGAACAACTCAAGAATGGCGAGACCATGCCCCAGTGTTGGCCCCATTTATTTGACCCCGTTTTGAGCAGACGCCCCATATTGTCAGTCTGCAACTACACTCCTGCATGCTAGCATACGACAAAGTTCACGAAATAGTTGGGCAATTGGCTTATCTTGGCGCCGTTCCGGTCGGACCCTGACAAGCAAGGGTTTCATTCTGCTTGCGCCTGACCTGTCTGATCGCTTCGTTGCACCGTGACGGCCAACACGAGTGGCGAGTGGACATACGAAGCGATGCGCGACCCACGAACCGGATACCGACGCACCGAACGGCTCACTGATTACTGGCTTACTGACCTCCGATCTCCGACCTCTGCCCTCTTATCCCCCCCCAACCATGAAGATCCTCGTCACTGGCACCGCCGGTTTCATCGCCTCCCGCACCGTGTCCATGCTGCTTGAGCAGGGGCACATCGGCGAACGTTTCGAGGGCGGCGGCCCTTCTTGGCTGGGCGCCGATGGTGAAGCCACTTGACGGCCTGCAGCGATCCGTTGAGTGGTATCAGGCCAACGCCGAATGGCTGCGAGCGGTGGAACTGTAGGCAATATCTCATGGGGAAGTTCCTTGAACGACTCTTGAGAGTCTCTCCCCTCATCTGGAGGGCATATCCGTGTACTGCAGCGGCGTGAATCCCGTTCGGGCTCTGGTGAGAGACCCTGCGCTGGCTTGGCACTTCTTCGTCACGGCGGCAATCCGGGCGTTGTACTTCAAGGTACGGAAAAAGAAGCTCCTGCTGAATCCCTACGCCGGCAAACGTGTACTGGACGTGCAGCGCGCCAACGAGATTCTGACGGGGGCCATCCTGCGTGGCGCGCCGTACATGTTCGGCCGGTACGGGTCGTCAGAACTGGATTGCACAACGAAGTACCTGCTGGCCGAGAAGGGGATCGTAAAACGCATCCGCGTGGACCTGTTGCGCACGGCCTGCCTGCACAACGGGCTCTTCCCGCTGACGGAGGACACCATCGCGCGGTTCGGGCGGCTAATGCTCGATGCCAGCGCCCAGGTGGATTTGGTCGGCACGTTCCGCATGATCATGGAAGACTACTACATCCGGCACTACATGCGGCCAGACGTTGTCTTGTCCTACCTTTCCATGATGAATTTCTGGAGGTACGAGGTGCCGTTCACCGCGGCACTGCGGGGAAAGACCGTGCTGGTCGTGCATCCCTTCACGGAGACTATCCGCAGACAGTACGAAAAACGCGCCGTTCTCTTCGAGCGCCCCGAGGTGCTCCCCGAGTTTCGCCTTCGCACCGTGAAGGCCGTCCAAACCGTGGCAGGCGAGCGCGATAACCGTTTCACCGACTGGTTCGAAGCCTTGGACTACATGTACGGCGAGGCGATGCGAACGGATTTCGACGTCGCGTTGGTCGGGTGCGGCGCCTACGGATTCCCGCTGGCCGCCAGACTGAAACAGGCAGGCAAGATCGCCATCCACATGGGCGGAATCACCCAGATGCTCTTCGGCATCAAGGGCAAGCGCTGGGACCTGGACCCGGAATCGCGCCGGCTCTACAACGAGCACTGGGTGCGGCCGGATCCGGATGAGATGCCGAGGAACGCGCAGGCCGTGGAAGACGGGTGTTACTGGTGACCCCTTCGCGGCCGTCCGAGACCGGAACCCGCCCGAGGCGGGACGCAGGGGCCTGAGACCCCTAGGCCCCGTACGGGTGCCGTATCGCACAACACCACCCTTGAAGAAGAAGTTGTCCTCACCCTCGCCTTTTGAACTCGGAGCGCGGTAAGGGTTGGTGGTGAAGTCCATATCTGAAGGGTATGCCATGTTCAATATGACAGGCCGAATACGCGACTATATTGCACATCGCGAGCAGGTATTCGTAAGGCAGATTCACGATGAAGTGCGCAAGTCACATGCTATGACCGAATTGATCAGGCGCAACGTCAACGGGAATGCGTCCATTACAGATCCAAGACAGCGCAACCTCACTGTGTCCTTGACGACGTTCGGGCGAAGGATTCACGACGTATTCCTCGCCATAGAGAGCATCGGAGGCCAATCGCTGCGCCCCGGAAGGGTCGTTCTCTGGCTGGCGGAAGATGAATTCGACGACTCCTTATTGCCCGTTACGGTAAAGAACCTAATTGAACGCGGGTTATCTGT
>CAZWPN010000256.1:0-4172 GCA_964635275.1 uncultured Victivallales bacterium | reverse complement strand
GGGACGGCCGGAACGTGGTCTGGATGGCGTCGCATTCATCCAGCCAGAACTCCGCGCCGCCGCAGCGGATCCGGATCCGACCGTCGCCCAGTTTGTGGATGTCGGGATCCATCTTGGCTTCCGGCAACGTGCGCGCCAGCGCAAATCGCGGCTTGTCGCCGGTCACCAGAATCGTATCGCCGCGCTTGATCCCGCGGTTGAACTCCTGGTCGGCATTAACGGTTCTGACGTCGGAACGATGCCCCGTCCGCTTCACCTGCACGGGATTCGGGCCGGTCTGGATCGTAAGCGACGTTCCGTCGTCATCGAACCAGTACCGCGGTACGCCCCACTGAACTGACCCCGGACAAACCAGATACGGTTCTGCACCAGCGGGAGTTCCGATACCGAGCATGCTCATAATCAAGACACCTCCCATACGTGTCGTCATTTGTTTCACCCCACCCCGCCATAGTCGTTCTCGCTCGGCCGGATCGAGCGCCGGTGATGAATCGCCGGATCATACGCCGTCTTCCCAACCCACGCCACATTGTACCCGTCGTCAATCGCGGTATCGTAACCGCACCGGTCCGATCAGTCCCGAAGGTTCCTGGTTGATGTAGCGGGAGAAGTCATCCTTCAACGCATAGACCAGCGTGTTGGTCACTTCGACGCGCAGGGTGTTGTCCCCGGGGCGGATTGCAGCCGTCGCGTCAAAGACGTAGGGACGGCAGATCCGCGTGCCCAGCAACGGTCCGTTCAACCAGGCCTGGGCTACTTCACCCACCTCGCCCAGATCCAGGAAGACCTGACACGAACGGCTAGACCCATCGTCAGAAACCGCTATGGCATCTGAGGTAGGGACGCCTCTCCGGGGCGTCTGCGGACGGCTCGGAGAGCCGTCCCTGCCACCATCAGATGAGTCGTTGTGCAAGGCGAAGGTCGTTTCATAGCGGATTGTGCCCGAAAACTCCGGCAGCAACCCCGGCTGGCACAGGTTGACCAGCGACTCCAGCTCGCGCCATGGCGTAAACGCCGGATACGCTTCGGAAAGCGCCGTTGACACCTGCCCCAGCGCAACCCGCAGCGGAACGACGTTGCCCGCGTCGCTCCACCGCACGGCAGCGTTCGCCTCCGGCACGTCGCCCGACAGCAGGATGACAGACTCATCGGGACTCAGTTCGAATTCCACACGCCGGCCGGAATCTTCCGGCCGGCCTGATATCGCACTCAGCCGGTTGGCAAAAGGATCATACGCGACGACCCGGTCCGCGCCTTCCAGGTAAACCGACGTACGAATGGTCTGGTACGGATCCTCGTTGAAGAACATCCAGACAGACAACCCGTCGTGGCGGTATTCATAGCGCCGCAGGCAGGGCTCATGCGAGGCGGTCCGCACACCGGTCAAGCCCCACGTCCGCAGCAAAGTCGGGAGCTTCTCGAGTTCCGTCACGCAGGCATTCGGGTGCCGGCGCAGCGCCTGCAGCTCGTCCGTGCCCGCGCCGTCCTCCGTCGTGGCCGACGGCCAATCCCGGACAAACGCGATCTTCACACCCTGTTCCAGCAGCGAGAGCAGTGTCGTCATGACCGTCCGCGGCAGTCGCCGGGCCAACGGCACAATAAGGCACCCATAGGTTTCGCGGTTGATCCGCAGCTTGCCGTCGCGCACGCTTGCGCCGGAGGCCAGCACATCGGCGGGCACAATGTCGGCGTCGAGTTGCGCCTGCATGAGAACGCGCATGGGCTCCTTGACCGACATGTAGTCTCCCGACCACTCGGCCTCGGCGTGGTAGAGCACGGGGGCTTCCGCGACGTGCCGACCATCGCTCAGCAGATGGCTCACCCGGTTCGTGTATTCCATCAGCAGCCGGAAATGCCGGTACTGCGGGTTCTTCCCGCGGGCATAGAAGTGAGGCGGACAATCGGGGTCGGGGAAGTCTTTGGCCGAGAAGGCGTGCGGCACGTAGGTGTTGATTCCCCGGACCAGCATGTGGTCGGTGAGCCACTTCATCAGGCGCATGCCGGCGGTCCAGCCATAGGCGCCGAAAATCTCGCACATGGCCCGGCCTTGCTTCTTCGGGTCAATATGCGCGTGCGAGGCGCCGAGCTTGGCCAGCGCGTAGTGGTAGAACTCGCCGTCGGCCGAATCTCCCGACCAGGTAGGCCAGTTGAACATGCGCTGATCGAGCCCGGGGCGGACTTGCCGGAGCACCACGTCAATGCCGCTCATGGTCTGGCCGTCCATGGCGCGAAAGAAGTGGGGGACGCTCGCGCCGAGGCGCGCATGGGCGTCGTTGTCCTCGATGATATGCCCGATGTAATCCACGCCGCGGTTTTCCAGAATGGCTTGTAGGCGTGGGTTCATATGCGTTTCATTTCCATTTAAATTCCGGATCGAGCCTGCCGGCGAGCAGAAGGAACACGAGCGCCCAATCCTGGTCGTTGGCCAGCGAATCCCAGCAGTGCGCGGAATTGCCGTTGATCATGTCAGGGTAGATGTAGGCGCAGGACGCCCTGCCATCCGGACGGAAGGCGCTCAAGTTATTCAAGAGGATCTCCCGCCCGCGATGCCGGTAGGAGTCGTTTCCCGTCGCCTGCCAGTAGCGGTAGAACACCCAGCCGGTCAGGGCACTCCAGTAGTGCGGGAAGGTGTCGCCCCACATCCGCTGCCGGCCGAACCAGAAGCCGTCCCAGTGCCGGATGGCGATATCGTGCAAGTGGTGATCCGGCTGCCGTCCGTTGAACGCTTCGAGCAGCGGCAGGAAATCCTCCGCACACCGCAGGTAGCGCTCGTCCTGTGTGCAGAGATACACCTCGATCGGGATCAGCGTCGCCGGGCCGACAATGGTCTGCTCGTAGTTGACCTCGTGCGGCGGCAGGCGGGTGCCGGTCGCGACCACGGCATCGGCATGGCCGCAAAACAGCTTGAGCAATTCCGCCGCCTGGCGGTCGCGCCCTGCCTTGCGAAAGGCGGCGATCGTGTCGAACATGGGGATCGGGAACGCATAGAACTTCGCGCCACCCCGGCGGTAATACTGGCGGAAGGTCCGGTAGCAGTCGTCAAAGGCCTTTCGTTCCAGATGCAGATGCGCCACCCACGGATAGTTGTAGAGCCGCTGCTCATGGTCGTTCAGCGAGCCCCGGACCGTGCCATCACGGCTCTGGAGTTTGGTCTGCACGAAGGCATGATGAAGCTTTGCGGCGGCGGCAACCTGCCGATCCGGCCAGCGCTGCGAGGCCAGCGCGAGCAGGATCCCCATGCCGACGCGTTCCCGCCCTTCGTTCTGGTCAGCCCAGGCGGGGTTGTGGAACTTGGCATCCAGATCGTTATCGTAGCAGATCAGCGCGCCGTGTAGCGGGCTGCTCCGGTCGCGCACCTGCTGGCGCTTCGCAATGAACGACACGCGCTGCCGGACAAGGCCAGCCACGTCCGGCACTTGCTGAACGCGCAGCCAAGTCTCGCGTTTGCGGGGTAGCGGGACTTTGATCAGGTCGCCCTCCGGTTCTTCGGCAATGGCGCGGCGGCCGTTGACCGTGATCTGCGGGCGGGCGTGGCCGGTCACCGTATAGTGGTCGGCGCGCACATCCGCGAAACCGGGGATCGCACGGGCCTGCGCCAGGAAGTCGTCCCACCCCTTGTGCCAGAAGAGCGTCCAGGCCATCCGGAACGAGGCGCCCGGCGCCAGCGTCCCGCCGCGGGCGTTCAGCATGATGGCGCCACGGGTATTCGAGCCGCCGCCCAGCCAGCCGCGCCCCTCGATGCTGTAGCCGCCGAAGAAGCCGTCGGTCACCACCAGGCCAAGATGCGGCGCCGTCCCCCCCATGCGGATGGCACAGACATAGGCGACGTCGCCCCCGCACCAGATGTGCGCGTTGCAACGCCGCGTCAGGCAGGTTGCCGCGTCCGGGTAATTGTCGTTGAACGGCGTGAAGATGCGGGTTTCCCAGATAGGCTGCGCCGTCTTGCCGGTGTTGCGCAGAACGTACTCCTCGTCCAGCCGCTCGTTCCGCGTGCGACGGGTCACGGTCATTTCCAGGTGGCCCATGCGGTAGATGAGCTGCGCGCCTTTCTTTTTAACCGGCGTCTGCCAGCGCGTCACCACCGCCCCGGGCATGGCGACATACCCCAGCCCCCAACTGTTCGAGACCGGGAACCAGGGGTTCTCGGTTGCGGAGTTGACCCAGTTCATCCC
>CAZWPN010000255.1:0-4202 GCA_964635275.1 uncultured Victivallales bacterium | reverse complement strand
TCGGCGTCGGGATTATCGTCCAGACCCACATCCATCGCGGCGCCCAACGGCTTCATGTGATCGGTCGCGAGCGGCGAAAGCGTCGCGTGCCGCCATAGCCCGCCCGGCACACGAAACTTCACGAACACCCAGGCGGCGTCCCAATTCTCCAGTTTGAGCGGCGTTTTCCCGTCCCATTTCTGGTCCTGCGGCCGGTTATACTTCTCGTGGGCATAAAAGAGGGCGCAGTCTTCTTCCGGCACTTCCCATGCCTCGCGCCAGGAATAGTCCCAGGCCAAATCCAATGCGATGACGCTCTGCCCCGCCGCCGGACTATTCGTGAGGCGCACGTTCTCGATCCGGATGGGATCAGCCTTGCCCGACCCGCTGAATCGCCCCTCGGCCGGCTTCTCGGCCGCGGAAGCGGAGAGGGACGCGAGCAGCGCAACCGCACAGGCAACCCACACCCGGAGCGTACGCGCGGCAATGGGCCACGGGATTGTCGTCTTCTTCATAGTCTCCGTCCTCTGTCTCGATGGCTGTCGATTGCTGCCGATGGCAGTCGACGAAGGAATCCCCCTATGGCTTCCCTGTCGCCGCCACCACCTGCTGCTCCGCCGCTTCCGCAGGCGCGGTGCGGCCGCCGCGCCAGCGATAATCGGGACGCCGTTCCGGGTCAGCCATGTTCGCGAACATCCGGTCCGACACGCGCGTACGATCCAGTTGAACCGCGCCTTCGTGCCCGGGATTGTAGGTCGGGAAGTCCGACATGAGCGCGCGTCCAGAGTTGTTCTCGCGGTTGTCGAATCCCCACCAGTTCAAGCGGGTGCTGGCGCCGATGGCGTCTTCCTGAGGCCAATCCGCCGGCAGGTCCGGCGTGCCGCGGCCATGGGTACCCGCAAAGAACCGTCCGGCAACATTTCCCGCCGATACCGCGCGCTCGCTCTGGCGCCAACGCTTCATCATTCCCCAACAGTCCGCGCTAAGGGACTGCACACCCCAATACGATTCCCTTCCTTCGTTTACAACCGGTTCGCAAGGTCCCCGAACGGCCTTCTCCAGTTCCATCTCCGTCAGCGGACGCAACCCGGCCCAGGCGGCGTAGGCGGCGCCGTCCCCCCAGGACAGGCCGATGCATGCGTTGCCGTAGCGGCTGTAACGGCACGGTCCGTACGCGCGATAGAGGTAGTTCGGGCCGATTCCGGATCGAATGGCCATGCGCGGATGGTAGTGCTTGTTCGCCTCCGCCGGGGGTAACGAGTTCAGAAAATCCGCGTACTGCCGCCGCTGGATGGTGACCTTCATGCAATAGAAGGCCCCGTAGCCATTGGGAAAAGCCGCCGGGATGCCCCCCCCGTCCTGCGGCGTGGCACCTCCGGCCCAGAGGCATCCATTCTTCCGGCCAGTCGGAATAGGCCCCGCATTCATTACCCGATACGGCTGGTCGTTGCGAACACCGTCGGTGTACTGGTAGAAGGCGTTGGCCTCCGTGCCGCCCGTGCCGAGGTAGAACGCCCCTTCGGGCACGTACACCATTTCGATTCCGTAGGCCTTGACCTGCACCTTGGTGTTCTTGGTCAGCCCCTTGATGGGGGTGCGATCCCACAGGACGGTCACGCCGTTCGCCTTCACGTCCGTGGGTCGGCAATAGTCAGCCCGCCGCAAAAACACGCCCATGAACCCGTCAGGGCCGCTCGGTACGATGAACTCAAGCGGCCGACCCTCCTTGCTCTGCTCATAACCGTCCGGGTTCAGGACCCTGTTTGCGGCCAGGCGCACATGCTGCCACCGCTTCTCGCTTTCGGCCTGCGGCTTGGATGACTTATCCGCTGCAGCCGGCCTGGACCAGTGCGTGGGCATCTCCGGCTCGCCTTCGACCATCATCTTGAAGAACACCCAGGCCGCATCGTGATTGGCTTCGTTGCGCCACGAATCCTGCCAGGAAATGTTGAACTGCAGAAACGCGGTCTTTTCGTCACGCGGCGCCACCGACACATCGGAAACCCACAGCGTCGAATAATTTCCAGCCGCGCGTGTGGCCAGCAGTACGGCGCAGCCGACCGCCGCGCACAGTCGGCCCAAAAGGTTTCTGTCATGCTTCATGACCAACCTCCGATTCCTTCGAAAGGGACGTGTTCAGTGTTCAGTATGCTTCTCGACTTCCCCGATCGACAATTCCAGCACCACCCTGAATCCAATCCGGATGTCGTCGAAGTTGTTTGCCGCCTTGTCGCGGGCCGACGAGGCCAGATGCCAGGGGGCCGAGTGAAACCATGACCCTCCGCGCAACGTCCGGTCGCCCGGACCGGGCGCGAAAGATTCGTGCAGCCACCCGTCCAGGCACCACTCCGAGACGTTTCCGCCTAAGTCGCAGATGCCGTACCGGTTGGTCGAAAAACTGCCAACCGGAGCCGTGTATTCGTACTTGTCAGTCTCCCGGACCGAGGCATAATTCCCGGCGCCCGTCGGCGGTGGAAACGGGCCGTCCCACGGATAGACGCCCTTGGTTTCTCCGTTGCGTTTGAAAGGCGTCTTCCCCGTCTCGGGCCCCAGCCCTGCGGCGGCGCTCCACTCCAGGTCTTTGGGCAGACGGTATTGGCATCCGGCTGGCAGGAACCCGACCTTCTGCTCTCTTTCAGTCAACCAGGCGCAGAAGGCCTGAGCATCGTCCCAGGTGACGTTCACCGCCGGATGCGTCGGCTCCTGTTCGATCTTGGGTTTGGGCCATTTCCGCCCCGTGCGCTGCACGAACGCCGAATAGTCCTGCACGCGCGTTTCCCACTTGCTGAAAGACAGACTCGTGCCGGGGATCGGAATAAACTCCATGCCCAAGGAATTGCGCCAGGGCCGACCGAGTTCCGGCGCACCGGCGGCCGCCGCGTTCGTATCGACAGGACCGCCAGCCGCAAGCCGGCATGCCGTCGCAAGCAGCGCCGCGATAACCGTCAATCGTTTTGCGCTCATCTGTTGCTCAACCCGATACCATCGGAGCATTCCGCCTTCTTCCGGATCGCAACGTTCGGCACCACGCTGATCGCCTGCTCGTAGCTGGCCGCGAGGGACTCGGCCGCGCAGTCCCCGAGCGGCTTCAGGAGCTTCTCCGTCGCCACCATGAGGTATAGCCCTGATGTTTACCAAAGGCCGGCGGCTCCTACACTCGAAAAATTACTTCAAAACTCACTCTTACCCTCTTTTCAGCCATCCAGCCATGGCCATCTACTTAATCTTCAACCCCCTTACCGTGGTCCGGCCCAAATGAAACCGTCGTCGCGGCGGCCGGCCGTCCGCGAACTGTCAGGCGCGCCGTGACAGCCTCCCACGCCCATGTGCCAGGCGCTGTGCCGCCCTCGACACGCTTCAGCTCCTCCGATCCACACCGAACCTGCTTGGGCGCGGCCGCCAGGCCCCGCACCTCCAGGTCCCAGGTCCGCTGCGCCGGCGCGTCGCGATACGTCCCTGCCGTGGGGCCGATCTCGATCCGCAGTCCCGCCGCATCAGTCGCGCAGGTGATCGGCGTGATCGCCACTTCGCCCTGCTGGTAGCGCAGCGAAAGGCCGTCGTCCTCCCGCAGTTCGAACCGGGAGCTTTTCCCTTTCGCGGGAGCGAACACGGTCAGACTCAGCCGGTCCGGCGCCGCGCCGCTCTCGATCCACTGGCATTCCTGCTGCATGGGCAGCACGCCGCCTTCGCGCAGGAAGAGCGGCAGCACATTGACATCGGAAACGTCGTGGTTGATCACCTGGCCGCCCTCATACACGCGGCCGGTCCACCAGTCCATCCAGCGCCCGCCCGCCGGCAGGTAGATCGGCAGGGTGGTCACGTCCGCGCAGACCGGCACCACCAGCAGTTCGCTGCCGAAGAGGTACTGGTACGGCCACTGGTCGGCATTGCAGTTGGGGTCTTCCGGGAACGCCAGGAGCATGGGCCGGCAGATCGGCATGCCGGTGAGGTAGTTCAGGTGCGCGTGCGAGTAGAGATACGGCAGCAGGCGGTAGCGCAGCAGGTGGTGCTTGCGGATGCTCTCCTCGGCCGTCGGGCGGTCGTTCGGCCCGAGGTTGTCGATCACGTGCGTCTTCTCCACCACCTTGTCGTACCGAATCAGGTCGGCCATATTCCACGACGGCATGCCGCCATCCCAAGGTTTGGCGGTGTGCGAGCGGGAGAAGGCCAGGAAGTCGGTGAACTGCAGCCAGCGCGCTTGGATCTTCCAGTCCAGCCCCATG
>CAZWPN010000254.1:0-4220 GCA_964635275.1 uncultured Victivallales bacterium | reverse complement strand
TCTCCGAGCGAGCCGTAAACACAGGACGCACATGAGTCCGCCAAAGGAGTCCTGCTTTCCCTAGCCGAGGATCTGGGAGCGTCCCTTCCTCGGCGAGGTTCAGGGAGCGTCGAACGGGAAGAACTTCCCGGCCCAGACGGCCGCGTACCAGGGGACCACACTGTCAACGCTGTTATGAAACTGCTCTTCTTCAGCCGTTCTGAGAACGACCGTCTACTTCCTCTCCTTCCGGCGAAACAGCAGAACCGCAGAACATCGAACCGCAGAATGTCGAAGTAAGACGCACGGTCAGGGAGTATGGCCTTCGATATTCAGAGCTCATCATTCGGCAATCTGCGGTTCTGTCAAACCGGCGAATTCAGGAGTTTTCACGGCAGCGTCCACGGCCACACTCGTCCTCGTCGCCGTCGTCCTTGATTCTCTTCTCCCGATTACGAGGACGACGCCCCCATCCTCCCCATCGGCGCTCCGATCTTCTCGATCGGCGCAAACTCTTTCTTGCCGAGCAGACGCCGCCCACAGGGCGGTTGCTACAAAAGAGGCTTCCGCCCTGTAGTAGCCGGCGTGTCGCCGGCGTCTTCTCTGACCCGGCGCCCCGTGCCAGGGCCGCAATGGCTGGTCACACCGTCCCAGACCTAACATATGCAAGATCGAGCGATTGCAAGGGAAGATCGCCGGCTCTTCCAGAAGGAAGCGCGATGGTTTGTCTGGTCCCCTTCCCCTTCGTTCACGGGATGTTATCGGCTTCGCCTTGGGATGAGGTTCTCCGCAGATTCACGCAGATCATGTACTGTCATCATCATGCGGGAGCAGGATGCTCATGCCACCATAGTGGGGGGGGGCTTCGATCTCCCACACGGCTAGTCAAACGGATCACGCAAAAAAAGTACACATATTGATCCAGGTCAATGTTGAGATCCGGCATATATGCAATACTGGTCCCATCGATTAGAGACATAACAGCATCGACAACACAAACAACCAAGGAGAAGAGAAGATGAGCATGTTCTGTTACCAGTGCGAGCAGTCGGCCAAAGGAACCGGATGCACCCAGTTCGGCGTGTGCGGAAAGGACCCTGAGGTGGCCGCCCTTCAAGATCTGCTGATCCACGCGACCAAGGGAATCGCCATGTATGCGCACCGGGCGTCCGGTCTCGGCATGCACGACCGCAGTATCGACGTTTTCGTGGTAGAGGCCCTTTTCACCACGGTAACAAACGTGAATTTCGATGCAGCGCGCCTGGAGCAGCTTCTGCGCGCAGCCGCCCAGATTAAGGAGAAAGCCCGCGCTTTGTACGAGTCAGCCTGTCAGAAGTCAGGAAAAGTGCCCACGACCCTGACTGGTCCTGCCAAATGGACGCCGGCATCCGATCGGCCAGGACTGGTGGCCAAAGGCGTCGAAGTCGGCATTGCAGCGCGAAAGAAGGCATACGGCGACGACATCTCCGGCCTTATGGAACTCTTGATGTACGGCCTGAAGGGCACAGCCGCCTACGCTGACCACGCGCTCGTCCTGGGCAAGGAGAGTCCTGAAGCATACGCCTTCTTCCACGAGGCCCTGAGTCTCCTCGCCAACGATGTGCAGACCGTTGATGCATTACTGCCTATGGTTCTGCGCTGCGGCGAGGTCAATCTCAACGTGATGGCGCTCCTCGACACCGCCAACACCGGAGCGTACGGACACCCTGCACCCACCGCGGTTAAAGTTACCCACGTAAAGGGTAAGGCCATACTGGTGTCCGGACACGATCTGAAGGACCTCGACGCACTGTTGAAGCAGACCGCCGGCAAGGGCATCAACGTCTACACGCATGGCGAGATGTTGCCGGCTCACGGGTACCCGGAGCTGAAGAAGCACAAGCACCTCGTCGGGAACTACGGCGGCGCCTGGCAGGATCAAGCAAAGGAGTTCGAGGCATTCCCGGGAGCCATCCTGATGACAACCAATTGCATCCAGCAACCGCGCGAGTCCTACAAAGGCCGCATATTCACGAGCGGGCTGGTGGCATGGCCTGGCGTAACGCACATCAGCAATATGGACTTCACCCCGGTTATCAAAGCATCGCTGTCTGCTTCCGGCTTTGCCGACACCGCGCC
Source organism: uncultured Victivallales bacterium (assembly GCA_964635275.1). Taxonomy (GTDB): domain Bacteria; phylum Verrucomicrobiota; class Kiritimatiellia; order UBA8416; family CAZWPN01; genus CAZWPN01. The sequence goes on along the minus strand of CAZWPN010000254.1, from coordinate 2,123 downwards.
CGAGAAGACGATATGCGTCGGCTTCGGACATAACGCCGTCATGGGTGTGGCGGGCAAGGTGATCGAGGCCGTCAAGTCCGGGGCCATCCGTCACTTCTTTCTGGTCGGCGGCTGCGACGGCGCGAAGAGCGGACGCAACTACTACACGCAGTTCGCGGAGTCTGTGCCCAAGGATTGTGTCATCCTTACGCTGGCATGCGGCAAGTTCCGCTTCAACAAGATGGACTTCGGGTCTATCGGCGGCATCCCACGCCTGCTGGATATCGGCCAGTGCAACGATGCGTACTCGGCTATCCAGATCGCTGTCGCGCTCGCCAAGGCGTTCGACACCGACGTGAACAAATTGCCACTTTCGTTCATCCTGTCATGGTATGAGCAGAAAGCCGTTTGCATCCTGCTCACGCTCCTGCACCTCGGAGTCCGCAACATCCGGATCGGCCCAAGCCTTCCGGCCTTTGTCTCGCCCGCCGTGCTCGGCGTTCTCGTCGACAAGTACAACATCATGCCGATCACCACAGCGGACGCGGACTTGAAGGCCTGCCTGGGCGCATCATCCAATTAGGTTGAGAACATGGGGGGGGGGTAGATGAATCGCAAGATAATCACGATCGATGACGAGAAGTGCAACGGATGCGGTAACTGCGTAAGCGGCTGCGCCGAAGGAGCACTTCACATTGTCAATGGCAAGGCCAGATTGGTCAAGGAGCTGTTCTGCGACGGTTTTGGAGACTGCATCAAGGAGTGCCCCACCGGCGCTCTCAAGATCGTGGAGCGTGAGGCGGATGACTTCGATATCGAGGCCACCCGTCAGCATCTTGCGAAAACTCAGGGGGTCAAGGCCGTGCAACGAATGGAGAAGGCCAATCAGGCTCATATGGTTTCACACCCGCCACACGACGGTCATGGCGGGCATGCCCACGGGCCCGGCGGCGGAGGATGCCCCGGGTCGCGCATGCGCTTCAAACCGGCATCCGATGCGGCGAGTGTCCCCCCCGCCGCTCCTTCGGGCGGGCATGTTATCGCCTCGGATCTGCAGCAATGGCCCGTGCAACTACACCTCGTCCAGCCTGGCGCGCCGTTTTTCAGCGGCCGCGAACTCGTGGTGTTGAGCACATGCTCCCCGGTGGCATCCGCCGACGTTCACTGGCGCTTCATGCGCGGACGGGCCGTCGTTGTCGCCTGCCCGAAACTTGACAGGACCGACCCCTACGCCGAGAAGCTAGGCGCGATACTATCCGACCCGTCGATCCCCAAGGTCATCGTTGTCAGAATGGAAGTGCCATGCTGTGGCGGCCTGTCCGTGATCGCCCGCCAAGCTGTCCAGTTGAGCGGCCGCAAGAACTTGAAGGCCGAGGAGGCCACAGTCAGTCTCGACGGTGATGTGATTGACACTCAGCCCCTGTGATACAACTGGGAGGCGAAACAAAAGGAAAAAAACTATGAGCGCATCGGAAGACCTGCGCGGCAGACCGCTTGCACTGGCCGCAACCGTAGACTACTCACCGGGTGCAATCGTCAGCAAAACGCTGTTGGACAAGAAGACCGGAACGCTGACGCTCTTCGCTTTCGAGGCCGGACAGGGGCTGAGCGAGCACACCTCACCCTACGACGCCACAGTACTGATCCTCGACGGCGAGGCTGAACTTACCATCGGCGGAACACTTGTGACTCCGAAGGCGGGCGATCTGGTTATCATGCCGGCCAGTGTTCCGCACGACGTCCGCGCAAACCGCGGCCGGTTCAAAATGCTTCTGATCATGATCCGCTAGGAGCCTGCCGGACTTACTGCTAGGTTGGCCTCTACCGCCGGGCCGACAGGCTCCCGGAGTGCATGACGCTGTGCGCAACGGGTCCAGCCGCGGGTGCAACGTGCTCAGGCTGGAATGCCGGGATCAGTATCCCGCCGCAAATCCTCGCCGCCTAAGCGCTGTGCCACCGGCGGGACCCATTGCGGACGGCCTTGCTACAGCGGCTCGCTCGGAGAACTCGCCCTACCCAGAGAGACATGTAGTCTGTATATGTTCCCCAGGTAGGGCGAGTTCTCCGAGCGAGCCGTAAACACAGGACACACATGAGTCCGCCAAAGGAGTCCTTCCTCCCCTAGCCGAGGATCAGGGCCCGCA
>CAZWPN010000253.1:0-4237 GCA_964635275.1 uncultured Victivallales bacterium | reverse complement strand
CGAGGGACTGGAGATGAAGGCGCTGGAGGCGCCGGTCGCAGAAGGGCCGCGGCTAGTGTAACTGACTGCGAGCTTGCCTGCCTGCGCCGAAGCGGCTTCGGCAGGCAGGGGGAGCTTTGAGCGCGGAGAAGAAGACATGGAAGAACTCGCGGAGCGGTTGCCATAATCTGCTGGAAGGCAGTGTGGATTCGGCCAACCGCTAGCCGAGGATCAGGGGGCACCGGATTGCCTCGACAACGGACGCCGGCTATAATATCAACACACCCGTGAATGATGCTTCCATGAATAGGCCGGCAACCCGGTTCATTTCCGGCATTTACAACTACTGCGACTACTGGTGCGAGCGGTGCGCGTTCACGCGCCGCTGCCGGAACTTCGCCATGGGCCGCGACATCGAGCGGGAGGCTCGCGGCGAAAAACCGGTCGAGGACGCGGCGAACGCGGCGTTCTGGAACAATCTGGCTGAGAAGCTGCGGGAGACGACTGTCTTCGGTCCGAGGGACCAGTGGGCGCCCGACGTCGACGACGAGTTCGATGACGGTCCGGACCCCGAATGGGAAGCGCAGGAAACCGCACGTCGCGAGGCGGTCAGCCGGCACGCCCTTTGCCGCCTCTCGATGGAATATCTGCGGCAAGCCGACGCCTGGCTCAAGGCCTCGGACGCGGATTTGAAGGCTCACGCCAGGAGCCTGATGGACATGGCCAGGAGCCAGTTCACGCGGGAGGACGTCGAAGATGAGGCGCGCCAGATCGGGGAGATGATCGAGGTAGTCGGTTGGTACCACACTTTCATCCCGCCGAAGATGTCCCGCACGGTCGGCGGCCTGCTGGGGCGCGACGAGGTGGACGGGCCCGCGGCGGATATTCTGCGCGAGTCCCGCCTTTACGACGCGAACGGTTCGGGCAAGGTGACGCTGGTGGCCATCGAACGCTCGATCGCCGCGTGGCTGCGCCTGCGCGAGATTCTGCCGGCGCACGAGCCGGCTATCCTGGACATGCTGGCGCTGCTGGACCGCATGCGACGCGGTATCCATGTGGCCCTGCCAGGCGCCGAGTCCTTCCGCCGCCCCGGCTTCGATGGCGAGCCGGAACCCGAGGAAGACAGCGCCAACGATACGAATAGATGACCTGTGCGCCGGGAGTGGGCTCCAACTGTGAATCTGGTCGAAGATGCAAGCCGCCGCGATGCATCGCGGCGAGTGGATCAGGGACGCTCCAAGAGAGAAACGACATGAATCCGTTCTTCAAGACATGGTTGCCGTGGAAGAATTACTGATTAACGGCAAGCGAAGCACGACACAACGATTGGCGTCCCCAGCCCGACTTCAGATAGCGCTCGCGCTTCTCGGCTGAGACGCGGTCAGGGTGTGCCTCCAGTAGAATTCGCTGCCATGGCCGGCCTGCGCGAGTTGAGTGTACTCGGCCGTAGTCGTGTGACGCGAGCCGCTCATCGGGCGAGGCGGAACTTCCGACATACATGCGTCCGGAGCCGTTCCGTAGAACGTAAACGTAGTAGCAATTGGCGGAAGGGGAGGGATTCGAACCCCCGGAGCCTTTCGGCTCAACGGTTTTCAAGACCGCCGCTATAGGCCACTCAGCCACCCTTCCCTCACATCTACAAAACAAAAACGCCCGCGCGGACCGTGCCGACGCGGGCGTTCCAGAGACATGTTCGTTATTGTATCTTGATCTTCTTGCCGATCTGAAGTTTCTTCGGATCAACGGTGGCGTTGGCCTTTTGGAGGGCCTCAATCGTCGTGTTGTGGGCCTTGGCGATCTTCTCGAACGTGTCGCCAGCCTTAATAACGTATTCACCTTCCACAACCGGTTCAGCCTTCTTGCTGTCGTCGCCGGTCTTGGCCGTCCCCGACGTTTCGACAACCGCCTTCTTCGCCGGCAGTTTGGCGGCAATGTCTGTCAACGCCTGACGCGTCTGGTCACCCAGTTCGCGCACTTGGAATGCAATGCGCTGATCCTCAGCGGCAAGCGCGCTGACCTGAGTCTCAAGATCCCCAACCCTGGTCGCTACCGCCGACTGCGAATTACGCGCCGAGAGTCCGAAGTACATTCCTGCAAGACCCAGAATACATCCCAGAATGGCCAAGGCCACTCCGATCCCGCCCTTAGTGCTGTCCATGGTGTTCATGGCGTCAAGTAAAACGAGTCTAGTGATCCGACGCAAGCAAAAAAATCACAGTCCGAGAATCGTCGCCGCGTTGCCGGCGAGGATCGCCTCGTTGAGACCGGGGTCAAGCCGCAGGTGGCGGAGTCCTTCCAAGGTTTCACTCTGGTCCTGCCAGGGGGAGTCCGAACCGAACAGGAGGCGATTTGCAGGGTGCCCGGTCAGTATACGCCGAACCTGCTCATCGCCGGCGCATCCGAGGGAGAAGGAGATTTCAATGTATATGTTCTTGCCGAGTAGATGTTTCTCTACCTCGTCCCAGTCCCTCCACGCCCCGAGGTGTGTCGCCACGAACTTGAGGTCGGGAAATCGGTCCAGAAGGTTGGCGATGCGGACGGGATCGCAACGACGGATGTGCGGGAAGGCTACGTCGAATCCGGTGTGACACACCAGGATAAGGTTGTTGTCCGAAATGGCCCGGTAGATTGGAAACATGGCAGGATCGTCGAGGACGAAATCCTGGTAGTACGGGTGGAGTTTGATTCCGCGGAGTCCCGTTGCCTTGATACGGCAGATATTTGCGATTGCATCGGGGTCGGCCGGATGAACCGACACCAGTGGAATCAGCCGTTTCGACGCGATGGAGAGCGACCATTGGAGTATCTTCCCGAACTGTTCGGGGCGGGTGGCGATTGAGCAGATTACCGACCGATCAATGCCGGCGCGGTCCATGGAGGTCAGGAGATCGCCGATGGTTCCGCCCCGTCTTGGCCTGGCTTCCGGTGTTCCGGCCGACAACACGGCAATGGCGTGGGCGGCCAGTGAATCCGGGAAAGCGTGCGTGTGGAAATCCGTGATGAACATGCCCGACATGGTAAGCGTCCCGCCGTCTGAATCAACCCAAATCCTTGTCCAGCAGCGGTGCTTCAGGCGGGGACCTTTTGCGGACACCCTTGCGGCAGCGGCTCTCTCGGAGATCTCGCCCTACCCGGAGGGGCATGTGACGCAAAGGCGTCGCATCTTTAGAGAGCGAGGTTATACGTGAGAATGTGAGTGCGTGAGTATGTGGGAGGAGAATATCAAGGCGCACTCCCACACTCACAGACTCCCACACCCACACACTTCTCTTGCGGGCTTGGCCCGCCTTGGTATGCTCCCCGGGTGGGGCGGGATCAGCGCCCGCTTGCCAGCGATTCCAGGTATTGAATCCATCCGTCCATGCCCTGTCCCGTGCGTGCGCTTACTTCGAAGAGGAAGATGCCGGGATGGATCTTCATAAGATTCTGGCGGCAGATGGACAGGTTCCAGTCCAGGTGCGGCATGAGGTCCATCTTAGTCAGGACGGCCACTGGCGCCATGGAGAAGAGGGTGGGATACTTCAGCGGCTTGTCCTCGCCCTCGGTTGTGGATAGCAACGCGACCTTGAAGTTCTCTCCGAGATCGAAGGCTGCCGGGCAAACCAGGTTGCCGACGTTTTCGACGAAGAGCAGGCGGACTCCTCCGGCGGTCACCTCGGGAAGCAGTGACTGCACATGCTCCGCAGTCAGGTGGCAGGCGTTGATGGTTTCGATCTGGCGCACAGCGGCGCCGCGACCCTGCAGGCGGCGGGCATCGTTGTCCGTGCGTTGATCGCCTGTTATGACGGCGCAGAGCACGCGGTCCTTGAGCCGTAGCAGGGTCTGTTCGAGCAGCGTCGTCTTGCCGGAGCCCGGCGACGAGATCAAATTGATGGCGACGATTCCGCGCTCGGCCAGCCAGAGGCGGTTCTGCTCCGCGATTGCGTCGTTTTGCGCCAGCACCTTGCGCTCCAGCACCAACGTTCGGCTTTCAGGGCCGTGCTCATGATGGTGGTGGTCGTGATCGTGGGCATGGCCATGGCCGCGGGGATGCGAATGCTTCTCGCCATGGGGATGCGTATGAGTGTGGCCGAGCGCTGTTTCGCAACCGCAATCTTTACACATGACAGCTCCTTTCGGCGGCAGGCGCGGGACGACGGCCCTCGCGCGCGCAACGGTCCTTGGTCGACACAATCACGAGACGCCTACAATGATACCCGCTGGAAACAAGATAAGTCAAATTTCCTGAGAACCCGAATCCTTGGCGAGGCATGGCGGC
>CAZWPN010000252.1:0-4244 GCA_964635275.1 uncultured Victivallales bacterium | reverse complement strand
GCCATGGACGTGACCGATCCGGAACCGATCAATCCTGACAACCCGCTGCTGAAGCTGACGAACGTCGTCATCACGCCGCACGACGCCTCCGCCACGCCGCAGTCGGTCAAGAAACTGCGCACGTCCGCCGCGAATCTCGCGGCCATGGCGCTGCGTGGCGAAAAACTTCCGAATGTTGTCAATGGCGTGGGTGCGTGACGTCAGTGGTACAGGAGTGGCGTGAGTCGATATGAGTCAAGATAGGGTAGATGACATCTCGGACCTGCTGGCGCGGTATCTGTCGCTGTGCGAGTCGCCGGAGAACGAGAGCAACCGTCGTTTCTGGTCAAACGCGGACGCCCCGTGGCTGATCGAACGGTGGCGCGGGATTTCCGCGAGCCGGACCGGCGCCTTCACGCTGGCTCTCGACATCGCCGGCTATGCGACCGTGCTGGGGATCGACACGGCGGCTTACTACAACCAGGCTGAGGCGCAACTGCGCGAGCAGTTGCGCTACCAGCTTTGGGAGCATGCGAACCTGCGCTCTAACCGGTTTTTCGAGAAGAATGTGTTTGTGTCGTTCGGCGCCTGCTATTCGGCCAGCTTGTTTGGCGCGCAAGTTGAGTTTCCGCCCGGTCAGGCTCCTTGGGTCAACATGAAGAAGCCGTTGCTTGCCGAACGTCGGGATCTGGACAAGATGCACGCCATGGAACTCGACGCGCACGGCTTAGGGCCGCGGACACATGCCTTTTACCATCGTATGCGGGAGCTGACCGCCGGCTCGGGGATCACGGTCCGTTATCCGACGGTGATCCGCGGCCCGTTTTCCGTGGCCACGCAACTGCGTGAGACCACCAACCTGCTGATGGACATGGTTGATGACCCGCCATTTGTACATGCGCTGATGCGGCGCATTAGCGACGGCCTGAAGCGGCACGCACAATTGCGTGCCCAGTTCATCGGTGAGCCGATCGCGCCGGCCAAGCTGTTCAACGACGAGGTTGGCACGCCCATGGTGTCACGAAAACTGTACGAGGAATTCGTCCTGCCGTACGAGCTTGAGTTGGCGGCGCTGCATGGCCGGGTTCATTACTGGCACAGTTGCGGGGTGACCGACGAGTTCTACGAGTCGGTGCGAGCCATCCCGAATCTTGAAATGATGCACATCGGACCATGGTCGAACGTGGCACTGGCGGCGGAGGTGTTCGAGGGCACGGGGATTGCCCTCGACATCTGCGTCAATTCCACGGCCGATGTGTATGATCGCACTCCGTTGGAAATGCGGCAGAAGTTGAAAACCATCAAGGCCGTTTGTGACGGCCGCGTGAAATACGGGGTCCGCGCCGACGGGTTTCAGATCGTGCGGACGGTCGAGCGTGACATGGCCAAGATTCGCGAATGGAACGAGGCCGCCGCGGAGGTGTTCGGTACCGTACCGGACTAGAGTGTCAAACGTAAATCAGATCGATTCGGAGAAGAAAGGACAGCTATGAAGATTCCGTTCCTGTATGGCAAAGGTGAACTGAGTGTGACCTGCCCCAAGGCGAATGTACTGGCCGTTGTGGAGCCGGGATCCTTTCCGGATGCCGGTGACGAGGCGGCAATGGTACGGGAGGCGGTGCGGCATCCGATCGGATCGAAGCGTCTGAGCAAGATCGCCAAGCCGGGGGACAAGGTGGTGATCGTGGCAGACGATTATACCCGCCCGATTGTCGGGAACATAATCGTTCCGGCGGTGCTCGAGGAGTTGCAGGCGGCCGGCGTGTGCGACGAGGACATTACCATCATCATGGGCGTGGGAACCCATCGTCCCTGCACGCGGGAGGAGATGGAACGTATTCTCGGGCCTGACGTGACGGCGCGGTACAAGGTGGTCAATCACAACATGGACGACAAAGACAATCTGGTCTTTCTGGGAATGACCTCACGCGGCAACGCGGTGTGGGTGAACCGGATGTTCGCGCAGGCGGATGTCAAGGTGCTTACCGGGCAGATCGGGATTATCGCCTTCGGTTTCTCCGGCGGCCGGAAGAGCGTGCTTCCGGCGGTGTCCGGCCGGGATACGATCTACTTCAACCACCGTCACGAATGGATCAACCAGGCGCATTTCGGAAGCCTGGAGCACAATGTCATGCACGATGATGCCCTCGAGGCAGGACACCTGGCCAAGGTGGATTTCATCGTCAACGTGGTGTTGAACGCGAAGCACAAGATCATCAAGGCCGTGGCGGGCGATATGGTGGTTGCATGGATGGAGGGTGTGAAACTCGCGAAGGAGCTTTACACGGTCCCGCTGGAACGGCGCCCTGACATCGTCATTGTTTCTGCCGGTGGCAGTCCGGCTGACAACACATTGTACCAGGCCCTGAAGTGGTATCAGCAGTCCTACCAACTGATGAAGCGGGGCGGTTGCGTCATACTGTTGGCGGATTGTCCCAACGGTGTCGGCGATCAGGAGCTGGATCGTTTTCTGCGGATGGATTCGGATGAGTTCCTGAAGCGTGTCGAGGCGGGTGAGAGGGTTCACTTCATGGCCGATATTCTGCATTCCGGTCTGGACAAGGCGGCGGAGACATTCCTGATCTCATCGCTGCCGACGGAAGAGGTCAAGGCGTTCGGTTTTGTGCCGGCAAAGACGGTGGAGGAGGCGATTGCCAAGGCCATGACCATTCACGGGAAGGACGCCAAGATCCTCTGCATGCCCAAGGGCGCTTACGTGGCGCCGGTGGTGAACGACGGCGGGCAGGGGTAGGAAGAAGGGGACCAGCGAGGGACGCCAGGTGATTGAACATGCAACATTCAACATCCAACTTTCAAAACAAAGACCCGATGGTGATCGAACTTGCATGTTGCATGTTCAATTTTGTTGCCCTGCCGCGGGTCGGGGTGTGACTTGCCACCTGCTCTCTTGAGGCATTCACAAGGAGGATTGAAATGGCAAGAAACGCATTGCGCGAGGCATTGGAAGCGGGGACGTTCGTTGTGGCGCCGGGGTGCTATGACGCGCTGAGCGCGCGGATGGCGGAGAAGCACGGGTTCGGCGCCGTTTACATGAGCGGCCTGGCGGTGACGGCCTCGCTGCTGGCGCGGCCCGACCTGGAGTTGCTGGGGATGGCCGAGATGGTCCGGCAGGCGGAGTTGATCGCCTCGGCCGTGAACATCCCGGTGATCGCGGACGCCGATACCGGCTACGGCGGACTGGCAAACGTCGATCGCACGACACGGGCATACCAGCAGGCCGGCGTCGCGGCCATCCACCTGGAGGACCAGGCCAGTCCGAAGCGATGCGGGCAGACGGCCGGGGTCAAGTTGATCGATGCCGGGGCTATGGCCGCCAAGCTGCGCGTGGCGGTCGAGGCACGGGGTGACGGGGACATGCTGATTATCGGCCGCACCGACGCGTTCCGGGTCGACGGCATTGACGAGGCGATCCAGCGGGCCAATCTCTATGCCGAAACCGGCGTGGATCTCCTTTTCGTTGATGGCATCGGCCTGCCCGACGATTTCCGCCGCGTGCGGGACGGGGTGAAAGGGCGGCTGGTAGCCAGTATCGTGGAGGTCAACGCGCCGGCCAGAACGCGGGCGGGTGAACTCAAAGCCATGGGTTATTCAATAGCGATCCATGCCATTTCGTCCATCCTGGCAACTGCCGGCGCGCTGGACCGACTGATGGCGGATATTCGAGAGAACGGCCACACCGACAAGAGCGTCGAGAGCATGATGTCCTACCGAGCGCTTAACGACACGCTCGGCATGGAGTTCTATCACAAGATGTGGGACCGGTTTGGTAAGTCGTGAGTCGACAACTTGGTTCAAAGTGGTGGAACAAGAATAGGGGTTCGATATGAGCAAGGCGAATGAGACACGATTCCCGAAAGATGTTGATTTGATTCCCCATGGCGTCGCGGCGGCGAAGCAGTTCGCCGGCGAGTGGGCCGCGGCGGCGGCCGGCGTGCCGGGTGATCCGCATGGCTTGCGTGTGAATTCCTGCAAGCAGGGGTGGGGCGATTTGAAGGCCAACAAGGCGGTCCATGGCGACGGCCCGCTTACGATTGCCGGCAAGACGTTTGCGAGCGGACTGGGCACCCATGCCGAAAGTGAGATTGTGCTGCGAACCCATCAGCCCGCGCGCGTGTTGCGCGCCTGGGCCGGCATGAATGACGCCCCCGGGGCCCGGGGCGCTGAGCCCAACAAGGGGAGCCCGGCGCGGTTGATCTTCTCGGTTGAGGCAGGTGGCCGCGAGCTGTGGCGCTCAGCCGCCATGG
>CAZWPN010000251.1:0-4255 GCA_964635275.1 uncultured Victivallales bacterium | reverse complement strand
CGGTCTATCTTGCACTGGCGCAACAAGCCTTCCAGCATCGCGCCTTCCGGCAGCAACCCCTCGAAGAAAGGTGGAAACACCTCAAAGACGAACTCGCGTTTTGAAACGGGCAGCGACAACGAGACCGGCGGTCCCGAATAAGCGTCATCGTAACGAAACCTATACCGGCCCGGCGCCGGCTCCTCCAGCACACCGGCCCGCTGCCCCATGACATCAATCCGTGCGCGCCTCATGATGGGTCTTCCCCTTGGGTGGCGTTCTGTCTGTTTTTCAGTGCTTGCGAGCACTCTGCCATCAGCGGGCTTGTAAGCGTCAACGCGATATTGAGGGCGCGAAGGGCGGCCATTAACGTGGCCAGACGCACCGTTGACTTGCCTTTTTCGATGTCGAAGACGGAGGTTTTGCCGATACCGGCCAAGGCGGCGAGTTCGCTTTGGCTGAGTCCGCTGCGTCGCCTATGGTAACGAAGCACTGCGCCAATCTCTGGCGAGTTCTGCATAGATATGACATGGTCTATTTGTTCTGTCATAGCGGTAAAATTATACTGCAATCTTGTCGTTGTCAACAATAAGCACCGATAATGCCGCGATTGCGGTAATGACTCCGGTCGTTTATTATGTTGCGAGGGAATTGGCAGTTGCTGCAGGCTCATTGTGGAAGAAGGAGTGTTCTAGTACGCTGACACGTTATGCAAACCATGACAGATGCGCAATTGCTGGAGGCCTATTCGTCCCGGCAGGACGATGTGGCGTTTGGCGAACTGATGAAGCGGCACGGTTCGTTGGTGTACCGGGCCTGTCATCGGCTGCTGAAGGATGCGCATGAAGCCGAGGATGCTTCGCAGGCTGTTTTCGTGGTTTTGGCCCGGAAAGCGGGTGGACTGCGAAAAGGCGATCTGGCCGCATGGCTGTATCGCGTGGCGCATCTCGTGGCGGCCGAAACCGTGAGGAAGCGCATGCATCGCACCGGACGTGAAGAGGTCTATGCCGTAAACGCAGCGATTCAGCTTGGCGAGTTTTCCCAGGATGAGATCGCGGACCCGGCCGTGCTGGGGTTGGTGGACACGGCGCTGCTGAGTCTGCCGGAACGTTATCGGCAGGCGGTGATTCTGCGTTACTTGCAGAATCACAGCGAGAAAGACGCGGCGCGGCTGGTCGGTTGTCCGTTGGGCACGCTCAGCCGTCGGGCTAGTGAGGGCATGGCCATGCTGCGCAAGCGCCTTGCCAAACTCGGCATGGCGACCAGTGCCACGGCACTGGTCAGTCTGCTCACCTCCGAAGCCTCGGCCGCCGTGCCGGAAACACTCCTTCCTTCCATCCTGGTGGCTGTGAAAACCGCCGTGGCGACAACCGCCACGGCCACGACCGCCACAACAACGGCAGGAATGCTGGCGAAGGGAGCGATGAAGGCCATGTTCACGGCACAAGTCAAGACGGCGGTATTGTTGACAGCGGCGGCAATCGCCGTGGGCGGCGCGGGCGTGACGGCGGTGATGGCCGTGGCGAAGGATCAGGCGAAACCGGCAGCGCAGACCACGCGGACCGATCCGGCTGCGGTGGTCATCACCCCGCGCACCTGGAATGCCTGGGAGGCGTTCGATGAACTGGACCGCAAAGGCGGGCTGCGTGTGGCCGCGCTTGGAGGACTGTCATACAATGAACTGCCTCTGCTGGTGCCAGTGGAACTACGTTTCGTGCCGGTTGATGGGCGGAAGTTGATCGAGGCGGTTGCTGCGGCACATGGGCTCAAGGCCGTATCGGTGCGGGACGGTCAGTGGGTTGTGCTTCAGGAAGGCGTTGTCGACACTGAAGTAGATCGCGTGCGCAAAGACCTTGAGTCAAACGACACGGCAGTTCGGCGCGACGCCGCCTGGCGCGCAGGTTGGATGAGGGATGTGCGGGGCGTGCCGTTATTGGTCAAGGCCGCGAGAAACATAGACGCCGAAACGGCGCGGCAGGCGAAGGTCGGATTACGCCGCCTGGGGTGGGAAGCGGTGCTGGCAATCGATGAGACGGCTGTTGATTTGACAGGCGCCGACACGGATATGTGGAACAATGACGGCCCGCGTCGTCAGGTTGCTATGAAGGCATTGTGGCGTCTGGGTGGCGAAAAGGCATTGCCGTTCATCGAAAAAGCGTTCACAAACCAGACCCTACGCCATGCGGATGTATCCGCGCTGGGTAGCGTGGGTGGAGAGAAAGCAATGGCGCTGTTGGAGAAGAAGCTTGGCGACCCGGATGCAAGAGTGCGCGACAGGGCCGTCCGGGAGTTGGGATACATGGGAGGGGAGCATGCGGTAGTGCTGTTGGAGAAGGCCATCGCCGATCAAGACGTCAACGTGCGAACATCGGCTGCCGAGGTCTTGGGTTTTGTGGGCGGCGAACGGGCATTGGCGCTTATCGAGAGGGCCATGGCTGACCAGAACGGGATGGTGCGCAGTCATGCCGTATTAGGACTTGGTTACTTACGCGGGGACAAGGTACTGGCGCTCCTCGATAAGGCGCTGGCCGATCAGGATTCATGGGTGCGCAGTACGGCGGCCATGGTATTGGGCGACGTGGGCGGTGACCACGCGTTGAGATTGATGGAGAAGGCGCTTGTCGATCAGGACAAGGGTGTGCGCGAGCGGGTCGTCACGGTATTGGGCCGTCGTTTTGGCGCCGATCGGGCGCTACCGCTTCTCGAGAAGGCGCTCGCCGACGAGAACGTCGAAGTGCGCAGGGGGGGCGCCTCCGCTCTGAGCAGCATTGGCGGCACCAAGGCGCGCGATCTACTGTTACGCAGGCTGGCCGTCGAGAAGGATCGAAACGTGTGCATGGGGATTACGGCTCGCCTGAGAACCGGATTTCCCAACGACACGGCGGTTGCGAAGGCAATCAAGGACTACGAAACGGCGAACGGCCCTACGTCGGAGGCGGTGCCAGGTTTCACCGGCGAGGTACGGTGGGTTGATGAGCCGGAACTTCGAGTGCCATTCCTGAAGACTCCGCCGACAATCGACGGCGTGATGAGCCTAAACGAATGGGGCGATGCCTCAGCGTTGTCGGCGTTCTTTGACGGCGGGCGCGATGGGGCGTTCACGAACTTGGCCGTCCACCAGATACAGCCTCAGGTCTACGCGGGATATGACAGTACCAGTCTCTACTTCTGCTTCACTACGCCGATCTATCCGGAAGGGTACCCGTTGAAAGCGCGCGGGACTATGCCGGACGTAATCGTACATCCCGAACACGGCATGAGTGCCGACGATCACATGGAGATCGAGATCCGCCCCGTAGAAGACTTGAGCAGCGGCTATCAGCGCGGGTTGTTTAGCTTGGACGTGAATCCAATCGGCACCGTTGCGGACTGGTACTGGATTAAGTCCCGCGGTCAGGATTTGCGCTGGAACTCCGGGGGAACGATTCGATCAAAGGCCGACGGGAAACGTTGGGTGGTCGAGTACGCCATTCCGTTGAAGTCGCTACGCTACGGCGATTACGATGCAAAGGATGAGAAGGGCCAGCCGCTGGTCGCGTTGCCACCCCGCGATGGCACGGCTTACCGGGTATGGTTTGCCTGCCGTATCGGCGATAGCTTCAGTGCTTTCGATGCTCATGGTTGGAATACAACGAAGACTAAGCTGATTCTCGACTCGCATTCGCCGGCCTTTCAGCTCAACGATCTGGGGCCGATCACGGACGGCCAGGTTGACGTTCAGATGACGGTTAAGAATCACAATATCCGCTCGGAGACGGTGCGGATCGGGTTCCACGTTGAGAGCACAAACGGGCCGGTTTACTCGACCTATCAATCAGCGGAGATTCCGAACGGGCTGTTGGAATTGCGACCGGGCGAACAGCGGAAGTATTGGTTCAGGCAGGACAACCTGAAATTGACCCCGAACAACAACGTGCTCTGGTTTGACGTGCGCAGTGCGGGGTTGCCCGGAAAGACGCTGTTCCGCACGCTTTTGACCAAGTTTCAACGCACGGATGGCGGGGCCACCGACCAAATGGCGAAGTGATGCCAATGGCCGCGAGCTATCTCTCCAGCGCCGTCTCACAAAGATGTCGGGTCTGGCCGATCAGGTAGAACGGCAGGGATAACAGGCCGAAGGGTCTGCTATTGCCATCAACCTGGGGCGTTCGTGTGTCGAGCATCGACGGCACGTCGCTGTTGAAGCGCAGGCCGAAGCCGCGGTTCTTCAGGCCCGTTAGCTTGTCTTGTTCCGCCATGCCGCGAGGAATTCTTCCGGTGTGAGAATCGGCAATGC
>CAZWPN010000250.1:0-4272 GCA_964635275.1 uncultured Victivallales bacterium | reverse complement strand
AACCAATTCTTTATAAGTGTTGATGAAACGCTGATTAGCCCCGCGACCGGGGCGGCATTCTTGACGCCACCAGAACAACTGGAAGAGGAGGAGGCGGAAAGCCAGAAACGCGCACTAGACACGCCGCCAGATCCATCGGTGGCAGACCACAATGCGGGTCCCCCCCCCCGCGCCCTCTCACCCGACCGCCGTTTTAATACCGTCCGTATGTGTGCGCCGCCTCGTACATGGCCAGCACGTTCTCCGTCGGGGAATTGTCCTGCAAGGCATGGGTCGGCGCAAAGCAGTAGCCGCCGCCGGGCATCATGATCTCCAGCGTCCGACGGCAATACTCCGTAACCTCCTCCGGCGTTCCGTAGGCCACCGGGCCAGCGGTCGAGATGCAGCCATGGAAGGAGAGCCGCCCGCCAAATGTCTTCTTGAGATACTCCGGCGACATGTTCGTGGCCTCGGGCTGGAGCGTGTCCACGCCCGTGATGCCCATCTCGATGAAGTCCTCATACGCCCAACTGCTGCAGCCGCAGGTGTGAATCATCACAGGCATTCCGTAGAACTTGGCCAAATCAACAAACCGCTGATGCCGGGGCCGGATGTGCTTACGGTACAGGTCCAGGCTCATGATCGGCGTATGCTGTGTGCCCAGATCCTCGCCGAGCCATAGGAAGTCGATCTTCCCTTTGCCAGCTTCCAGCGTACGCTTCATGACTTCAACCGTGATGTCCATGCGCCGATCGATCAACAGCAGGCCCGCCGGATCGTCGGTGATCAAGTCCACCAGCACCTGTTCCATGCCCCGGAGCATCCCGGTCATGTTGATGATGTCGCCCCATCCGCCATGGCCCGCATGAACGGCGTAGCAGGCGTTCCGCTCACAGGCACCCACCACGGCGCTGTAGTCGAAGTCGTCGGGATTCGGCATGGGCCACTTCGCGACCGCATCCACATCGGCATCGCGAAGCGGAAAGTCGCAATAATCCCAGTAGCCGCCGCTCGGATGCTCGATCCAACGGGTGCGGATGCCCCACTGCTCGTTCACGCCGCGATCCTTGACCTCGGCGTGCAGGCGCTTGCCGCGGTAATGCGCCTCGACGTAGCGGAAGTCCACACCCAACGCTTCGTGTACCCATTCGCCTTCCTTGATTTCCGTCTTCAGCGCGTCGTACAGGCGGCGATCAATGCCCTGGTTCGCTGAGTACCCGATCGGGACCCGGTCCGGCTCCTGGTGCGCGAAAGTCGTCATCACTCGCTCTTTCGAAGTCATCCGCTCGTTGCATCGTAACGATCTCATGGCTTTTCTCCCCTGTTGCCGACAAGATAGTCTGAACTTTCATGGATTTGGAATGGCGCCCGCCGGAAGTCTTTGTATTATTCTGGCATGCGTCATTCACAGCCCAGAATCGCTTTGGCCAACTATTTTCAGTTTGCACCGGCCCAGCGCCTGACCAACACCCCTGTCCGCAGCCGGATGTTGCTCTGGTGCAAGGCCGGGCGCGGACAGGTCCGGGTCAACACGGCGACGCTGGCGTTCGAGGCGGGCGACGTCCTGCTGACCCCGTGGGCGCACACAATCGCCTATTCCGCCGACGCCCGCGAACCATTCCTCGTCGCCGGCATTCATGTGATCCCCCATGAGCGGGCCGGCAGTCCCCGGGTGTGGGGCGTGGCCCACAAACCTGACGAACTTCCGGAACTTGCCCAATCTCGCTCCGATGCGCCGTGGCCCGGGCTCGGGGGGCTCAAGCACGGGCATTTTGACGAGGAGACGCCGCTGCAGGCGCTCGCCGAATATGTCGTCCGGCATTGCCGCAGCGCGTCAGCCCCGGAGGCCGACCTGCGGACCCTGGCATCTCTGCTGGTCACGGAGATGACCACCTTCTTCAATCAGGCGCGGTCCGCCGCGCGCAAGCTCCCGCTCGAACTGCAGCGGGCGCGGCAGTATCTGGACGACCATCTGCAGCAACCGCTCTATCTGGCTGAGGCGGCGGCGGTGGCGGGGCACAGCGTGTCGTGGCTCCACCGCCAATTCCGGCGCGAGCTGCAGACCACACCGGCGCAATACATCCTGACAGCGCGTATCCGCATCGCGCGCTACCTGCTGGCGACCAGCACGCTCGGCATTGCCGAGGTGGGTCAGGCTGTCGGCATCGACGACCCGTTCTACTTCAGCAAGCTCTTCAAGCGACACGTCGGCGTCGCTCCACGCGCCTACCGCCGCCGCTCGGCGCTCCTCTGAACAGCTATGAAACCAAGCCCGACAACAACCAGGCGCATGTGTGAGCGCCTCGCGTCCGGCACACTGGTGGCCCAGTATGCCGAGGCTAGCCGCGCTGACCGCATCCGAGATGTCTATCTCGCCAGGACAAACCGCGGATACAGGTTGGGTCTGAACGGATAGGTAATCCCCTCCGCCAGCCGGAGACAGTAGCGCATACCCTTCTCGTCGTCACCATCGCTGATCATGGCGTTGAAGCCGAACGTGTCGCCCGGTGCCAGGCCGATGGCGGCCAGCGGCAGGCGCACGCCGTACCGGGTAACGCCGGCCTTGTCGCCGCGCGTCACGGTGCAGTCCAGCGCCTTGAACAGCGCATCGCTGCCGCCTGTGAACTGATGGACGGCGACCCCATTCGTGGTCAAGGCCACCGCCAGGTTCCAGTGCACGCCCTGGGGCGTCACCACCCCGAACTGAATCGCGTCGCCATTCCAGAGGGAATCGCTCTTCTGCGCGTTCAGGTGCCGGTCGTCGGTCACCTCGGCACCCACCAGAAGCGCGTCGCCATCCCAACCCAAGTAGATCTTGCCGCTCAAATCCGCCGGCCCCTGCCAGAGCACCCTCTCCTGGAGCTTCATGAGGTTCCGACTGTTGACCGGGAAGACAGTTTCCGTCGCGCCCAGGACCGCGAGCGGTTTGCCCAGCGCATCAGGCAGCTTATCCGCCTTGACCGGTGCGGAAAGACGCGCCAGCGGGCGAACCACCGCGGCATCAAACCGTGCGGCCACAGTGGCCGTCGCAATCTTATCCCCGGCCGGCGCCGTGCGGGCCAGGCGACAACCGGGGAACAGGTCACCAAACCCCTGAAAGGGTTCAGAAAACCGATCGGATTTTTCATTGCAGGCGTCACTGCGCCCCGCCGTACCCAGATGGCCCACTCCGGAGTACTTGCGATACCGGAAATAGTTCCCGCGATAAGCCACACCGCTCTTCACGGCGGAAGGCCAGTCGGCCGGCATCTCGACCGTGCCCCGGCCATGCGTTCCCTTGAACTTGCGGCCCTCGGCGGAACCCACCGTCACGTGGCGCTCATAGGTATCGCCCACGTTGACTTCCTGCAGGCCAAAGAACGACAGCCCGGCGTCATCGCCTTCAGGGGCGTCGAGCCCGCGAATCGCTTTCTCGAACTCGAGTTCCGTCAGCGGACGCAACCCCGCCCAGGCCGCAACCACCGCGTGGTCCTCCCATGAGAGCCAAAGCGTGCGCGCGTCGGGCGCTGTGGCCCTGTAGGTATAGTCCGGCGCTGTCCCGTCCCGCTGGATATCCCTGCCCTGTCCATCGGCATACCAGCGCTTCCTGGCCTGCTCAACCGTCAGCGTGTTCAGGAAGTCCGCATAAGACCCCTGCGTGAAGTAAGGGAACTTCATGCAATAGAAGGCGGAATAGCCGTTTGGAAAAACGGCGGGGATCTCGCCGTTATCCTCGGGCAGGAACCCGAACGCCCATAGCTTTCCCTTCTGCCGGCCGGTGGGGATGGCGCCGGCGCTGCCCACGCGATACGGCGGCGCGCTGCCCCCTTCCTCCTGGTACGCATAGAAAGCGTTCAGGCGCCGTTTGCTCGACCCGAGATAGAACGGGCCTTCAGCCACGTAAGTCATCTCAATGCCGAAGGCGCGGACTTCAGGGTTCGGGGTTCGGGATTCAGGGTTCAGGTTGACCACCGCTGCAACTTTCTGTGCCGACACAGCGCCGCGGCCGTCTTTCGCGAGACGCACGAACATGCCGACAAAACCTTCGTCGCCGCCCGGCACCACGAACTCCAGCGGCGTCCCCTCGCCCGAACTGAATCCGGTCGGATTCACGACTTTATCAGCCGTCAGACGGGCATGCTGCCATGGCGATTTCGCATCAGGCCGCACCTTGAAGAACACCCAGGCGGCGTCATGGAAACTGTCGTAGCGATAGGCGTTCGTCCAGGCGATGTCGAACGTAACCGTCGCCGTCTTGGCATCGCGCGGGGCGATGGCAACATTGCTGATCTTCAGGCCGTCTGCGAAGGCAGA
>CAZWPN010000249.1:0-4320 GCA_964635275.1 uncultured Victivallales bacterium | reverse complement strand
CCAAGTTCGCGGATGTGCCCATCGCGAAGCGCTTCGTGTTCGATGCCAGCGTCGATCAGAACCGCACCCGCATGTACTACCGGCTCGTCAACGAGAAGGAAAAGGGCCTCGGGGTTTTCCCATTGCCCTACGGCAAGATCCGGCTGTTCATCAAGGAGCCGAAGTCCGATGGCGATGAGGCCCGCAGCCAGACGTTCCTAGGCGAGGACTGGGCGGCGTATGCGCCGCTCTTTGCGCCGCTGGATCTCTATGTCGGCGTGGCCCAGGACGTCAAGATCGAGCGCTTCGCGATGCAGCCCGAGGGCGGGCCGTCCAAGCTATTCGACGAATTGACCTGCCCGAGAGTGCTCCTCGACGGTTCCAAGCAAGTCACATACCCCAAATTCCGGAACCACCGAACCTGCTTCCGGTATCGTCTCCAGAACTTCAAGACAGAGAAAGGCGCGCCGATGACCGTCCCCTTGACGATTCACGAAAGCGTCGACGGCGAGTGGGACATAGAGCGAATCGTGATGAAGGAAGTCCTTGGCGAAAGGAATGACGTTAAGGAGAAAGTGATACCGCACGATGGAATGCTCAAGACCAAGCGCATAGACGTCAGCAACGTCGAGTTCGAGATCCAGTTGCCGCCCACGACCATCGACAAGAAATACGATCTCTACATCGACATCCTGCGCAAGAACCGCCGACACAACGAAGATCTGGCGTCACTGCCGCCGCCCAAGCAATAAGGGCGACTCAACAGCAACGTGTTGCGTGGTGCAGGCGCCTGACTTAGCATGACCCCTGCCTTTGCAGGCTCATTTCGCCGGGGCGGCGGCCTTCTTGGCGGCGGCCTCGGCTTGTGTCGCGGCCGCGCGTATCGACTCCGTGGGCTGAATCATGGCCAAAGCGGCAACAGTCTCCCGGCCGTCGGCCTGAACACTCGTCGTGAACCGAATCAAAACCATGCCGATCAGTTTGCCGTCGGGCATGAACACCGGACAGCCCAGCGTAGAGAGGTTCGCATGTTCGTACAGGTAAGACAGTTGCGGCTTGTCAAGGACGGCCTGGATGTAGCCAGCGTTTACCATCAGGGTGCCGCGACTAACGTTCTCCAGCCGGGCCAGCACGATCGCGGTGTCCAGCACACCAGGCTTTGCGGCGTCGGCAAGGCGGATCGGCACCGCGTTCGAGGGCAAAGCGCCACGCGCCGCAAGGAACGCCAGATCCAGATCGTTGTCGCGGTAAACAACCGTCGCAGGCAGTTCGCCTCCTTCGGGAATTAGCAACTTCGCCGCCACAACTTCCTGACCGTCGATCCGCAAGTTCTGCGCCTGCGGGTTGGTGGCGCGCATCATGTTCGCTGGCTCCAGCGCCGAAAGAGGAATGGCGATCAGGTTGCCGACGTCGGTAAGGACGCCCTGCGTTGTGACCTTAACCTCCGACTTGCCGGTCTGCCCGTTCATCGATAACGTCTGACTGATCTGGATTTCAGCCGTCCACATACTATGCGCATACTTGCCAAGCAACGCGCGGCCGGCCTCGGGCAGCGACTGGGCGCGGACCGGCGGGACAGCGGCCACCAACAACGCAAGCAACCATGCACAGTGTCGGGTCTGGATCTTCATAGCTGTTCTCCTTCTGTTTATTTTTTTCCGGCGGAAACCGCCGCCTTGCCTTCTGCCCATTCTGGTTCCAGTTCGACGAACATGTTGTGGATGCCTCGGCGTATGCGCACTACCACCTGCGCCGGTTTCGCGACGGACAGGTCGCACATCGCCGTGGACAGGTCGGATACCGCGGCAATCGGACGCTTGTTGACGGCCAGTATCAGGTCACCGGGGGCGAGCCCTCCCAGCGCAGCCCATCCGCCGTCGGTCACTTCCGTAACGATGACGGCATGCAAATCCCGCGGCAGTTTGTGGCGAATGCGATCGTCAAGCGTCAGGTCACGTGCGACGAACTCGAACTTCAAGTCCTGGAACTTCTCCATTTCCTGAATAGTGGCAGGCGTTTCGTCTAATGTTACAACGATATTGGTGGATTGCCCTGCCCGCAAAAGTCCTAGTTTCACATCTTTTCCTATGGGGTACTGGCGGATGCGCGAGAAGAAAAGACCTTCCTCGCCCGCCGTGCTGACGGTGACGGGCTCGCCGTCAAGGGCCACAATAAAGTCGCCCACCTGCAGCCCCGCCGCCGCCGCCCTGCTTTCCGCGAATACCTGCGTGATGCGCACACCCGTGAGCCTGTTGGTCTGCAGAAGTGCCGCCATCTCGCGGCTGATTGCCTGAACCTGCATGCCCAGCCACGCCTTGCGCGACTGCGCGCCCGGCGGCTCCGGGGAACGCAACCCCAGCCTGATCGCGCATAGCAGGCTCTGGCCCTGCCGCTCCACCTCCACCATGGCCGGCACCGGCGTGTTGGTAGCGCCCGCTATCTGGCGCGTTATCTCCTGAAGATTCGTGACCGACGACACAGGTTGGTCGTTCACCCGGCGAATCACATCCAGCGGCAAAAGGGCAGGCTTGGCAGCGCTGCCGGGACCTGTTGAGCCGACCGATGTGATAAGCGCGCCCTGCGTCTCCCTGACTCGCAACTCCTGGGCTAGAGGAGTGTTGATGTCGCGTGCCGTGACACCCCACTCCTTGAGTTCAACGGTCGCCGGCAGCATCGGCACGCGCTCGGACGGCCGCACGGTCAGCTTCTGCTCGACGTTCCCGCGTCGGATGAGGACCTCCAAGTCCCGATCGATCGGCAGCGCCGCCACCATCTGGTTGAAAAGCGGGATCTCTTCGTCGTAGCGGATGGTCACGTCGCGCCCACCCAGCCTCAGAAGAATGTCGTCCGAAACAATGCCAGCCCTCGCAGCCGGAGAATCCGGCGCAACATCCGCCACCAGCGCTCCGCGGTCCTGCCTTGACGATTTAAGAAGCCCCTGGATCTCAATCCCCAGCCAGGCACGGCGCACTCTGCCGTGCTCCATGATTTGACCGGATACGGCACGTGCGAGATTGGCCGGGATCGCCCCACCCAGCCCGAATGAAATCTCGTTGACGCCGATTACCTCGCCGCGCAGGTTGAGCAGCGGCCCTCCAGAATTGCCGGGAAAGATCGCCGCGTCATGCGTGAACCAGCGCACTAACGCCCCGACCAACTCGCCTTCCAGGGTGAACTGCGCGGCGCCACGAAAGGATCCCGGCATGATCATCTTGGTGTTGCTGATCACCCCGCGCGTGGTGGTCTGCGACATGGCCAGCGGACTGCCCATGGCCAGCACCGTATCCCCCACGGCAACCGCGTCCGAATCGCCGAATCGCACTGTCGGGTACGGCTTGCCCCGACGGGGCGCCAGTCGCAGCACCGCAATGTCGGACAATGGGTCCGTGCCGATCAACTCCGCAGCGATCTCTTCGTTGTCGCACAGTACGCAAACCAGGCGGCCGGCACGACCCGCCACGTGATGGTTGGTCACGATGTCACCCTCGGGAGTGATGATAAAACCGCTCCCGACGCTGATGGACTTCACTTCGCGGCCACCCGCGTAGCTCTTGACCACAGCCTTGATCTGAACCACGGCAGGCCTCGCCTGCCGCATGGCGCGCTCCGCGGCGGCCTGGATGGGATCCGTGCTGCCATAAGAGCATCGGTCGGGCACGGCGAGTAGACACAAGAGGGCCAGATATTTCCAGCAAGCACGCATGAAGGTGCGCAGACTGCCACATGCTGCCCGCGCTGCACAACTCCTAATTAGCCCGACACTCCTAATTAGCCGAGCCTGACTCCATACCGCCTGCGAAGGCGGCTATCGTCAGGGCCTGAAACACGTACCTCTCCGCCCAACTCGGGTGCCGGCTACGAACAGGTAAGCTTTGGGGCAACTCGATCAGTAAGTCCGACGCGCTGCCAGGCATCGTGGACTTCTATCATGCCGCCGAACACGTCAGTGGGGTCGTCGACCTGGTTGAGGATCGCCATACCCCGTCGGGACGTAAACGTCGGCGCCGGTGGGTGAAACTGCTCCTGCGCGGACGGCTCGACGTGTTCCTGGACGAAGCCAGCAGAGCCTTCCCGCCCGCCAAGACCGAAGCCGGCGCGAAGGCCCTCGACTACTTCGAGAAGAACCGCGATCGCAAGCGATACCGCTACTTTCGCGACCACGGCTGTCCAGACTCTTACGCTCATAATGGGGCAGCCCCGTGACCGGTTCATCCCTCCCGGCGCATGCCCGACTGCCGACTCAATGCGCCGCGCGTATCCATCCGCGTCGGATCGCCCACTTCGCTGCTTCAAGCACTGGAATGATCGTGACGGCCACACCCAGCAGCACGGGCCAGACCG
>CAZWPN010000248.1:0-4323 GCA_964635275.1 uncultured Victivallales bacterium | reverse complement strand
ATTCGGATGCCAGTTGTGGTGCGGATAGAAGTGGATCGAGGTGTAGTCCAGATACTCGGCCATGCGATGCGGATTGAAGGCGATGTAGGAATCGGGCGGATACCAGTCGAAAGGCGCACTCTTCTGATGCATGCCAATGGTGACCAGGTGCGTGTCATCGGTTTCACGGACAGCCGTCGCCATACGCCTGACATACTCCGTCGCCAGATCCTCGCGGAAGCGATGAACCGCCGCCAGCCACCGCTCGCCATCGCGGGCAGGCGGTGCCGGCAGTCTCCCCGGCGCATCGGGGGCGTGGATGACGCGCCACCTGTCCCAGAGCTTATTCATGGCCGGTGTCGGCAAGGACGGCGCATAAGGCTCATTCTGCAATTCGTATGCGAACAGGGCCGGATGGCCGCGAAAGGCCTTCCCCATGCCTCGCCACGCGGTCTCCAGGGCGGCCATGAGATCATCGCGGGCGCACACCTCATAGGGCGCGTTCTCGCGCCACCAGCCAGGCCTGCCCTCCCATCGGCTGGGTCCGGACCATATCACCCTCAGCCCCCGGGCTTCCGCCAGTTCAAGCAGCTTCATCATCTTGGCGATACCCGCCGCGTGCACGCGACGGGGACTCTCGAGAAGATTCCGAATGGTGCTGAAGACACGGATGGTATTGGCGCCAATGGCCTGGATGTGATCGAGGTGCTCTCCAACCCGAACCTGGTCGAACTGCTCCCAGATGCGAGGGGGCCATCCCGTCGCTGGATCATAGTAATTGCAGCCCCACGGCGTGAAAGGCGCACCCGAGTTCCGTGCCCGAAACCCCCAGCCTGAAGGATGAACCTGAATGATTGTCATGTCGCCTTACTCTGAAGCGGGCAAGGCCCGCAACCCATGTATGTGGTTGTCCGAGTGTGTCGGTGTGTGAGTGGAAGAGCGTCGCTTCTCACACACACCCACACAGAACCATCGAACCGAACAGGCGTTGCGCGTTCTTCAGCGGGGGGCAATGCGGAATCAGACCGGAGAGCTCGCGGCCATGGCCATCGCCTGACCTGACGCCGGCGAAGCGACCCGAGTCCTAGTCTCATAAGATCATCTTCTTGAAGTTGGGCAGATACGCCTTGTTCTTCCGGAACATCTCGGCCACCATCTTCCGGATCTCGCCGAGGGACAGGACAGAAGCCGTCAGCGGATCGTTCGCGATGGCCTGATAGACCAGTTCGGCATTGCCGGTCAGGGCACCCTCGACCGCCATCATTTCCACGGAGGCGCTGAGCGAGGTGAGCGCCACCACGGGCAGCGGAAGTTCGCCGGCGAATATGGGCTCGAATCCGCGACGGCTTGCCAACACCGGAACTTCGACGCAGCACCCCGTGGGCAGGTTGGTCACAAGCCCGGTATTGGGAACATTGCCATTGAACTTGTAAAGCTCGCCGCCGAGACAGGCGTTGACGATCGGGGCCGCGTATTCGTGTCCGCGCGCCAGGGAGATTTCCGGATCGGCAAACCACTTCTCGGCATCCTTCTTCCACGTCGTCTTGCGGGCAAGGTATTCATTCAATATGTAGGCGTGGTGACCGGGATTCCAATTCGTACCGGTGGTGCAATGCTTCTCAATCAGATCGGGGCGCTTGCGAAACCACCAGTTGTACTCGGAATTGTGACCGCTGGATTCGGTAACATAGCTGCCCAGCGCCAGGAACATCTCGTTGCGGACCTGTTCGGCATTGTGGATCTTCTTGTCGGACGAGACGACCTTCTTCAGCCGCGGATACAGATCCTTGCCCTTGTGCTCGAGTTTCAAGTACCAGGCGAGATGATTGATGCCAGCGCACAGGTAGTCCATTTCGCCCTCAGGAACGCCGACCCATCCGGCAAGCATACTCGCCGTGCCCTGAACGCTGTGGCAGAGCCCGGTAATCTTAAGGCGGCTGGTCTGCTGCATGGCGTTGCACAGCATGGCCATGGGGTTGGTGTAGTTCAGAATGATGGCGTTCGGCGCGAGTTTCTCGACATCCTTGCAGATAGCGAGCATTTCAGGGATGGTCCGCAGGGCGCGGAATATGCCGGACGGTCCGCGGGTGTCCCCGACATTGATGTCGATTCCGAATTTCTTCGGGATCAGGATGTCATGTTGCCACACGGACACATCGCCGGACAGAATGGTTATCATGACAGCATCGGCGTTCTTGAGCACGTCTTTGCGGTTGAGCGAGCATTCGACCTTGGCCTTGTATCCGCCCTGGGCCATGATCTTCTCCACGGAGCGTCGTGCAAATGCCAACCGCTCCGGATCGGTGTCAACCAGGCCTATGGTCAGGTCTTCCGTGAGCAAGGGAAAAGTGAAGATATCCCTGACGAGTCCGCGGGTGAATCCAATGCTGCCGGCGCCGATAAACACGATTTTAGCCATTTGAACCTGACTCCTTTTCCTATCCAGTGTTAGTTCGCGATCTTTCTCTCCGTGAAGCAGTTATTCCCAGTGCGAACGGATTTCTATATCAACACAGAAAGCATTCCTCAATCCACTTTGTTCGTGTGTTTCGTATATGTTTCGTCTATTCGTCCATGGACGTTTGGGCTATCCTCGCTCTTTTCGGACCATCGCCAGCGATCGCCGATGCGGGCTGAGGCTTCGATCTCCTCGATCTTATTGTTCGAACCGTAGACTTACTCCTGCCCGTTCGCGACCTCGGCCCGAGATCGGCTCACCGACGAGCCCATGCGCCACGGTCTTGACCCGGTATAGCCGAAACCAAAAAACGCAACACCGGCTTGTTGACTCCACAGGCAGTCACGTGCTTTCACGAGTCCGATCAATAGAGGAATCCCATGAGATACAGCGGAATGGTGTTCTTGTTGCCGGCAAGAACATCGTCCTTGACCACGTACGCGTGCCCGCGCACTGACGCCAGTTGCCGCGTCCCTTTCCCCCTGCCGCCGACCTCAAACACGGCTCCGCCGATCCTGAAATCGCCGCCCTCTTCGCCGTATGAGACGGTGTGGCCGGCATTCTGCGCGGAAGCCAGGAAGAACAACTCCCGGATGGTGCCCGTTTCGACGTCCTGCCCGATTCCCTCGCATACGGCGTGATACAGGGTTGTGTTATCCAAGTAGGTCTTGTGCGGCTTGCGGATCAGGGCATGGCCACGGGCGTCGGGCAGCAGGAGACGCACCAGACCGGTCTCCTGCAGGATCGTCAAGTAGTTCACGGCTGTCTTGTCGTTTACGCCCAGGCTGGCTCCCAGCTTGTGAGCGTTGACGGCGCCCGGCGGGATCGTCGCCAGGAAATAGAGGATCTTCCGGAAACAGTGCAGGTTTTCGGTTTTGAGCCGGTAATACGTCGCCACGTCCTCGTAAATGGTCTTGTCCACCACGGCGCGAACCTTGTCGTAGTGATGGGCGCCGTCGTCGAAGACATAGGGGTAGTAACCTTCCCGAAGGTAACGCCGGAAATGTCCCGCCAGTTTGGGGATTTGCGCCAGTCGGGCCGAAGCCTCGCCGGGATTGCGTAACACGTCCGACAGGGGCACCGGATCGTGGCGCTCGCCGGTGGCAAAGTTCAGGTACTCGCGAAACGAAAGGCCGGGAAGATGGTACAATACGGTACGGCGCGACAAATCGTAGCCGCCCTTGGTCAGGCTCAGGCTGGAACTGCCCGAGAAGACCACGCGCACCGCCGGGAATGAATCATGGATGTTCTTGAGTTCCTGTTCCCATCCGTCGTATTTGTGGATTTCATCGAAAACGAACAGCGTCGTCCCCTGTGTGGAAAACAGCTCGCGCACAAAATCGAGGAGCGTGACCCGATTGAAGTAGATGTGATCGGCGGAAGCGTAGAAGGTATCCTCGGCCGCGCCCGGCCGGTCACGGAGGTACTGCAGCAGCAACGTCGTCTTGCCGGCGCCCCGCGGTCCGATCAGCCCCACCAGTCGCCCGGTAACCGCAAAGGTGTCGCACAGGAACCGCCGGGTCGCCAGCGGTACCCCGGCGACCAACCTCCGATAGGTATCCTGCAATGCGCCAATCATTTGGAGTATGCTCCCACTATTACGCCTTCGATTTGGAATGTACTCTTACTGGCTGCGCATGTCCAGCCGTTGTTTCCGCGCCCCGAAGGCGGATCCGTCAGGGTGCCCCTAGCATATCACGGTTGGCGTCGAACCCGATATTGTGGCCGCCGTACAGATTGGACGGCAGCGGCTGGCCGGTGTCATACTGCGCAGGATGCCTGGACGCGGTCCACGAACTGTCGCTGTGCAGGTCAATCCCCCGCCCTTCCACACCCAGTCGTTCTTGCGCGTGTTGTCCTCAGCCCAAATCCACTTGGCGCGGGTA
>CAZWPN010000247.1:0-4344 GCA_964635275.1 uncultured Victivallales bacterium | reverse complement strand
GTGACCCAGATGCCTCGTGGGTGAACCCGACGCCTCGCCTCGATTCCCTGTAGCCAGCCGAATGGCGATTTCGTGTAAATCAGGGACTCGATACCGATATCGTCAGTGGTTCGGTAACCTTCAAGAACAGACTCGAGTTCGTGGCGATGACGCCGTTTACATCAAACCGAAGCGGAATGTCTCCCGCGGAGGATGCGATGCGGATGGTTGTCTCGTTTATGTATCGGCCGCTATAGCCTGAGTAGCTCGGATAACCGTCTATAAGCAGGGGTGTATGGTCCGCTGTGGAAGTGACGGTGACCCGATGGATCGCCTCCTGTCCCAGCTCTTTTTTGATGAAGGAAAGAACATCGTCGGTGCGAGTTGCCAGGTAACTGTTTGCGTTAGCGAGGTATGAATGCAATTCGCTGAGATGTGTCTCGCGCGTCATGGTTGCGGCCAGTTCGCTGTGCTGATGTTTTTGCGATGCCCAGTCCTCATATGCGTAGCGATCCAATAGCATTTCGTGTTGTTGCAATATGGCGGTGAGACGTGGCAGGCTTATGGCATGGTTTACCAATGCCTGCATCTCCGGGTAGTAGACTTCCTTCATATAAAGCTCCGATGACGACAACAAGCGAAAGATACTTCCCGCTTCATGCGGGATGCTGAACACGAATTTGCGGTATCGCTCATAGAATGCTCCTTCCATATCCCACAGGGCCATAGTCCAGCGCTGATCCGTGGAACGGTTGTCGCGGATAAAGAATCCCTGTCCGGCGTCTGCAATACCGAAGAAATGCACAAGATTGTAGAAGCGGGTGAGAGGTGTGAGGTCCATCAGTCTGGCTACCATGTTCGTGGTCACCTCTTTTGGCGGGGTTGCCAACAGTTTGCCCCACGCCTTATCGAAGGCGTTGGTGGCGCCCCACTTGACAGGAGTCTTTGTCTTCATTTTGTATACCGATAGATCCAAGTGGCCGAATGCCTGTTCAAGGTAGTGTGGATCACTGATATCGTCAGCCAACAGGTAGATGCCGTACGGACGGGAGTTGACATACATGGCGACCAAGCGAGTCCGTGGCGTGCGTAGGCCGGCCGCGGTCGCGGCGTCGTAGACCGTCTGAAGTTGGGTGTGCCCTCCAGCCAAAGCCACGAACGAGGCGGTGGTTGTGGGCCCCGTCTGGTCGAAGAGCTGCACCGGCCAGACGTGGTCGCCATACCGTTCGCGCAAGGTGAATCGCCAGTTCTTCCTCAGCCACGCGACACGTGTGGATCGACCTTGGACCCTGATGCCGGCCCTCGCAGAGACGATCTTGCCGTCCGGTTCGATCAACGTGAGATGGCACGGCCGTTCAGTGGCGACGCCCCTGCGAAGTCTAGTCGCGAAGAGACCGCTCTCGGGGTCGTCCAGATCTTCCTGTTCCATCGCCACCGACAGCACTGGGAGCGGTCCGACGTTGTCGAACCAGTATGACCGATCCGTTGATGCACTGGCTGCGGAGCCGGCTTTGAAGGCGCGAGCGCGGACAACGGTGTTGGATTCCAAGAAGAAAGGCGCGGTGTAGAGCGGCGACGATTCATCCGGGAGACTGCCGTCCAGAGTGTACCGGATGTCCACCTTCAGATCGGACGACTGCATTTCCACTTTGGCATTGGTGTTGATAACCCCTGCGGGGGGACTTATTCGCGGGGGCGTCGCGATGTGCCGGATCGTCGAAAATGACGGCATAATGGAAAAATCCGCATACCTGTCCGGCGAACGGCGATAAGACTCGCCCGGTTCCATGGCGGGAGTCGTCACATAGTCGAGTGGGACTCCATTTGGGGAGAACAGTCCGACAAAATCGCCTTCGCGGTTGATGCGGAAGTTCATGTGCAGATCCTGTGCCCCATTCCCGCAAGGCTCCTCGGCGCCGATTGCCACTAGTCGGCTCGCCCGAACGGCGCCAGAGACGAGGTCGACCGTCAAGGTCTTGGGTTCAGCGCCCAATGGCCAGGCGCCATCGAGCCGGTCCGGGTTGAGGATTGGATAGAAGCGGTAGGCATTACCTGAGGAGATTTCAACCGCAATTTGTTTTTCGTTAAAAGTCAGCAAAATGCGCGAGGTGGATGCGGCTGCCGACTGCATGTAAAGCCACAAAGTGTGTGGGGCTGGGACTTCGCTTCGGATGGGGTATCGCAGACTCGTCTCGCCGGGCAGCGTAGCGTTTGTCTCTACCGGCGATATGCACTGCCATACGCTTTTTTCGGTGTATTTGTAATATTCAGGGACTGACAGCCACGCAGATCCTGGTTCGGCTTCGGTAGGTCGGACCATATTGAGCGAGGCGACGCAGTCCAGGCCGCTTGCCCAGACGATCAACCAACCGCCAGGAGGAATGATGAGGGGAGGGAACTTCCACTTGTCCGCCCTCGAGGCGCGGTCAGTCAGCGTGCACCCAGTCAGGTTGAATGGCCGATCCGAGATGTTCTGTATCTCAACATAGTCGTGCGGTGTGCCGCGTATGTCAACAGGGCCTCTGGCGTTTGCCGTGCCGACTGCGGTGATGCAGACTGGCGCCGAGACCGGCATGGCGTTTGCGTTGCGCACCGCGGCAAGTGTGCGAAAACTGCCCTGTTGTGCCTTGCCCTTCGGTTTCGGGGTCTTCGACCACTTGAAGCCTTCACTGCCTGCACGTGAGGCAAGCACAACCGCGCCGGCAAAACCTGCCAGAAGCGTTGCCAACAACACGGTGCGTCTGAACTGTTTGGATCGTTGACTCAAAACACGGGGACCGAATCGTTGAAGAACACACTGATCTTGTTGCAAGGGATTTCCTTTGCAAGTTCCGCTTGCCCAGCCAGCCAGCCCTTCATGTCAAGGCGGACGAAGCGGTAGTGCAGACTTACTGTTCCCTCGGCCGAGGAGACACTTTCCAGACGAAGGCCGACCGCAAAGCAGGACAGGCGAGTGCCGAGTTTATCGGCCTGCGTCTGATAGACAGAGTCGGGGAGGTTCACGAGCAGCATTCCGTCTCGCCCGCCGAGGAAACTGACCCGGCCGCCTACCAGTTTGCGGATTGTCAGGGCGCCTGCCACGGCGAGGTAGAGGTAGAGAACGAACATGAAGTTGAACGTGGATATGCCGATGGACGCCGCGATTAGAAGCATCAGGAACCCTATTTCCTCGGGTTCCTTGATGGGCGTGCGGAATCGCACGATCGAGAGTGCGCCGAGAAGCCCGAGCGACAGTGGCAACGAAAGTTGGACGCAGATAAACAACATTGTGACGGACGGGCCAAGAAGTATGAAACTGCGGTGAATCTGCGAACCGGTACCCCGGTTCTCAAAGAAGACCGCGTACATGAGTTCCGCGACCAGCGAGGCCGCCAGCGCCAGACCCAGGCAAAGCAGGAATCCGTTCATGTCCAGCGTCAACGTGGCGCCGGTTCCAAGTTTTTGCAGCAGTTCAGTCATTGCATGCTCCCTTTATACATTGAGACATTCCGCATACTTCGAGAATGACGTCCGGCGCAGGCCGAACCGACAGAGCTGGAGAAGAGTGGGCGGCAGTCCCCCGGCGTCGGGGCCCTTGACTTCCAGAATGCACACATTAGGGATGCTGCCAGCTCGGGAGCGCAGCAACGCAGGGTTCATGTGTGAAGGCTGTATTTCGGTGTCAAGCGCCACTCGGCAACCGCTGGACATGTCGATGAAGCGGCGCCGCAGATAACTGATTACGCACACCGGCAGCAGATCGTGCATCGGGAAACCGGAGGCGTCCGAGTATTCGTCCAGCGACAGGGCGGCGACGGCGCCCATCGGGTCCCTGCACAGGCGATGTACGTCGCAGGCTATGGGGATGCGGCGTTTCCATGACCGCGCGCCCTCCTTGGCTTTTACTTCGAGATGGGCCTGGTCGCAGGGCGTTGTGCCGTCAGCGTCGGTATACCAACGGATGCGGACCTTGCGTTTCAGGTACTCGCTGTTCTCCTTCTCCGCCAGCAGTTCAAGGCGTCGGGTGTCATAATAGATGCTGTGTATGGCGTTGAATGCGAAGCGGGGGTCGTTGGCGCACGAATGCCGCAGCCAGTCGCAAGCGAGGGGTGCATAGGCGCGAGGGAGCGAGAACTTCACTTCGTGCCTGAGAGGAGCGGCGCCAGATGACGAACCGAGCCTGTGCGATGACTGTTCTTTTACCATAGTAAGTTGCGGATGCTATGTCGGACCGGCAGATTGATCAAGCACACAGTTTGTGTTTCACTGGTGTTTCTCTGGCATCCCCGTGGCCTGATATGAATGGGCTGAGAGTCCCAAATCCTTGCCTGAGCGCTGTGCCACCGGCGGGACCCATTGCGGACGGCCTTGCGACAGCGGCTCGCT
>CAZWPN010000246.1:0-4373 GCA_964635275.1 uncultured Victivallales bacterium | reverse complement strand
GCCTCCGGCGGAGCCGCTGCCGCAAAGTTGTCCGCAATGGGTCCCGTCGGCAGGATAGCGCTTAAGCGGCGATCAGGGGTGCTCAGGCTCCCTTGACACCGAGCTGGCGACGGTAGTAGTTCATTTCGGCCAGCGATGCATGGATATCGTAGTAGGCGTCGTGGGCGGCTGCGGCGGGCGCCGCAAAACCAGCCGGTAGACTTGGCTGGACGCAACCGCTGTCGCTCTTGTCAAAGACAGGGCCCGTGAACGAGTCGTTCCAAAGGATCTTCAGGGTCGAGACATCCAGCAGCCGGTAGTGAAGCCGTCGGCTGAACTCGGGAAGAAACCTTCTGGCCATGGCCATGTCCATGTGCACCGTGTTACCGGCCATCAGCGGGCGGCGCTTGATGTCCTTCGCCACTGGGCCCACGACCTCGTCAACGCGCTGCGCCAGGACGCGGTCCGCCTCTTGGACGGACACGGCTGCATCCGAACGGCAGCGCGCGACGAGCCCGCCCAGATTCTCAGCCACCCAAGGGCTGACCGGGGCTTCCGCATCGAGCCGTATGCAGAGGCATATATCGCGTTCTGGAGGTGTCAGCCGACACAGGTTGACGTCCGTGATGATCATGGCCACCTGAAGCAGGCGCGCGCTATCGGTGTCGAGACCAGTGAATTCGGTGTCGAACCAGAGATAGGCCGGGGTGGGGATGCGCTCCTCGGCGGTCACTTTAGGGGCGGAGGCGGGCGTTGATGTCATTTTGTTTGCATCCAGTCGAACATGGTTTGTCTGGGTTTGGACTCGACTGCGGTCTCGTATGGGGCGTCCGGCGGGAGGTCGGTGCCCTGGCGCGCCTCCACAGCCAACTGATCGCACCTCTCGTTCTCGGGGTGGGAGCTGTGGCCTTTGACCCACTCGAACGCGACCGGTGTCCTGCCGCAGAGGTCGAGGAGTTGTTCCCACAGATCGGGATTCTCCGCCTTGTCCCGCGCGTTTCGCATCCATCGCCGCGCTTTCCATTGTTGCGCGTAGCCCCCGTTGAACATGTCCACGACGTATCGGGAGTCGCTGTAGACGGTGACTGCGGGCTCTTGATCCTTGATTGCTAGAAGTCCTTCGATAACCGCGCGCAATTCCATGCGGTTGTTGGTGGTCTTGCGGTATCCGCCCGAAAGTTCGCTTCGCGTGTCGTCCTTAAGGATGACTACGCCATATCCCCCCGGACCCGGGTTTGGGGAGGCGGCCCCATCCGTGAATATCCTGACACCAGCCCGCTGTGTTTCCATGCGGTGACTATGTCAGGACCGGGCATTCGGCGCAAGACTGGAAGGAATAGGAAGTCAGAGGCGTCAGCGCATTGAATCGCAGACCCTACCGCAGCGACTTCCCCGCCGTCCGCTGCCGCTAGAAGCGAACCCGCCCGATCCTGAGCCGGCTTGCCGGCTCATGTGCGACATAGCGCCTGTGTTCAGTTTTCTGGGTCAGGCGCCCCTTCCCCGAAGACTTCGCTGGATTGAGTTGGGCAGGCTTGCCCGTTGGCGTTTGGGCCATTCAGGACTGACCCAACTCCCAAGTAATTTGAGAAAACGCCGCCGTTCGCGGTCCTCACACAAAATGGTGCGCTGACCAAGCCCCCGCGTGGTGACTCGCAAGAAGAGTTGAGCAATCGTGACCGACTACCGCTGCGGTGCTGCCACTAGATTGTGTCCCGGGATGCTGCACTCCGGATTCACCCCAATGGGATTGATCTTATAAGTCCCGCCCTGAGGACACACCGGCATCGTACTTCCTTTTATGTACTCCAGGATTCCGGGAATGCTGACCTCAGCCCCATTGAACTTCCTCTCTGCCATCGTCCACTGTTCCTTGGCGGAGTCGATGATGCGCAAATTATTGATGCATGCATGATTCTGCGACGTGCTCCTGGCTTTCACAAAGCTGGGAATCGCTATTGCGGCCATGATGCCAACGGGGGCCACCAGCATTGCGCCTGCAATCTCACGTCCGCCCGAGGTCGTGGCACCGATCGACAGTACGCCGTCAGGGCGGTTCAGGACCACCGAAGCCGACCGCATATCCTTCTTCAGGCCAAACATCGACTGCACCATCGACGAGATCTCAGCCCCTCCTGCCCCCGGCACGCTGCGCGCCATCGAAGCCTGCAGGTCCATCATAGCCTGCGTATAGCGCGGGCTCATGTAATAGACGCCATTATTCACTGCCGGCATGCCGGCGAACGCCTGCCGGTATTCCGGTGTGACCGACAGCCCACTCTTGGTCTTGAAGGCCTTGATGGCCGCAGCGACCACGTTCGACGAACTGCCCAGCAGGAAGAACCCGGAGCACACCGCATAGGAGGGATTGACGGGAATCGGCAACGGGCCCATCGGGAGATTGACGCTGCTGATGGTCGTGGCCTCACTTTCGGTCTTGACCACCGGCATCTTCATTCGGGCGAGGAATTGATCGAGGGTCCTGATCAACGTGTCGTCCTTCACGGCGGCCCCCATGAGCAGGGACGGTGTCGGAATGATCACATTCTCGCCAATCTTCACCGTGCTGGTCTTGGACAACTGCACAGAGAAGAAGCTCTCGCCACCGAGGGACGCGAACATCTTGTCCACGTTCACACCCATGTTGGTAGAAAGACTGGTCAGGCCGCGCTCAAACCCGGCCACGCCCTGCGGCGGTGCCAGTTCCGCCACACCGGCGCGCACAAGCATCCATAATTGGGACAAGTCCGCCGTGCCGGCGCCCACCAGCACCGCATCGCCGGGCACAAAGCCGATGCAGGTGAGGGCGCGCGGCTCCCCTCCGACGAGCCCCTGCCAAAGCGGGGAACTGGCAGCACTACGTTCACGGGCTACGAAGGACTTCACCGTGTTCAGCCCGTCCTGGCGCGGAACGATGCTCATTCCGAACCCCTGGACGGCATAGAACCCGTTCTGTCTCAAGAAACGCGGGACGCCGTTGATAAACTTCGCGGGTTCGGCGGACTTTCCGCCCGACGCCGGAACGGCCTGTGCAATGCTCACCAAGTTGCTCACCAGATCCTGGAGGTATCCCTCGACGTTGGCTACGACCAGCAGGTCTCCCCCCGAATCCAGATTGGTGACTATCGATTCATACCGCTGCCGGGATGCCATGGGATCGGCCTGGCAAAAAGCGGCAGAAAGAAAGGCCACTCCGAGGGTGGTACACAGAACTCGCAATGTCTGGCGCATGGACGTCTCCTATTGATTGAACCTTGCTTGCATTATTAGCCTGACACACGCCAGCTAGAACCGGCAAGCCTCCGCTTGGACATGCGGTTTAAGGTACCGAACGCAGCACAAAGAGGTCAAGCCGGTTTCAGGCTAAAAACACACCGCGTGAGGCGTCTCCTTGCCGCGGAAAGCGCTGGAGGTTCATCCGGATGCCACGAGTCAGGAGTCAGGAGTCGTGGGAAGGTTGCATATCGTTTTCCAGGTTTGACCCTAGATGCGGCAGCAAACTGCCCGAAATTCGCCGTCGTTTTTGCTTGTGCGGCCGGGGGTGAATAGCCTTTAATTGGACACAGGGGACGGGGACGCAAAGGGGACTAGAGCGCATGCCCACAGTGCTCAGGAAACTCGGATTTGCGTTTTACTTCTACGCCCACGAGAGCACGGAACCGCCTCACGTCCACGTAGACAAGGGCGATGGGACCGTCAAGCTCTGGCTCAATACGGTTCGCGTCGTCTGGACTGCGGGACTGAAACACGCAGAGGTAAGTGCAGCGGTGTTGCTGGCCGAGCAGCATCAGCAGATCTTGTTGGAGAAGTGGTATGAATTCTTTGAACGCAAGAGTCAGTGACGTTCACGTGGCGAAGGATGTGTTGACCGTCTATCTGGACGACGGACGGACTGTGACTGCTCCGCTTGCCTGGTATCCGACTTTGCTGCATGCATCCGACCGCGAGCGCCGGACTTGGCGGAAATGCGGCGCAGGCACGGGCATCCACTGGTCTCTGCTGGACTACCACCTTAGCGGTCAGGGCTTGCTGGACGGCCTGCCGGAAGCGTCCGGCCTTCGTGAAAGCACGCCCGTACTCCAGGAAGCGTGAAAGACACGCTATTCCGGTTCACCCGCGACAAGGCCATCAGTGGGTATCTTCCCTTTAGTTGCCTTCGCGTTCAAAATTCAGGATGCACTCGACTTCGGGGCCAGAGAGAAGGAACTCTTCAAGGGTGCGGACATGGGGGAAGACGTCCGGAAGTTGCTGGTTGACTATGTCCGGATGCTGGTGGGGATACGGAAGACAGTGACCGCCGAGATCCCGGTGATCCGGAATGCGCTGGGCTGGGCGGCGAAGGTTCTGGAGGGGTAGGGGGAGTTCTTGGGCAGGTGTGAATGGTGATGGCAGGGGAG
>CAZWPN010000245.1:0-4376 GCA_964635275.1 uncultured Victivallales bacterium | reverse complement strand
CATTCACCGAAGCCTTCTCAATGATCCGGTTCATCGTGTCCACGCTCACGGGAAACCCCATGCCGCCGTGCGCATCAATGACCAGCGAACCCGGCGTATCGGCCACGATCTCCGGCTTCGCATCCACCAGCATCAGCCCGGTCTTCAACCCGTTCACATACCGCCACAGTCGGCCTATGCCGTGCGAGGGAATCCCGCGCACGTCGGCCGCGACCATGACCTCTGCCGATTGGGTGGCCTGCTCCCGGTTCAGGCCGCAGGCGATGAACACGTCGCGGACGAATTGCTCAAGATCGTCTGTTCGGAAACGGGTCTCGTTACCGGCCATTGATGCGTCTCCCTTATGATGAGTTCGGTTGACGACTACGGAGACGACTACGGTTGACGATGACATGACGCCCCTCGCAATCCGTAGTCGTCGCCGTGGTCGTCCACCGGCTTCTGCCCGCTCGTGCTTTGTCCTGAGCAATCTATCCAACACTCTCGATCCTGCCGCGCAGCGCTTCCAAGAACCGCGCTGCAGGCGCGCCGTCCACCAGGCGGTGGTCGAAGGACAGGCTCAGCCACATCCGATGGCCGATCGCCAGTTTCTTCCCGCTCACCACCGGCTCCTCCGTGATCCGGCCCACGCCGAGCACCGCGCACTCGGGCCAGTTGATGATCGGCGTGAACGCGTCGATGCCGGCCATGCCCAGATTCGTGATGGTGAACGTGCCGCCGCTCATTTCTTCCGGGGCCAGGCGGCGCACCTTGGCCCGTTCCGCCAGATCGCGTGTCAGATCCGCCAGATCCTGCAGCGCAAGCTTCGCCGCGTCGCGCACCACCGGCACCACCAGCCCCGCCTCCGTGTCCACCGCGAACCCGATGTTGACGGAATCAGGGAAACGGATGTGGTCGTCCTCCCACCGGGCGTTGAGCGCCGGGTGCTCCACCAGTGCCTGCGCCACTTCCCGCATAACAATGTCGCCGTAGGCAGGAATATTATTCTTCCCCTTGGCCTTCGCCTTCATCCCATGGCGCAGAGCCACCAGCGCATCGGCATCAACCCGCGTGGTCAGCGTCACCGGCGCGGTGAGAGTCTTGCTGCGGTGCATGCGCTCGGCGATGGTCCGGCGCAGAGTTGTCACCTTTTCATCGCGGCCCGGAATTGACGGCACGGCGGGGGCGGCGGATGAGGAAGCGGCCGAGGCTGACCCGGTCAAACCCTGCTTCGCTGCCATAACGTCGTTCTCGCGGATGCGCCCGCCCTTGCCTGTGCCCTGCACGGCGCGTAAATCCACGCCTTCCTGCATCGCACGCCGCGCGGCGCGCGGGGAGACAGGGCGGCCGGTGACGGCCTGGTGCAGGGACGCCTCTCCGAGGCGTCCGCGGACGGCTGGGACAACCGTCCCTACCTGGTCGTCATCCCGCTCCGGGTAGGGACGGGGCTCCGAGCCATCCGAGCGGACGCCGCGGAGAGGCGTCCCTACCTGCGGACCGTTTCGTGGTGCGGCCACTTCCGTCTTGGCCTGCGGCGCAGCCGCCTGACCCGCCGGCAACGCCTCGCCCGCCGCCACCAGATAGCCCAGCACGTCCCCCACCCGCACCTTATCGTCCTTCCTGGGAGAATTCGGTGTCAGGCGCAAAATCCCCGCATCCAGCGATTCGATTTCCTGCACCGCCTTGTCGGTTTCAACCGCGAACAGGGGTTCGCCGGCCTTCACGTCGTCGCCATCCTTCTTGATCCACTCGACAAAAGCGGCCTCTTCCATCGACCAACCCTGTCTCGGCAATGTCACTTCAATAGCCATACTGTATCTCCCTTCAGACGATCCTACCGCGTAATCCTCAAGCAGGCCGGCGTGTCAGTGACTGTCACGCCGGGTATGGTCAGCAGCCCCCCCGCATCGGCCTTTACGACGCCAGATTGCAGCGCTTTGTCGGCAAGCGTCAGACTCCACTTGCACTCCGTGCCGGGATCGACCGCAAACTTCTGCAACCTCCTGAGCGTGACGTCCGCGACGCTCTCCCGGGGCGTTTCCACCGGCCGTTTCAGTTCATCCTTCTTGACCAGCCGCAATTCCATCACGAAAGCGTCCGGCGTGTCCTCACTGTTCTTCCACCGGAAATACCCGTTGATCTGCCCGTTCTGATCGGGATCGGTCTTATTGTTCAGCGCCGGGAACTTGTTGTCCGTGGTCGCGCGGGTGAAGACCGGATACGCCTCGTTCCTGCGAATGGCGAGCCACGGGAACTCGTAGGCGGCGGGATTCGCCGCGTTGACGTTGTAGGTGTGCCCGAACGGCCCCCACGCGAACGAAACGAAATACTTCTTCTCCTGGAAGAACTTCAGCAGTTCTTCGTGGCCGTTGGACATGGCATCGAGATGCGAGGAGATATCGAACAGCGGCGGAGGGTCGGGAAACTTGCCGCTGGCCATCCGATGTTTCATGTGGCCGGTCCCCGCCGGAACCACCACCGAAACAGCGGCGAAGATATCCCCGTGGTTCAGGCCGATACCCAAACTGCCGCTGCCGCCCATCGAACAGCCGTTGAGGTAGACGCGGTTCCGGTCCACGTTGCGTGTCCGAATCACCCATTCGATTGTCGCCAGCACCCGCTTTTCCAGGGGACAGAGCGCGTCCTTATATGGATCACGCTTCCGGCCGATCTCATCGTACCCCCACCACCAGTCGTTCTTGTTGGTCGCGCAATCCAGACACAGCACGTAGAAGGTTCCGTCGCCGTAGAAGTTCCTGTCCTCCGGCCCGCAGGCGGCGGGAAGTTGTGCGTCGCCGTTTCCTGCCGCGCCGGCGCAATGGAGCACAACCAGAAGCGACGCCTTGGCGACGGGCGTGTTTGTGAGCACCAGATTGAACCAGTCCCTCTGCGGTTTCTCATACCCCCAGTCATCCCGGCTTTCATGCTCATAGCGATACACCGTGCGGCCGGGGTATCCCGGCGCCTGCATGAATCGCTCCCCAATGTTCTTGATAGACGGCAGATCGAAATCGCCGGCTTCATCCGCCGCCTGAGACCGGACAACCCCAAGCTGAACCGCCATGACGGCAACCAGAACAATGGACGAAGTATTCCTTGTGTTACTCATCTTCGCCTACGCCTTTCCATCATGCAACCTCCTGAGGCGAGCTACCGCCCGCAACCCAAGCTGACAGGACAATCTAACTTCCGATACCGTACAGAAACACCTTCGCCTGCGGCGCCCGGGGCATCTCCACCGGCAGTCCAGCTTCCTCAAGTTCACGGCCCGACATCTCCACGATCCGGTCCGGCTCATCCATGTCCGTGATCCGGTAGCGCGTCGCAGACTCAAGCCCGCGAAGCCTGACGCGCGCGGCCACGAACGGACTCTCCTTGCGCCGGAACATCTGCACCACGCCCTGCCCCCGGTCCGGCCGGTGAAACTGCCACGCCAGGGACTGATTCTCGGAACGGGTATGGTCTGTGAGCGGATAGAAGTCGCCATAGAAGCACCCCGTCTCCATCACCAGCCGCCATTCATCCGTCAGTTGCTTGAACCGGCGCCAGTCCAGATCGCGACGCCGCAGGTCCTCCGTGAGTGCCGTTGCCAAGGTCAGGGAGCTTCGGAAAGCGTAGTCGTCGGCAATGACGCCGTGGCTCGCAGAGCACTCCATCGCGCCGAAGAACGGGAGCCACTGCGCCAGCGAATAATGAAACGCCTGCTTGGCCGCCGCATCGCCGGGCGGGTAATCGGTCTTATGAATCGGAACCCCCAGCCGCATGGTCTCCAGATCGTTCCGTCGCCCGCCCGAGGCGCAGGAGTCGATCACCATGTCCGGGAAACGCCGGCGCAGTTCCGTCCAATAGGCCAGGTACCCCTCCACGTAGCGGATTTCCGAGATCCCCTGACGACTCGTGCTTCGTAGCGAAGTGGCTTTGCCACTTCGCGGAGTAGCATCCGACGCATCATGCGCCCGCCAGAACGGCAGCGGATCCAGATTGAAATCCTGGCGGTAGAGGTCAATCCCCTGCTCGCGAATCGTGCGCGAGACCTGCTCAACCAGCCAGTTCCACGCCGCCGGATTGCCGAGATCGAGGAGCGACTCATTGACGTCTCCGCCGTCGTAGCGCAGCAGCCACTCCGGATGGTTCACGGCGAGCCAGGAACCGCGATAGACGCGTTCCGGCTCGAACCAGAGTATGGACCGCATCCCTTTTGATCGGGCATAGTCGGAGATCTCGCGGAGCCCCTTCGGAAACCGCTCGCGGTCCGGCTCCCAGGTGCCGACGTTCTGCCATTGCCCGCCGCAGGGATACCAGCCGGCATCCATC
This sequence comes from uncultured Victivallales bacterium, assembly GCA_964635275.1. Taxonomy (GTDB): domain Bacteria; phylum Verrucomicrobiota; class Kiritimatiellia; order UBA8416; family CAZWPN01; genus CAZWPN01. The sequence goes on along the minus strand of CAZWPN010000245.1, from coordinate 83 downwards.
CACCAGTAGTCGGGCCGGATTCCTTCCTCGAGGTAACGGTCCATGAACGCGCACTGGTTCTCCGGGGTGGCCAGGGCCATCTC
>CAZWPN010000244.1:0-4394 GCA_964635275.1 uncultured Victivallales bacterium | reverse complement strand
CACAGGACGCACATGAGTCCGCCAAAGGAGTCCTGCCTTCCCTAGCCGAGGATCAGGGAGACTTGCGATGACTTGACAGATGCCGTTTCATACGGTAATGGGTGTCTGCACATTCGGCGGCGTGAGAGTCAAAGCTTTGGCGGAGTCTGGGAGAGTGGTGCGGTGTGTGCGCCTTGCGTGCAAGTGTTTCCAATGATCATTCAGATGGTAAAACGATGGGCGAAATGGATCCGAGCGCCTGAATGTGGCGCTGCGTTCAGGCTGTGTGGGAGTTCGCCTGTCAGGTGGGGGAATGCCGCTGCCATTGTGGCGTTAGTGGCCGTGGTCGGGTTCGCAGTCTGGTACGTCTGGTTCAACTACTACTTTAAGGCATGGTCCGACCCGCTGAACTGGCTCCGGTTTGCGCGCCATCTAGGGAAAGAGTTTGCGACGAGTCGGTTCCCTGTCGGATATCCACTTTTCCTCAGGGTGGTCCTTGACGTCGTCGGCCCCTGCTGGGTATTCCTGGCTAACATGCCGGTGCTTCTGTTTGCCTACATACTTGGGGGGGGAGTGTTGGGACGTGCTATGACGGTTGGCGCCGGATGCGCCAACAAGGCACCCATCGTTGTGACCGGTTTCGCGATGCTGGTGGCATCGGACCCGAGGATGCTGGTTCTCCTGACAAACCCCTACCGGGATCCACTCTCATACGTCTACTTGTTCGGCAGTATCCTCTTGCTGATCGGCTACCTTGAGGACCGTTCGCACCGTCTCTGGCGGCTGGCATGCAGCGGGGTTCTCCTGGGGTCGGCCTATTCGGTTCGGGAACCGTCGGTTCTCATGGCGGCGCCTATGGGGCTGTGTGGTTTGGCCTACTGGTGGAAAGACCGTGGGATCCCACTGTGGAAATGCGCCGCAGTCTTTGTTGTGTTCGCGCTTCTGGGGGCCGCCCCGCTGATTGTCCAGTCGCTGGTGAAGAGCGGAAGCGTCCTGCCACCGCAGGTTGCCGCCGACAACATGCAAGCGTCGAGCGGGTTGTACTTTGGACGCATGGATGTGCTGGCACATAACTACGCGGTTATGATCGTACGGTGTCGGGGTTTTCTCAGGTGGGCGGTATTGCCGGCGGCGATCGGGGTTGCCTATGCGTTGTTTGATCGCAACCGCATCATGCTTTTGTTGGTTATTCCCGGCGGAATGCTGTTCGCTGCATGCTACCTGTTCTACTATGTCTTCGTTCCGCGCTATTTCCACATTGTCATTCTCTTCATGACCATAACAGCCGCCTACGGACTGTGTCGCCTTGCGACCGGGCTGGCGCAATGTTGCGGCCGTCTGCTGTGCCGCTGGACTACCCCGACGTGGTCCGCCGCGGCAGGGGCATTGCTTGCGTTGGCTATTGGGTCCGGTTATGCCTGCCACGAACTTCTGCCGCGCGGCGCCAGGCCGGAGAACTTTCGATTCCAGGCAGCCCGATCTTTAAGCTCCGCGCTGGCGCGGCACATACCGGTTGATCAGCGACCTGTCGTCTTTTGCCGCCGCAACCTCTGCGAACTGATCGAGTGGTTCGGCGGTGTTGAATCGTACGATGTTCCATTCTTTGACCAGGAGCCGGCGGCGACACGGAGCGAGCGACTGAGACGGCACGTTGATGAGTTGTTGGCCAGCGGGCGGAGGGTCTATCTGTTCGACTTGATCCGGGGCGAGTCAGAGGCCGCAGAGGCAGGGCCCCTTATGGAACTGTTCGATCTCGACAAGGTTGCCGACGTTGCGCTGCACGGTTGCGTCCCTCCAGAATGGGATCTCGGCGATACGCCGCTTTACGAAGTGAAGCCTTGGACCAACCGGCAGGTGGCTCTTGAGCTGCCTCGACCGGCCGGCTCAGGGGGATGGCTGGAGGTCCGTGCCGGCCATCTCTGGGGCACAGAATCCAACCGAACCCGTGCGACACTTACAGTGGATGGCATTGTTGTGACTAACCGTTTGTCGAACGGTTTCAACGTCTTCCCGGTTGCGGAGTCGGGTGAGTCGTCGCCTCTCCTCGTCCGCGTCGAATCGGACGGGGTTGTGGCTTCCCGCATGCCCATACGAGTTCGAGGGTTCGGGGACGTACTAACCTATGACTTGCTCTACTTTGCCACGCCGTTCCCGGAGTTGCTGACGGGTGAAGCTGTTACCATGCCAGACCCGGTGAGCTGTCTCTTTCCCGTCGTTGTGAGTAATGCGGGAATACGTCTGGTGGCGCCGGTAGCCCCCTCCGGAATCATACGGGTCATGGAAGTGACGCTGTGTTCCACGACAAGAGAGCGGGGAATCTCGGATAATGTAGACATCCTTTTCGGAGATCGTTCACTGGGGACGTGCGAGGTGGCGCGGGTGATGGAAGACCGCAAAATAGAAGTGGTGCTCGGTCCGGAATTCGGCGAGCGGTTCGATATTCAACTCCGTCGTCGCACGGGGTGTCGAGAGGGGGGGGAGTCCGGCGTATCCCTCGATGGGGCGGTGTTCTTGAAACGCATTCGTTTCGGATACATCAACGAAGCCTCACCATCGCCGACCGTGCGTTTCGGGACGGTGGGCGGCCAGCGCTGGCTGCGGGAGGGGTTCTGGCACAACGAGTATTTCGCCGGTGGTGTTGTCGGGCGCTGGACCAAAGGCCGCGCGAAGGTTTGCCTTCCCATGTCGCCTCCGAGAGGCGACGCCGTCATAACCCTTGCGCTGACCCTTGGTCTTCGTCCTGCTGAAGCCGGGGCGGTGGGCCTGCGTGTGTCATGCAATGGGCATCCGGTTGACCTTGTGACGCAGTCCACTGACGCGGCCACGGGGGTCAGCGTTCAGAGTGGCCCGATTCCGATGGCATGGCTGAGTGTGTCGAACGATGTCGAGATTGCCTGTAACCCCTGGCACCCCAGCGACTACGGGTCGCCCGACATACGCGAACTTGGCGTTGTGATTCACAGTATCGGCATTGAAACGAAGCCATCCGGCACGGGTGTTCCATGAAGGTGCTGTTCTTGTCATGGAATTTTCCGCCGACTATGGGCGGGATGGAATATGTGGCCGAGAACCTCTTTGAGAGCCTTAATGCCGGGCACCGGGTGAGTGCCCTTGTGCCGTGGGCGGACGATGAGCGGGTGCGCCATGGAGTCGAACGGGCGTCCGGACGGGGGATAGCTGCCTACGTGCGCTTTGTGTTTGGGCGGGGGTGGCGGCTGTGTCGCCAGGAGCGGCCCGACGTCATGCTGTGTGTCAGCGTCGTTCCGGGGCTGCCGGCTGTTGTTCTCTCACGGATGTTCCGGATACCTGTTGTTATTCTGGTTCATGGCAGCGATGTGCTGCACCCCGGTTTCCTGTATCAGCGGGTCATTCGATTGATACTGCGCTGCGCCACTCTGATCGCGGCAAATAGTTGCCAGACAAAGAAGTTCATGGTGGATGCTGGATTCAATGCGGACCGCATCGAGGTGATCTATCCTGGCGTCAGGGTAGGGGACTTCCTTCGATCGCTCCCTTCAGGGGGGGCATCTGAACTTGCATCACTGACGGCCAACCGCAAGGTCATTCTGACGGTCGGGCGTTTGATTCAGCGAAAGGGCGTGCTTCAGTTTGTTGAGCAGGTTATGCCAGATCTCGTCAAGCGGCACCCCGATGTTCTGTACCTTGTGGTGGGTGATGATGCCCGGCAGTCTTTGGTTCACCACGAGCGGCTGAGAGACCGGATTGCCGGGCGGATTGATGCGCTGGGCCTCGGTTCGCACGTTCGACTCATGGGGTCGCTTTCAAGCAATGACCTTCTGGAGCTCTACCGCCGTGCGCATCTGTTCGTTCTTCCATGCCTCGACATTCCCGGCGACGTCGAGGGCTTTGGCATTGTGTTCTCGGAAGCCGCCCTGGCGGGTATCCCGTCGGTTGCGACCAGGGTCGGGGGTATTCCGGAAGCCATCGTTGACGGCGAGACCGGTATTCTGGTGGCGCCCGGGGACTACACAGCCATGCTGGATGCGGTCGGGGGGCTGCTGGCCGACTCATCCCGGAGTCGGCGGTTGGCGGATGCGGGAAAGGAACGCGCCACTCGCGAGTTGAGTTGGGACACCATAACGAATCAGTATCTCAAGCTCCTCGAACGCGCCATAGCTGGCTATGGCCGTGTCTCGTCCTCTCAGGACCGCGCCAGGTAGCGCGGTGTCCTTGTACTGCACTTAACCGCTTTTTTAGCCGTTACACTTGCTCGGATACGCTTGACCGCGTCACCTACACGATCCCTCCTGTTAGAACGACAACAAGACCTGCCTCCGGTCCTCGCCCATGACCCTGCAGGGCCAGACCATGGGGAGCTGGAAGCTCCCCTCACTATAGTGGCGGGAGCATCTTGCTCCCGCAGGTCGCGGGCGGTGAATCGGCCACCAGAGGGG
>CAZWPN010000243.1:0-4436 GCA_964635275.1 uncultured Victivallales bacterium | reverse complement strand
TCCACCGGTTCGGAGCCACCAAGGATATCGCCAACGCGGCCTTGTTCCTCGTGGCACCGGAGAACGACTATGTCACCGGCTCGGTCATGACCGTGGATGGCGGCTGGACCGCGGGGTATTCGAGGGATTTCTAGGGAAGAAGGAGTCAGGAGTCAGGTGGCAGGTGTCAGGGATCAGGAAAGGAATGATCTTGATCCTTGGCTTTATCCGGCGTCGGTGGGATCAAGATCAAGATAAGGATCACGATGAAGATGGGGAGAGTCTTCTGACACCTGAAACCTGGACGGGAGAGACAATATGGCAACGAAGAAAACGACAAAGCACGCATTGAGCGAGAACAGTGGGCGACTTCTATCCCTCTACCGCACGATGCTCACGATTCGGCTGACGGAAGAGCAACTTCTACGGGCGCACCAGCGGGGACTGATTCACGGCGCTTGCCACACCTATATCGGCGAGGAGGCGGTGGCGACGGGCGTCTGTGCACACCTGCGGCCGGATGATCCAATCTTCAGCACGCACCGAGGGCATGGTCACGCCCTGGCCAAGGGGCTTGAGCCGCGCGCGCTGATAGCCGAACTGCTGGGCCGCGCCACGGGCTGCTCCGGCGGCCGGGGCGGGAGCATGCACCTGTTTGCCCCGGAGATCGGCCTTATGGGCACCACCGGCATCGTGGGTCCGTGCATCCTCCAAGCCGCCGGCGCGGGCTATGCGGCTAAACTGGCGAAGGACGGCCGGGTGGCTGCCGCGTTTTTCGGCGACGGCGCCTCCAACAACGGCGCGTTCCATGAAGGCCTAAACATGGCCGCCATCTGGAAATTGCCGGTGCTGTTCGTTTGCGAAAACAACCAGTATGCCACCGAGATCCCGATCCGCTATTCCGGCGCCAATTCCGAGATCGCGCAGCGCGCCGCCGCCTACAATATTCCGGGCGTGGCCGTGGACGGCAACGATGTTGTGGCCGTGGCGGCCGCGGCGGAGGAAGCCGTGCGTCGCGCCCGCGCCGGCGAAGGGCCGACGTTAATCGAGTGCAAGACCTACCGGACGCGGCCGCATGCCGAAGGCATGGGCGACTACACCTACCGCACGCGGGAGGAGGTGGAGGAGTGGAAAGCCAAGTGTCCGATCCAGGCCTTCCGCAAGCGCCTGCTTAAAGACGGCATGGCCACGGAGAGTGATCTGGCGGCCATCGAGAAGGAGATCGGCGAGAAGGTGGCGGAGGCTCTCAAGCAGGCCGAGGCCGATCCGTGGCCGGGGTCGGAGAGCGCCGTGTTACACGTGTGCGACGAGCATCCGCCGGCGCGGACGCCGGAACTGGCCGCCGGCACAAGGGAGATCAACTTTATCCGCGGTACGCTCGAGGCGCTGGAGGCGGAAATGGTGCGCCAGCCGGGAATCTTTGTCATGGGCGAGGGGATCGGCGCACGCGGCGGCAACTTTGCCACGACCGCCGGCCTGTTCCAGAAATACGGCGGAGTGCGGCTGTGTGACACCCCCATCTGCGAGCGCGGTTTCGTCGGCCTCGCCTGCGGCGCGGCGATGGCCGGCGCGCGGCCGGTGATTGACTTCATGTTCGCCGACTTCGTGCTCGACGGCGTGGGCGAGATCATCAACCAGATCGCCAAGATGCGCTATATGAGCAACGGACGGCTCAGCATGCCGGTGCTCCTGCGCGGCTGCATTGGCATCGGGCACTCGGCGGCCACGCATCACTCCGGCAACTACGGCTCGATGTTTGCGCACTTCCCCGGCCTGAAGGTGGCGATGCCCTCCACGGCGTACGATGCCAAGGGGTTGTTCATGCGGGCGTTGCGCGGGAACGATCCGGTCTTGTTCCTCGAACATCGGGAGCTGATCGGCTTCAAGTGCCCCGTGCCGGAAGGCGACTACGAGATCGAGTTCGGCAAGGCGTCGGTCGTGCGCGAAGGGCGCGATGTGACCGTGGTGGCGATGGCCATGATGGTGCATCTCGCCAAGAAGGCGGCGGAAACGCTGGCCGCGGAAGGTATTGAAGTCGAATTGATTGACCCGCGCACCCTGGCGCCGCTGGATACGGCGACGGTGCTGGAGTCGGTGCGCAAGACGGGGCGACTTTTGATCGTGGACGAGGACTTCGCTCCGTACAGCGTGGCCAGCGAGATCGCGGCGGTTGTGGTGGCCGAAGGCTTCGACGACCTGGACGCGCCGGTCAAGCGGCTGCACGGCGCGTTTGCGCCGGTGCCCTACAGTCCGCCGCTGGAGAAACAGTTGGTGCCGGATGCGGATGCGATCGCGCGCGCCGTGCGGGAACTGATGGCGGAGTAGAAGAGGTGTCAGGTGTCAGGTTTCAGTGCGGCCCCTGGCGCAAAGCCGCCAGATGGATCGGGGCATGCGACTTGGTTTCGGGTTTCAGGTTGGAAGTTCTTGCTCATGAGTTAGTTGTGTTTCCTGAAACCTGAAACCCGAAACCTGGTGTCTCAGATCAGAGAGGAACGAACATGAGGGATTCGCAAACTGTGGAACTTAAAGTGAATGATACCTTGCAGCCGGTCACGCTCACGCAGGCGGAGTTGTCCGGCGAGATCGGACGGAGGATCAACGGCCTGATTTATAAGAACTACATGGCGCTCGATCTCGACGTGACCTTTATCAGTCCGTTCCGCACACGGCCTTTTGCTGACGGCTGGCACTATATCGGTGTGGGCAAGGTGATTGACGCGGGCAGCCTCTTCGCTGGATATACCGGCGATGCGGCGGTGGCAGAGCGGACGTCGTGGTTGATCGGGGAAGTGCTCAAGACGCGCGACGCGGACGGCTACATCGGAATATTTCAGCCGGAACCCGCTGCCGCGCAGAATCATCGAAACTGGGCCTTGCACGAGCAGGAGTATCTTCTGCTGGGATTGGCCCGGCACTGGCTGTCAACTGGCAACGAGACGTCGTTGCGGTATGCCCGGGAACTCGGCGACTACGTGATCGGGACGTTTGGGAAGGACGCCAAGCCGGAGGAGGTTTGCACGGCTGGGTTACCTGAGGCGTTTCTCGTTCTCTACGCTTGCACCGGTGACGAGCGGTATCGGGAGTTCGCCGCGGAGATCCGCCACGGGCACGGCAGCGGGGAAATCCAGTGCGCGTCGCTGCGGAGCTGGAAGCAGACCTTCGACACGAAGCCCGCGCACGTGTACGTGATGCTGGCACGTTGCTATGCCCAGACCGAGTTGTATCGTCATGAGCGACAGCCGGCGCTGCTGGAGATGAGCCGCTACATGCGCCATGAACTGCTGCGGCAGGGCGGCGGCCTCAATGTGGTGGGGTCGGCGTCGGATGGCGAGCATTTCTCCTACACGCAGAACGGCGCCGGCATGATCGGCGAGTCGTGCGTGACGGCCTATCTGCTGCGCTGGCTGGACAGCCTGATGCGGCTGGAGGGTGATCTGCGCTACGGCGATATTATGGAGCGGACGATCTACAACGCGCTCTTCGCGGCGCAGGATCCAGCCGGGCGCAAGCTCCGCTATTTTGCGCCGTTCACCGGCGAGCGCGTCTATCACGATCAGGACGGGTTCTGCTGTCCCGGCAACTTCCGGCGCATCGTGGCGGAGCTTCCGCAGAAGGTCTACTATCGCACCGGCAGGCGCGACATCGCGGTCAACCTGTACACGTCGTCGCAGACGACACTGCCGCTGGGCGGCGGCATTTCTGTCTCGCTGGCGCAGGAGACGGACTATCCCAATTCCGGCCGCGTGCAGATTCGGGTGACGCCGACAAAGGCGGTTGCGTTCACCCTGAGGCTGCGTATTCCGCGCTGGTGTCGCAGCGCGGCCATCACGGTCAACCACGACGCCCCGATCGCCGCACGGCCAGGCAAGCCGTATCGCTTGCGCCGCACCTGGGCGCCGGGCGATACCGTCACGTTGGAGATGCCGATGGTGTGGCGCCTGGTGAAGGGGCACCAGATGCAGGAGGGGAAGGTGGCGCTGGTGCGGGGTCCCGTGGTGTACTGCCTGGGTACGGCCCAGAACGGAGAGGTGCTCAAGAAGCACCCGAACTTTCAGGGGATGGTGATTGATATGGCCACCCTCGGGGAGCCGGAACCGGATGCGACGATACGTCCGGACGGGCGGAAGGTAACGGTTACGGCCAAAGTGGAAGCGAAAGGGGAATGGAGCAAGGGCGCGCCGCAGGAGACGCTGGTCTTCACCGAGTTCATCGATCCGAGCGGCATCATGACATATTTCCATGTGCTCGACCTTGGTCCGGCCGGGGAAGACGAGTTGATCGGAGATTGCTTGTGACTAACGACAAAACACAAGAATCCTTCGAGATATGCAATGAAGAACGCAGATAAGAAACTGACTCTCTCCTGGCGCATCGGGCTTCCTCAGTGGGAAACCGACGAGCCTTTTAAAAACCTGCTGGCGCTGTTGCAGGAGCACAAGTCCGTGGTGGACGAAGTG
>CAZWPN010000242.1:0-4455 GCA_964635275.1 uncultured Victivallales bacterium | reverse complement strand
CCGTTGCACCTTGCCGTCGGTGATCCAGACAGTGCCCCAGGGGTAGAGCCACGCTTCGCGGCCGGATACCGACATGGTGCCCTTTGGTTTGCCTAGCCGTTCGAGAACGGTTTCCGTCGAGTCACCTTTGAGCGGCATATCTGAGGGGGGGCGTGGCTTCTGCGGCGGGGTGGGGACGATGTGCGCTGTTGTCGTTTTCAAAGGCGGTGCGTTGGATGAGGATAGGGTTGCGGTACTGGAGTCGTCTTCCGTCTTTCGGGCGTCGGGGATGGCGGCGGGCTGCTCGTTGGTCGTCGCCGGCATGCCCGCAGGTTCGGCATCCAGTTTCGGTTTCTGTGCATGCACCGCATTCCATTCACGGGAGGAAACAACGAGTTGGTCTTCTCTCAGCACCGCCATGGCTCTTTCGTCCGACCTGGACCAGACCGTGCGGCCGACCAGTGTGCCGCGGCTGGCCGCAGGCCAGCGTCTCCAAGAGCAGCCTTCGTCGTTCGAAACGAGGAAAGGCAAAGCCGATTCTTCGTCGAGGGCGCTCATTCGATACCGGGTCCTGCGGGCGACTCCATCCATGAAATCTGCGGTGATTGAAATGCCGTTGGTCAGAAAACTCAACGCGCCAAACCCGTTCGTATCCACTTTTCCCGCAATCGGCCTGCCCCAGAGACCGCAGACAACCTGTTCCGGCATACCGAGTTGTGCCCAGGCATTCACGGTGGACAAACTCAACCAGAGCGGCATGACGATGGCGAACGACCAGCCTGATCCTCGATGCAGTGGGTTCATTGATACCTACTTCAGTCCCGACCAACTTGACCATGTTCCCGGATCGATGGACCATCGGGCGACAGGACCCTGTTGTTTGCGCTGGTTGCCAACGGGATACGGCAAGCCTGGCACGATCGGATCTCCGTCAATCAGAACACCCCGCCGGATACGATCGTCCAACGATATGTCCAGGCGGGTCCGTGATGATCCACTTCGCTTCAGATCGACGAAATTCCCGGCGGTCATGTTTCCGAAAACGCTGATATAATTCTGTGCGCCGGAATCGAGGTTGTTGTCTATGAAGTTGTTCTCCGCGTAGAGCATGGCGTGAATACTGCCACCTGTGCCATAGGTTCTGTCGCCGATCAGTATGTTGCCGCTGTTCGTGGGTTGGTTCGGGTTCTTCAGTGCGATCATGCACAGGGCATCCTTGGGATTCAAGACCTTGGTGCTGTTGAAGTCCTGATAGGCAATCTGCTGAGCGCCTGTGGGATAGTCGGCGTTGTAGTAGAACTCGTCCGAGATCGTGATATTGCCTCTGGCGACAATGGTGATCCGTGTTCCCGGAGTCTTGAACCGGAAGCTGAAGGCGCTCGGGTGGTGGATGTACAGGTTTCCATCCACAAAATACAATTTGTTATTGGCCTCTGGGAGGACATTGATGCGGTAGGAATCGGTCACATCGTAGTAAATTGTACCGTCATTGCGCTCCACATTGTCGTCCTTGCAGATCGCCGGCAATTCGGTGCTGCCTTGGGAATCATCTTCGAGGAAGAAGTCATCTATGTAGTTTCCATTCACGTCTCTGATCCTTGTATTTCCACGGCCGCTGGGATTGCGCGCGAATATGTGTTCGGGCTTGCTCGTGTCGGTGATCGTTGATCCGGACGTGAAGTCACTGCTTGTTACCGCCACGTCATGGCCCCAGCGTTCCTTCGCGCCCGAAGGCTTGCCGGCCGCGTTGGTTTTGGGAACATCGTAGTACATTTTCACCAGATCAGGCGGATCAATGACAGCATTGGTCCCCCTGGCTGCCGTCTGCCCCGGCCCCGGGGAAGGCATGCCAGTGATAGTGTTGGTGGCCTGTGTTCCGTAGTCGTATTCGGAGTTCCTGTCATCAAGGTACTGCTCGCCCTGATCATACACGCCGTTACCGTCCTCGTAGTCTTCCTGCGCCACGTAGTTGCCGTCGCCAACGTCCATGTAACTCTCGGCCGGCCAGGAGGAGCACGAGTACTGAAAAGAGGAACCGTACCGATTAGTCCATACCCAGGAGCCGCTGACGTTTCGCCAGTATCCCTTCGCCGCATCGTATCTTCCGTTCTTTCGATAAGTCCTTCTAGTACTGTTATTATCCTCGGTCCACTCCTCTCCTGCATCGTATTGTCCATTACCTCTATCCACGACCGTGTCCACTCCGGCGTCGTATTGGCCGTTGCCGTTTCTGTCAACGAACGAATCGCCGGCGTCCCATACACCGTTACTGTTGGCGTCCGTGAAGGGCTCCCAAGGATCGAAAACGCCGTTGTTGCTGTCCACAAAGGCCTCGCCCTGGTCATACTTGCCGTTGTTGTAGACCTCGCTCATGTTCGTCTGCATTTGGGTTACGTAGGTATTGAACGCCGCCTGTGACAACGGGTTCGTGAAGACCCGGACGGCATAGGCATTGGTCCACGTCTCACCCGCGTCGCAGATCTTGTTGTTGTTGGTGTCAACAAGGATCTCCGGCAGGCGCAGTCTGGCGGTGCCGGACAGCGCGATTTTGTTGCCGGAATAGGTGTCACCGTTGACGAAATCGGCCCCGGTTCCGGTGCCGCCGATCTTCAGCACGTAGTTCGTGTCGTGACTGGAATTCCCGGCATAGAGCGCATGAAGGTAGAGCGCGTGAATGTCACCCCATGCCGTATTGGTGAGCATGCCGGATTCCACGGTAACATACGATGTGGCATACCAGCCGATGGATGTGACGCGGAAACCGGACTTGCGGGTCTGGAATCCCCAGTTAGCCTTCGCGAAGCTCTGGGTTTGGGCGAAATAGCCGCGCGATTCGCTGTACTCGATGTTCCCGTCCCCGCCAGGCCTGTTCAGTTCGACAATGGCCGCGCGCACGCCGGCATCGGCCAGAAACGCCGCCTTTTCCCGAGCAGACGAAGCCTCTGTCTGCCGGGCGTAGCTCATTGTTGCGGTCAGGATCGAACCGCCGGTCATCGCGGCGATTGCCAGCAGTGTGATAGCCGTCAGAAGCACCGCTCCTTCACGCTGCGGATACGCCATGCCGGTTGAGTGTTTCATTTTGACCCTCCAGTGCATTTTCTCCCCTGCATCACTCCACGTTTCGGAGACATACTCCGAAACTGACGCAAGCGGCGTATTCATCGTCATCGGCGTCCCTTGCCCCGCCCGCTGCCGGCTCCGACACGCGGTATGCTATATGAAGCGCATTCTCCCGCGTTCGGGTGAACACGGGGGTTGTGAAACCCTGTGACCTTTGGATTTCCGTCAAACCACGCGCCACAATGATTTCTGTTTTGTTGGTGCGGGTCAGGTACATTTTCCCAGCCCGCAACGTTGGCATGGCATTCGAATAAGATAGACGACCGACAACGCCGTTTGTAAAAAGCAGTTCAACCCACTCTCCCTCAACCTCGTCTATTCGCACAATGGCGGATGCGTTCCTGATGAGCATGGTCAGTTTCTCCGCTGTTTGCAGGGCTTCCTTCTGCGACCAGGCCATCTTCACGCAAAGTGCGGAGCGGTCCGCAACCCACAAGAAGGCAGTCAACACCCCGGCCATCACAAGGGAGAAAATCGCCGCAGACACGAGAACCTCCACAATGGTGAAGCCGTTCCGCGACTGGCGCATCCCAGTCGGTTGTGTTCTCTCGATCATGAACTTCATCCTATGGTTGAACCACAATGCTGGAGTAAGTGTCCGTCACTATTCCAATCGACAACTGGGATCGGAACGACACGTCAACGTGGGCTTCGGCGTAAACGGCGGCGGATAAGTTGGTGACGCTTCCGTCGGCGGCATGCCACGCGACTCTCGGTTGTCGAACGACCACGTCGCCTCTGGATGTCAAGTTGGTGGATCGGTTCGTCAGTGTGCAACTGGTATTGGCCAGGTTTGCCATGCCCACTGCGATAATATCCTCAAGGCGTTCCTTGGCCATCCCGCGGGCTTCCGTGGCCAGACGATTGTGCTCCGTGAATCGTATGGACTTGAGACCGACGGCGTAGAGTCCACCAATCACCATGGTAATCAGCGCCATAGCGATAACGACCTCGACCAAGGTCATGCCGCCCTTCGGATTCCGTAGTTCGGCGCTTCCGAGTTTGGAGTGGGTAGCCCCAACATGTTGTTGTTCGCCACTTGCCACCCGACATTGTCGATTAAGCAGGTCGGTTAAGCGTATCCGGTTAAGAGCGTCGGTTAAGTGTGCGTTTAAGAGTAGGCGTAAGTGCTTTACTGTGCTACACTTAACCGCCTTCTTAACCGCCACACTTGCTCGGATACGCTTAACCGACTCGCTCACACGATTCCTCCTGTTATAACGACCACTGGGACCTAAGGGGTGTTATTGCACCATGTAAGGAAGAGCGATTGACGTGCCATTCTCGTGCTTCTGCTCATTCCGCAATTGCAGCGAAAAGAAAGGTCCCCGCGTCAATCCACAATCGGAAGGCGGG
>CAZWPN010000241.1:0-4531 GCA_964635275.1 uncultured Victivallales bacterium | reverse complement strand
GCAACCTCATCAACTGGGCGCAGACGGTGATCGCCGGCGCCGCCACGGACGCCAGATTCTTCGAGCTTGCCGCTTCTGCTGCGCCCGGCTGCCACGGACTGTGCTTCGAGCCCGACCTGACGGCCTGCGCCGGTGCGTGGCGGAATCTGGGGTTGCATCATCATCCAGCCGAGTTAGCCCGCTCCATCCTGGAGGCCCTGTGCGCAAGCATGGAACGTATGGTCCATCAGCTTGGCGTTGGCTTGCCCCCGCCCGGAGGCCATGTCCTCGCCGCGGGTGGCGGCAGCGCTTCCGCGCTTTGGCTGGAAATGCTGACCGGACGCCTCGGTTGCGAGGTCCGCCGCACTTGCCGCACCGCGTTGGATGGTGCCGCCGCCTTGGCGTTCGATTCCCTGCGCTGATCCGTCTGTAGAACAAGCGACAGGCATTCATCCTCAACTGGAATGTGCTGCAGGAGGCCGAAGGATGCTAACCCGCATTTTTCACACTTCGTGTTCGAAACGCGCCCTTCGGGCTTCGACTCCATCGGCTTGCGCCACAGGCTGATTTCGAACACCCCGTTCCGGGTTCGTGAGAAATCAGGGCTAAGGAGCGGCAATGCGGTCAGCCAGATCCGGCGCGAGGCGTCGGAAGTCGCCGATATTGAACGTGTAGATGCGGTCGCAGGCGGCCTTTCGGGCGCAGGCGAGCAGCAGGGCGTCGTAGACCTTCCCGCCGCCCAGCGATTGTCGCACGCTGGCGTCAATGGCCGCGACGTACATGGCCGATGTGATCTGGATCAATTTGAAATGGGCAAGGACGTTGACCTGGATGATTCGGTCGGCCTCCGCAGGGAGGATGCGTGGAGTCACCGGCAACGAGGTGAGTGCCGAGTAGAGTTCGCCCAGACTGTGCGCGGATATCACTCCCTGTTGATCGCCGGCGGCCACGGTCTTCAGCACGGCGTGGGCGGGCGCGAAATGCGGATGCTGGCGGACGCAGGCCGCCACCAGAACGGACGTGTCGCAGAACACGTTCATAGCCGTCCGCCCGTCACCAAGAGGTCCCGCCGTTGGCGGCTGTCCACGACCGCGTTCAGGAGGTCGCCGCTGGGCGTCCCCTCATGGACCAGTAGTCCTCCGTCTTCCGTGAGTCCGGCCTGCCGGGTATGGGGACGAAGGACGATGGCTTCCGGCTGGACATCCATCTCCAACGTCGATCCACGGGTCAGGTGGAAGTGGCGACGTACCGGCTGCGGCAGCACGATCCGGCCGGCTCCATCCATCATCAGTTCGTTTTTGGTCTTCATGGCATTACGGATACCAAATGGTAGACCTATTGTCAATATCGCCCAGGAGAAACAGCCATGAATAGCCAACAGACCAGTGCGGTGGAAGTGTTCCGGATCATGCGCCGAAAGGGCCGATCCGCTCCTCTGCCCAAGGTGTTCGAAGGATATGCGGATTGTCTCTCTCATTGACGACCGGGCGGTGATCGAGCGCATCCTCCGCCACCTCGGATTATGGGAGCAGGGGGTGAGGGGTGACCGGTGGAGTATCCGGACGTCGACAATCAAGCGGCGTGACCGACTATGCCGGGTGTGGCGTCATCCTGGGCGAATCAAAGAATTCGACCATCGCCCATAATCTGATCCATGACACCGGTTATTTCGGCATTGGCTTTGCCGGCAGCCAGGATCCGAAGATACCCTTTGCGAGGAACAACTCCGTCGAATTCAACCACATCTACAACGCGATGCAGGTGACCTTCGATGGGGCCGGCCTGTACAGCACGTTATTCAATACGGCGCACCGTGTTCGATCCGCGGCAACCTGATCCACGACATCCGCAATCCTTTCAGCAAGGTGCATTACGCTTCAGCCGGCCTCTATCTCGACGGCAAGAACTCCAACTGTCGGTTCGAGAACAACGTCGTATTCGGCGCGACAAAGGCGCTTAACATCAACGATCCGGGGTGCGATAATCAATGGATCAACAACACGTTTTTGGAACAAGGGACGCCGCCCAAGGAACTTCTGGATGCCATCCAGGCGAAGGTGGGGCTTGAGCCGTCTTACCGGCAGCTCAGCGTCAAGACGCCTTCTTCGGCGGATGGGAAGGCCGCAACGAGGACGACCCCCGTCAGGCGCGCTAATTAGGACGCAAACGATTGAGAGAAAGAAGGATAGCTAGAACGTCCCCGATGCCCCATAAGGCATGTGAGGACAGGAGGATACGAGTGCTTTGGGGCGGTGGCGAGAGGTCAAATCGTGGCTTGACGAAGACACTGGATGGGTTCAGAATCAGCCACAAATGATGCGCGATTTGCATGGCATCGGTTGGCTGGTCCGGCGGCTGGCGCTAAGCGCGGTTACGGGGGCCCTCCTGATGGCGCTGCTCGAAGTCGCGTGCCGGGTCAAGACCTGGCGCGAAGACCAGCGCTACCTGGAGGCATACAGCGCGATGGAGTCCGCGACAAATGCCGCTCCCCCGCCCACTCAGGAAAACGTGCGCTTGCGCGACATCATCCGTCATAGCCCGAATACCCGGCGGATCTATTCCTTGAAGCCCAACCTTGATGTCCGGCTGGCGGGATGGCGCTTGACCACGGACCCCGAGGGGTGGCGGAGGATGCCGCCGATTTCCTCCAACGGCCCCGTGGTCAGCGTGGTTGGCCTGGGCGATTCCGTCATGCTCGGCTGGGGCGTGGCTGACGAGGAGAGTTACCTCTATCGTCTGCAAGGCCTGCTGGAACAACACGAACCGGGATTGTCCTGGCAGGTGATCAACCTCTCCGTGCCGGGTTACAACACCGTCATGGAAGTCGAGACGTTCCACGAGCAGGGGTTGCTGCGCCGCCCGCACCTGGTGCTTCTCGAGTACGTCGGCAACGACCTGGACCTGCCAAACTTCATCATCGAGCGCGAGAACTACTTCACGCTTCAAAAATCCTTCCTGCTGGAGCAGATCCAACTGCGCCGCAAGAACCGCACGCGCGAGCGGTGGGCCAGCAAGTTGATGAAGTTTCGTGCCGCGCCCAAGGCTGAGGACCGATCCCGGTTTGAAAGCGATCCCCACAAGGTCCCACGGCTGTTTCGCGATATGGTGGGCGTGGAGGCTTACCAGGATGCTGTCGGGAGCCTGGCCCGCCTGGCCCGACGCCATGACTTCGAGGTGATTCTTCTGGCCGCCGAATCTCCCCCGGACCACGTGCGCCGGGTCAGCGCGGAATACGGCATCCCCCTGGTGGAGTTGAAATCCGTGGTCGATGCCTCCTTTCTAGAGCGCGGGTTGCCCCCTTCCGCCATGAGCGTCAGTGCATCGGACCCTCACCCCTCGGCCCTTGCCCATCAGGTGATCGCTCAAGAGTTGTTCGATTTCATGGTCCGGTCGGGCACTTTGGACCGTTTGCGCCAGCGGGCACAGCGCTAGTGCGGACTGACTGATAAGAAATCGCTTTTCGGATCGAATAGACCGAAAGGCTTTAGGTCTCCATTCAAGTCTTGGTGTTGACGGGGTCAGAGCCGAATGGCGCTTTATGTTGCGCGCAACATAAAGCGCCATTCGGGTCGGACCACGGTAAGGGGTGGAAGACCAAGTAGATGGCGGTGGTTGGATGGTGGGAAAGGGGCCTGAGAAGCTGTTTTTGGGTCCGTTTTTCGAGTGTAAGAGTCGCCGGCCTTTGGTAAGCATCTAGGCTTATGCTCAGGGCCAACCGCTACATCGTTGCGGGGCACGCCTGAACAGTTTTATTTCGTTTTGGACAGCGCACGTCCCGCCGCGGCCTAACCAAGGGGAAGAAGCCCAGTAGAAACACGACTACCACAAAGACTTCGTGCTATTTTGGACAGCAGTGGTCACGGCGCAGCGCCTCAACGAAACATTTTTTTGGAAAGATTCCTGCCTCGACAAACGTCTTATCATGCAGGAGAGTCTGTTTGACCGGTAAGGCGTCGGTAATCGCCGCCTCTTCAAGCGATAGACGGAGACCGTAACATGCGTGAGGCTATCGTAGTTGCCGGCCTGCTGTTGGCGGCCTTGTCCTGCCCGGCGTCCCGGGCGGACGTGAATCTCGTGACGATCCCGCGCCGCGAGCAGACGCAGTTGACCATCTACAACTCGGAAGACGTTACGATGGTCCGGGAAACGCGCCTGCTGACACTGAAAAAGGGCATCAACCTGATCCAGTTCTCGTGGGCCAACACCCTGATCGATCCAACCAGCATTGATTTCCGGATACTCGAACAGGAAAGCAAGGCGGAGTTGGTGGACACAACCTTCACATCCGGCAGGAACGACGCGCTGCAGTGGAACATCAAGAGCGCGATCGACGGCAAGGTTGCTGTGGAAATACGCTATTTCACGAGCGGCATCACCTGGGCCGCCGACTACGTGGGCATCGCCAACCGGACCGAGACCACGCTCGACCTCACCGGTTACGTGCGCGTTTTCAACAACTCCGGCGAAACGTACGAGAACGCGCAGGTCCGGCTGGTGGTCGGCACGATCAACCTGGTCGAAAAGATCGCCGACCTGGCCATGCGACCGGTCC
>CAZWPN010000240.1:0-4569 GCA_964635275.1 uncultured Victivallales bacterium | reverse complement strand
CGCGGCCAGCAGGGTCGCCGTCGTCGTCCCGTCGCCCGCCACATCGCTCGTCTTGCTGGCGACTTCGCGAACCATCTGGGCGCCCATGTTTTCAAACGGGTCCGGAAGTTCGATTTCCTTGGCCACTGTCACGCCGTCCTTGGTAATCGTGGGGGATCCGAACTTCTTGTCCAGAATCACGTTACGGCCTGCGGGGCCGAGGGTCACCTTCACTGCCCGGCTGAGCTTCTCGACGCCGAGCAGAATTGACTGCCTGGCTTCGCTGTCGTACTTCAACTGCTTACCTTTGTCTGCCATAGTTCACTCTCCTTGTCTTTGTTATTCCCGGTCGTATTCCGCTTCGTTCAATCACTTCGTGATGACGCCCAGGATGTCCTCTTCGCGAACAATCTGGTAGGTCTTGTCGTCAAGCTTGACTTCGGTTCCACCGTACTTGGGCATCAGCACACGGTCGCCCTCTTTAACCGAAAACGGAATCAGTTTGCCGGATTCATCCCGCTTGCCCGTGCCCACAGCGATAACCTTCCCCTCCTGGGGCTTTTCCTTGGCGCTGTCGGGAATGATGATCCCACCCTTGCGAACGTCTCCCTCGGCCACGGGCTCGACCAGCACGCGATCAGATAACGGTTTAATGTTCATGAATGTACTCTATCCCTCCTTTGTTGTTGTTGTTGTTGATTACCCAAAAAACGGCGCATTCCACTAACGCCGCTTCTTGTCGTCGTCCACCATCTCGAAATCGGCATCAATGACATCGCCATCCGGCTTGCCCTTCGCATCTCCGTCGGCCTTTTCTTCCGCACGCCCACTGTCGGCGTCCTCCGCCTGAGCACCGCCCGTTTCCGGACCCTGCCCCCGCGTCTTGGCCTTCGAGTAAAGATCCGAGGACACGGCCTGCATAACCGTGTTAAGCTCCTCAACGCGCGCCTTGATGGTCGCGGTCTCGCCGGACTTGATGGCTGCCTTGAGCTTCTCGATTGCACCCTCGACCGGCGCTTTCTTGTCCGCGGCAATCTTGTCGCCCTGCTCCTTCAGCAGTTTTTCCGTCTGGTAAACGAGGGCTTCCGCCATATTCTTGCTTTCCGCCGATTCGCGCTTTTGCTGGTCATCGGCGGCATGCTGCTCGGCGTCCTTCACCATCTCCTCGACTTCACGCTTGTCAAGACCGGACGAGGCGGTGATGGTGATCTTCTGCTCCTTGCCCGTCCCGAGATCCTTCGCGGAAACGTGCAGGATGCCGTTGGCGTCAATGTCAAAAGCCACTTCAATCTGCGGAACGCCGCGGGGCGCCGGCGGTATGCCGTCCAAATGGAAGCGCCCGATGGGTTTGTTGTCCCCAGCCATCTTGCGCTCGCCCTGCAGCACGTGAATTTCCACAGTGGACTGATTGTCTGCAGCCGTGCTGAAGATCTCGCTCTTCCGCGTCGGGATTGTCGTGTTGCGCTCAATGATCGGCGTCGACACCCCGCCCAGCGTCTCGATGCCAAGCGTAAGCGGTGTCACGTCGAGCAGCAGCACATCCTTCACCTCGCCCTTGAGCACCCCGCCCTGAATAGCCGCACCCACGGCGACCACCTCGTCCGGATTGACTCCCTTGTGCGGTTCGCGCTGGAACAGGTCCTTGGCTTTCTGCTGGAGTTTCGGCATCCGGGTCTGGCCGCCAACCAGGATGACTTCATCCACGGTGCTGACGCCAGCGTCCTTCAAGCAGTTACGGCAAGGCGCCGTCGTACGCTCCACCAGTCCGTCCGCCAGTTGCTCAAGCTTCGAGCGACTCAGCGTAACGTTAAGATGTTTTGGGCCGGAGGCATCGGCCGTGATGAAAGGAAGATTGATCTCGGTCTGCAACGAGGATGACAGCTCACACTTGGCCTTTTCGGCGGCTTCCTTCAACCGCTGCAGGGCCATAGTGTCCTTGGTCAGGTCAACTCCGTTCTCCTTCTTGAACTCGGCGGCAAGCCATACCATGATGGCCTGATCCATGTCATCACCGCCAAGGTGCGTATCACCGTTTGTCGCCTTGACCTCAAAAACACCATCGCCGATATCCAGAATGGAGATGTCAAACGTACCTCCACCGTAATCGAACACCGCGATCTTTTCGTCCTTCTTCTTGTCCAAACCGTAGGCGAGCGAAGCCGCAGTAGGCTCGTTGATGATGCGCAGCACGTCAAGCCCGGCAATGCGCCCGGCATCTTTCGTCGCCTGACGCTGGCTATCATTGAAATACGCCGGGACAGTGACAACGGCCTGCGTGATCTTTTCACCAAGGAACGCCTCGGCGTCAGTCTTCAGCTTCTGAAGGATCATCGCCGAGACTTCAGGCGGAGAGTATGTCTTGTCGCCGATCTCAACATGGGCGTCGCCGTTCTGTGCACGAACCACTTTGTAAGGAACCAGCGAGGCCTCCTGCTGGACTTCCTCAAACTTCCTGCCCATGAAACGCTTGATCGAATAGACCGTATTGCGCGGATTCGTAACCGCCTGCCGCTTGGCCGCCTGACCAACCAGCCGCTCGCCACTCTTGGTGAACGCCACCACGGACGGCGTTGTCCGCATCCCTTCCGCATTGGGCACTACAACAGGTTCACCACCCTCCATGACCGACATGCATGAGTTCGTGGTTCCCAAGTCAATTCCAAGTACTTTTGCCATGGCACACCCCTCCCCAACAACCACACCTTCTACATGTAAATTGTCGTCATGGTATAAGCAGGCACCGTACCAAGATGGCCACTACACGCGACAACACATGTTAACATCTTAACCACCACAACGTTACAATTAATGCAATGCCTGACGCATGGGAGTGTTTCGGGTGGCAACTGAGCTAGGCTGTCCCTGTCAAAGCGAGCCGAGGCACGCAAAGGGACATATTGTCTCACTTGTATCGGGTCGGGCACGGCGCATTCCTGCGGGTTGATGCGTTGCGATGAAGCTCGTCACTTCATTCCTCGCGAAAGGCGTTGCCGCTCTCATAACAACTCAGTTGCCGGTTGAGGGCTGCGATCCTTGCGTTATCGCGTTCAGCCGAGGCGATGCCAAGCGCTTTGCGTGCTGCCTCTATCGCCGCCCTGAAGTTCCCCGACTCCGCCTGTGCGGCGCCCAGCGTATCAAGAACGGTTGCATTGGCGCCTTTGGTAATTGTATTAGCCCGCTCCGCAAGCTTGAGAGATTCCTTCCCGTCGCGAAGTTTCGGATTCGGGTGGGTTGCCCGTATCCACGCAAGATTGTTCATGGCATCCATGTTGTTGGGATCGGCCTTGAGTGTCTTCTGGCACTGCTCAATGATCGCCTGGTACTCCGCCGTCCGATCTGGAGCAACCGCCACAGGAGGCGTTTCACCCGACTCAGGCACCAGATTCAGAGTGAAACCTGCCTGTTCCAGTTTCTCGCGCACAGTCGGCTTGTCAACCGCCTTCAGATATGCCTCTTCGGGAGTTACCTTCCCATCCATGACGACCCGGACCAGTTCATCCGAAAACGTCTGCATGCCTGTGGAGCGGCCGGTCTGCATGGCGGAAAGGATCATGAAGGTTTTGCCTTCCCTGATGTTGCTCGAAATGCCGGTATTGACCACCAGCACTTCGAAAACGCCTATGCGTCCGCCGCCGATCTTCCTGCACAGTGTCTGGGCAATCACCGCGCGCAGCGAGTCGGCCAACATGGTACGGACTTGGTTCTGACGATCCGCGGGAAACTTGTCTATGATCCGGTCCACGGTCGAAGCCGCCGTGTTGGTGTGGAGCGTGCCAAAAACCAGGTGCCCGGTCTCTGCGGTTTCAAGAGCGATCTCGATGGTCTCCAAGTCCCGCATCTCTCCGACCATGACGATATCCGGATCTTCCCGCAAGGCGGCTCGCAGGGCATTGGAAAAACTGCGCGTGTGCCGATGTACCTCGCGCTGATTCACCAGACATCGCTTGGAATTATGGACAAACTCGACTGGATCCTCGATCGTGATGATATGGTCTGATCGCGTGCGGTTGATCAGGTCAATGATCGCTGCCAGTGTCGTGGACTTACCGCTTCCAGTCGGCCCGGTAACCACGACCAACCCCTTTGACAGGTGACAGAGCGACTGCACAACCGCGGGCAAACCCAACTCATCAACTGATGGGATTTTTGACGGGATCCGACGCAACACAGCGCCGACACCATGGGTATCGAAGAATACGTTTACCCGGAACCGGTCCATTCCAGTCACTTCGTAGGCAAAGTCCGTGTCCCAGTTCGTTTCGAGTTCGATACGATTCTTGTCAGGAAGGATTTCCTGAATCAAGGCCCGATTGGACGCATCGGTGAGCGTATCCCAACCGGCGACCTCGGTCATATCGCCATGGAGACGAAGAAACGGACGGGATCCCGACGTCAGATGCAGATCGCTCGACTTGGACTCAACCATGGTCCGCAGTAAGTCGTCTATCCGTGGCATGCTAATCACCTCCTCCCGACAACTGAGCGCAGATTCTGGCACAGCCGCTCACCGGGGTCCACGCAAAAGCTGATGTGCACATGGCAAATACACAACCTTGACTAACCTGTGAGGTGTGAAGTGGTTGTGAGAAT
>CAZWPN010000239.1:482-4601 GCA_964635275.1 uncultured Victivallales bacterium | reverse complement strand
AAGGTGCCCTCGGTCGATCTCACCGGCGAACATGACTGCGTCCCTGGGAAGCGTCATACGTGCAACTCGATCCAGTTCAATACCGAAATCCTCGCCGTTGATATTAATGAATAAACCATCTCTCTTAACCGGAGCCGCATCCCCCGCCCGCACGAGTAGAGAATCCGGACCAAGAACCCATTCCGGGCGGATATCCACAACATCCAACCGCCTTAGATTCCTGGTGGGTTGGTATTCGTCCCAAAGCCGCCGGGCAATGGCATGCGCTGGAAGATCGTTTGCCTTACATCCATTCCGGCCGAACACGTACCGTTTGTATTGCTCGAGGTCGGCGATAATGATCTCTTCCTGCAACTCCCGCTCGATAATCAGTTGCGGATTGGCCAACTCGCGGCGATTATCTGATCCCCCGTTTGGCAGATTCCATCCAATCGGGTCCACTTCGCGGTACAACAGACAAAAGTATTCGTTCTGATCCTGCCGGTCGGAGAAACGAATGATTGGCAGTGTGCCGCCGCTAGCATAACGGAAGACAAAATCAGGGTCACGATACGGGAACGAGCTCTGCAGTCCGGGACTCTTGTCATCATCAAAGAAGAAGGCATCCAGTTTGCGCTGATACTCCACCATTTTGTCTGAAGACTGAATACTGCGCAGATAACGGCGGCCACTGTTGTCCCAGATCGATGGCGTCTTATCGTCAAAACAGACCCATAGCTGGAACCCGTGTGATTCCGTCGGTGGTTTACGGAATACGTCAAACTCCGACAACAGGACCTCGAGGAACCGGTCCTCCGCCATGTCTAGGTCCTGAACATGCTTGGAAGACAAACTCAACTTACTCGTGTGGCTCATCGCGTGTGATCCCCGGTGAATACCCTGCGCTCCACTCAGACCCTGCCACTGACAGGGTCAGCAGCCGCATTTGCTAAATGCTACCAAATCAACTTGTTTGCCGGCAACCGTAAGATGTTGGCCTCTTCTTCTTATGAAATCCGGGTCATAGGAAACCGGGAAACTGCGGCCATCCTCCGTTCCCTCTGTTTCCTCCGGTTGAAGTCTCCGTGCGCGCATTCTTGATCTGCCCTGTCTGGCGCTACGGCAACCTTACCGGCTCCGCAAGACCCCGCGCCTGTCGCAGGGCTGTCGCGACCACCGACGCGCTGTCGCGCCGGACCGCCATCAGAAACACCAGCCAGCAACGCCCCTTCCGCATTCTCCGCACCGGCATGGCAACAAAAGCTTCCCACTGCCCCACATGGATCAGCCCCGCGCGCGCGCGCCAATCCTGAGGGCGGTCGCCTGTCATATCCTCATCCGGACACCTCATCTTCATCTCCGTGTCCACCGGCAGTTCATGCCCCGAGCGCCAGAACACCGTCTGGTCCGGGTGCCGCCGCATCGCTTCCACGGCCTGTTCCGGTGTCCACGGATTCAACGGCCACGCGTAGAACAACCGCTCCACCATCTGTGACTTCCGTTCCAGGCGCCCAACCCTCTTGTTCTGCTTCTTCATGCCATTCTCCTCTGTCCTCGTTCCTTGCCCTTCCACCGTCCATCCGCGGCGCGCTCGCACCGCGTCCTTCTACCTGAGACCGAAAATCAACATTCATCCTGGAATCGGAAGTCGAACCACGGATAGACACGGATACACACGGATAGGGAAGGACTTGCGCTCGACGGAGCTTTCGCCCAATGGTGAACTCCAGACGCGGCAAGAAATCGTTGGAATCCGTGTCTATCCGTGTTCATCGGCGGTTCCAACTGCTGTTTCTAGGTTCATCCGAGCAAGATGAGACGCGCAGTTCCCAATCATCCAATCCCGACATCCGTCGTTCCCGTTCACCCGTGACCCCGCACCCCGCCACCGTTGCCGCCATTCCACGCCCCACCTTCCTGAAATGTTGATTTCCTGCGTTGGTTGTAGACCGTGCATCCGCGGCCTCACGAAACGCGCAACGCCTCACGGCAAGGAGTACCCATGGAAACCCAACCTGACACCAACCAAGCCCCCCTCAACCCCGCCCCGGCCTCCGCGGCCTGTGACACGCCGCCCCCTCCCATCGCCGACGCGGCCAACCCCGACGCCGACGACTCCCTCCCCTGCGGGGAGTTCAACACCCGGCAATTGCGCTTGCTCGCCGCGCTCGTCGCCAGCACCGACATCCAATCCGCCTGCAAGACCGCCGACGTCAGCCGCGCCACGGCCTACCTGTGGTTGAAACAGTCCGCCTTCCAGGAGGAACTCAAGCGCCAGCGCAACGCCGCGTATAGGGATGCCATGACCAGCGTGAAGATCAACGCCACCCGCGCCGCCGCGGAAATGGTTCGCCTGCTCGACGAGGGTGACCCCAACCTGCGCTGGCTGGTCTGCCGCGACATCCTCACCCGCGCCACCCGGATTCATGAAACGGAAGAAGTCGAGCCCCGCCTGGCCGCCATCGAGAAGGCCATGAAGCAACAGAACCAGGCACGACCGTGAACCCAATCTTGAAGCGTGTGGGCCAGATCGAGGCGCGTGGCCCGTGCCTCGAACGCCGGTTCGTCGGCTGGAACGGCAACCCCTGGACGCCCGACCAGATGGCCGCCGCCATTGCCCGCCACCCGCAACAGCGGGTCTTCTGGCGTTCGCGGCTGGAGACGGCCGGCGCCGCGCCCGACCTCTCCTCTGAACCCTCTGCGTCCTCCTTGCCCCATGTGTCCTCTGCGTCCTTTTCGTCCTATTCGACCGTGGTCCTGAACTACGAACCGCATGCCGCCCAACTGGAAATTCACCGCGCGCGCGCTAAGCGCTTCAAGACCGTCTGCACCGGTCGCCGCTTCGGCAAAACCCTCTGCCTGGCGGCGGAGTTGCTCGACCGCGGCGGCTGCGAACAGGGCGGTGACTATGGCTGGGTGGCCCCGACATACAGCGTGGCCGAGCGCGGCCTGGAGGCCCTGCGGGCAATCGGCTTCGGTATGATTAAGGAGTGCGGCCGGGCGCCGTGCCGCGTGGAATTCCAGGGCCGCGACGGCCTGAAGCGCACGCGCATCTGGTTCCTCTCCGCCGACAACCCGGACAACATCCGCGGCTTCGGCTTTCAGGGGCTGGTGATCGACGAGGCCGCCTCCATCCCGGCGGATGTCTGGCAATACGTCCTGCGTCCCACCATCGCCCAGACGCTCGGTTGGGCGATGCTCGCGAGTACCCCCCGGGGCCGTAACTGGTTCTACGATCTGTTCACGCGCGGCCTTGACCCGACGGAATCGCAGTACGCCAGTTTCTCGTTCCCGAGCAAGGCTTCGCCCTTCTTCCCGGAAAGCGAATGGGAGGAGGCCCGGCGCACCCTGGGGGAGAATGGCTTCCGTCAGGAGTTCCTGGCCGAGTTCATGGAGGACTGCGCCGGTGTCTTCAGAGGCATCGACGCCTGCCTCATCCACCCCGGCGCAGGCGCCGGAAGTCGGGCGTCGGAAGTCATTGGGCCGGTGGTGATTGGCTGCGATCTGGCCAAGCACAAAGACTGGACCGTGCTGCTCGCCCTGGACGCCGCGACCGGCCGGTGTCTGGCCATGGAGCGGTTCAACCAGTTGTCGTGGCCGATTCAGAAGGAACGCATCGTGGCCTTCGCCCGCCGCTGGCGCGGCCGGTTGATCCTGGATGCGACCGGCATCGGCGACCCGATCTACGACGACCTCAGCATGGTGCTGACCGACATCGAACCCTTCAAGTTGACGGCGGCCAGCAAACCGCTGCTCATTCAGCGTCTGATGGGCGTCGTCGAACAGCGGCAGGTCTCCTGGCCTGCGGCCGGGAACCAACACGGCGACTGGGACGTACTCACCACCGAATTGAAGCGCTTCGAGTACCAGATCCCGGCCCTCGGCGGCATCCGTTACAGCGCACCCGCCGGCTATCACGACGATTGCGTCCTGGCGCTGGCCCTGGCCGTCTACCGCAAATGGGAAGCGAGTCGGGCCGGCAACATGTTCCGCCTGCCGCAGGGCCGTGGGTTATTCTCACGTCCCGCCGGTGCGTTTCGCCGCCGAAGTCGGTGCATCGATGGATAGAAAGTCCATGCCCCGGGTCGCAATCGAGATCGATCCCACTACTGCGCCCATCCGCAACCGCATCGCAACAGA
>CAZWPN010000239.1:0-434 GCA_964635275.1 uncultured Victivallales bacterium | reverse complement strand
CCCCTCCGCGCCCCCAGCGCAGGTGAGGGGGGGGCGTCTCGTGTCTAGTCCTGTCTAGTTGTGTCTAGTTTCCCGTCCCGGTGGGCGCGCCTCGGGCGGCGCTTTCCTGCTCAGCCAGCTCGCGGTTATGCTCGTGTTCAAGTCGCACCTGGAGGGCTTCAGGGTCGGGCTTCAGGGGGGGCTTCAGGGTCACACCTAGAACCTGATTCCGGTGAAAAAGGCCGTTCCATGGACTTTGATCGTCCTCGTCCTTCGTCCTCGTCCTCGATTTTGCAGGCAAACTGGGGACAGGCAAACTGAAGAATCGTCGTTTCCGTCCGCAAGGCCGGGCCTTCCTCCGGTGTTTGTAGTGCCGGCCCATAGACGTTCAGGTACATTCGTTGATGCCTTCGACTTCCAGAGTCGCGTGATTGCGCAAGACATCCGCCATGCTG
>CAZWPN010000238.1:0-4618 GCA_964635275.1 uncultured Victivallales bacterium | reverse complement strand
TGCCGGTGCCGCGCTGTTCGTCGCTCCAGCATTCGTCGTGTCCGGCCCCGCCGGTAATGGCCATACCGTCCTTGGAAAGGAGAAAGTCCATGGCGCGCTGGGTTGGCCCCAGAAGCGCGGCCTGCGGATCCATCCGATAGAGTTCCAGTTGAACCAGGCAGTGACTGAAATAGCTGTAGGAATGACCTTCGAGCATGCCATGCCGTCCCAGCACGATCGGCTGTTCCCACTCCTTGGTCTTCAGATCACGAACGATGAAATCCAGGTAGCGCCGGTCGCCCGTCGCCTCGTGCAGAGTCAGGAAGGCCCGTTTCAAGTTGATGGTGGATAGCCATTCGTTGCACGGCAGTTGCTTCGCCTTTACCCAGTCAGCCGGCTTGGTCGGCCAGCGGCCGAGGATGTAATCGGCCAGCCTCCGTGCCGCCACCAATGAGCGCTCCTCGCCGAAGAGCCGGAAGTCGTCGATCAGCGCGTAGATGATGTAGGACTGTTCGTGCAGATCCCACAGGCGCCACGTGCGTTCTTCCGGAAGCATGGTGCCGATGTACCCATCCGGTTGCTGCAGCCTGACCAGTTCGTCCACGACATGCTTCTTGCGCACCGTGAGCGCGTCGCTGCCCGTAGTGGCGGCCAGCCGCACCATCGCATCCAGCGTCTTTCCCAATCCGATGTACGCATCGTTGCCGCGGGCGTTCCTGGCAACAAAGGCCGCCAGGAAGTCCTTGTCGATGTCGATCTTCAGAAGATTATTGCTCACCGTGATGTCCATGCGCCGCCCGAGTTCGCAGCCGATCTTGATCTGCCGGATGTCAATCGGCGCGTACGCGTCTGCCGGCGTCGCCTTCGCCTCGCCTCTCACGCCGCTGGCCGCCGGTTTGGTCGCCGACGCGTCCGCGGCCAAACCGACCGCCGCCCCCGTCAGCCATGTAGCCGTCATGATAGCGGCGGCCAGTACTCGTTTCGTTCTTGCTGTCTTGTCGGTCTGTTCTCTCATCGGTGGCTCCATAACATGATCGGACACTCCGTTCCTCCCGCTACTTTCGCCATGCCGACCTCAGCTCATGCGCCGTCAGCGATTCTACGGTCAGTGCGCCCCCCTCGGCCGTCAGGGTGATCCTGCCAAGCGGCTTGCCCTTGTCGTCGCGGCCGCTGGTCTTAAAACAGGCGCCCTCGCCGCCGATCACCTCGTACATGGGACGATCAACCAGCACGCGGAAGGAAACCACGCCGTCCTTCATCTTGAGCGGCATTTCATCGAGTTTCCCGGCGCCGAAATCATACGTCACGGCACAGGCGCCGAAACGCAGAATGGCCTTCGACGCCGTTCCCCGCTTCAGGGTGACCACAATATCGTAAAGCTGATCCGCAGCATCCATCGCCACCGCAGGTGTTTCGGCCGTGAGTTCCTTCCGGGCCACCGTCTGCGGATCGCGCTTGCGCAGGGCTTCCAGTTCCCTGATCGGTGCGGCGAACATCCGGATGCCATCCTCGGTCGTCCGCAGGGTCAGCTCAGTCGGAACGCTGAAGGTCTGGTTGAATGGCATGCCGGGCATGTCGATGGTCGCCCAGCCGATCTGCAACACACGCCCCCCCGGAGCGCGGCTGAAGCACTGCGAAGCGTAGTACAGGCCCCAGTGGACCTGATGTTTGCCCTCGTGTTCCGGCATGAACTTCTTACCGTCGAACTGGCCGATCGCGTATTTCGCGTCCGCCGCGAAGACCACCCATTTCTTGTTTGCCGCATTGCCATCCACGGGCAATTCAACCAGTTCCGCGCACTCGTAGTAGCCCGGCAGGCTGCTCGCATACTCCCAGTTCTTGAGGTTCTTGCTGGTGTAGATGGAGATGTTCTTGCCGTGAGGCGCGCGCTCGTCGAAAACGGCAATCACCCAATGCTTGCCCGGTTCATACCAGATGAGCTTGGGATCACGACCGTTGTGCTGGATGATCGGGTTCTTTTCGTAGTTCGTCCACGACTGGCCATGGTCGGTGGAGTAAGCGAGGGCCTCGCCGCAGCCGGTGTCGGTGAAGACGGTGACCATGGTCTTGTCCTTGCCCTTCTGCCAGCCCGCAGTGTTGTCCTCGTCGATGTTGCCGCTGCCGGACCAGCATTGGCCGCACGCCATGGAAGGGTGCCGGGCGGCATTGCCGCCATTGGGGCGAAGCGCATGAGCCTGTTCGGCCCAATGCACCATGTCCGGGCTGGTGGCGTGACCCCAGTACATGTTCCCCCATTTGAAACCAGCGGGGTTTGACTGCCAGAACAGGTGGTACAACCCATCGTAGTAACACATACCATTCGGATCGTTGTTCCAGCCTCGCATCTGGCTGAAGTGAAACTGGGGCCGCAGGGCTTCGTCGTAGAGCGGCTGGAGATGCCGGATTTCGGAGGCGGATTCGATCGACGAAAAGATCTCGGCAGTCGCAACCGTCGCGATCTTGGCCGATTGCCCTACGTACTCCGACAGGTCGAGCCAGCCCCACCAATCGATCTTGTCCGTCCTGGCCGCAAAGTTGCACTCGATCTTGTGAACGAGTTGAGCGCCGACATGCACCGTCAGCCAGACGCGCGGACCATCGTTGATCACAGGAAAAATCAGATACCGGCCCGTGATCTTGATCTCCTTCACGTTCTGAACCGCCGGCCCAGGGCGGGCACCAGGCGGAAGAGGAAGCTTCTTCGCCGCTTCATTACTCTGGACAATCTGGTCCACGTTGATGTGCCCCCAGCCGCCGTCCTTGTCGTCGACAATATGGATGAGCACCTTCTTCCCTTTCAACTCCTTCACGTCCCAGCCGGCCCAGTTCAGGAATTCGCTGCCGCCGGGTTCAAGATTGGGTCCCGTCTCGCTGCGCACAACCTTGCCATCAACGATCAGATTGATGCAAGTCTTGCCAATATGCCCGCCGCCGCCTACGAGAAACTTGATGTAGTCCCGCTCGATCGTGATTTCCGGCGAGGACAGTGTCCCCTTCGCCGCGTCACCACCGAGAAACGAATTGACCAGTCCTTTGCCCAGGAATCCCGTGACTTCCATCTGGGTCGGCAGAGTCCCCTCGGCTGGCCCCGTCCCGAAGGCCGTTCCCTCGGTCTTCCATGCCCCGTAGGTGGCCCCCTCGAAATCCGCGATGACCAGATCGCCAGTCTGATCGGCTCTGGCCGCGACCACCATCAGTCCCGCGAGAACCACGCCCGCCATTCGTGCCACTCCGTGTTTGCCGCTCTGTGTGTGTTTCATAACGCCTGTTCACCTTTCACTGTCCACTGCCCACTGTTCACTTCCCCAACTCCCCACCTTCCTTCGTCACCGCCTGCACCTCCGCTGGCGACAACGCCTTCCGGTAGATGCGCACGTCGCGCAACTGACCACGGAACAATCGTCCGATCTTAATTTCGTGACCAAGCCGGAACGCGGCGTCCGGCTTGCCCCCAATGGCGGCCGTTGTTCGACTACGGCCTTTCTCCTTGCCGTCCGCATAGCAGACAACTTCCCCGCCATCGCACACCACGGTCACATGTTGCCACCGGCCCGCATCCAGTGGCACGGACTTCGGACCATCGTCGGGATTGCCCGTCCCGGATCCGAAACCGGCCATGATGTTCACCTTGCCATCCTTCTCGACCGTGATTCCAATATAGTCTATCGCGCGAGCTTCCGTGACGCTGGCGTCCAGCATCTCTAACGCCGGATTCACCGAAAACAACACCGCCAGGGGTTCCTCCTCTTTGTCGGCAAAGAGACGCGTGGATTTCTGTGCCGCCGGACTGACCCAGAGCGAGATCGTGAAAGGCGTCGCCAATTCCTCCTCCGCCGCCGAAGCCGTCAGTAAGTCATCCACGCCATCGAATTTCAGGGCCATGCGTCCGCCCGCTTTCGTCCACTCCGGCCCGCCTTGCAGATAGGCATCCAGCCCGTTGCCAGAAGTATCAGCCGCCATCAGCCCTTTCCCCTCGGCCAGTCTCCAGCAGGCGAGAAGTCCCGAGTATCGGAAGGCCTTCCGGGTCTCCGGTGCAATGACGTTGGGCTTTCGCGCGAGGTCCCTGATATTCTTCACCGCGAGAGAATACTCACCCCCGAAGGAAAGCGGCGAGTTCGTCAACGTCACCGTCTTATGGTCCACCCCCAGCACAGCCGATATCACTTTGATGCCCGGTTCGATCCGGTAGTTGGAGACCAACGCCGCATCGGCCGGCTGAATCGGCTCGCTGAAAGTCACGACGATCCGGTCTGACCTGCGCGCCGCCACCGCGACGAGCGCGGGCGCGATATCGTCGACTGGTGCCACCGTGATGGTTACGCGGCTGACATCGGAGCGTTTCTGCTCATCCCGCACCGTCAATGTGGCCTCATAGGTTCCAGGTTTCTGATAGCTATGCGACGCCACGGCATGCCGCGCCGTGGTTCCGTCCCCGAAATCCCAGTCGTAGGAAACGATCTTGCCCGATACACAGAAGGACTTCGAGCCGTCGAACCGAACCGGCAACGGCTGCTCGCCCATGGCGGAATCCACCGTGATGGCGGCCGTCACATCGAAGTTGATCCAGATGATCTCCGAGGCGCCGTCGCCGGTCATGCCGGAGACCGCGATCCCATTGTCCATGAGCTGCGCACCGCTC
>CAZWPN010000237.1:0-4645 GCA_964635275.1 uncultured Victivallales bacterium | reverse complement strand
CGACCAAGCGCCTGCATCAGTGCGCTCTGTCTTTTCTTTTGTGCCATTAACCGATCCAGCACGGCCAACGCCTGGATACGCCCGCCGTAACTGCCCTTCGGTCGGCCCCTCGGATTCCCCGTCTGTCCTGCATCAAACATAGTATCGTCCCCCTACTAAACAGCAAAAATCAACATCCGACGCCCCGTTTCGACCGTCCATAGACCCGCCGCGGCGCCGCGCACCCGCGTCAACACGGTCAACCTGGTCAACACGATCCCCGATTCCCGCCCCGACATCCGCCCGGCGCCGCGAGCGCCAGCAAAGCCAAGCCGCGACCCTTTCCCACGTAGGTCCCCCACTTGCGGCGCCGCCGTTCCCGCACTTGTCCGCCCGTAACCTATTGGCGCAGGAGGATGCGCCGCACCTTCTCCGGTGGGTTGGACAGTTCCGGAGGGCGGAACACTACGACGCCGCGCGCGAGACCAGGCGCCCGTCCTGCTGCGGCGAACCGCGGACTACGAACGGGCGCCATTTTCCCAGTCTTCCAACCTTCCACTCTTCGCCCCCCTTCCTCCCACTCTACTCCGCCACCTGAAAAACAATTCAGGTCGACAAAACACGTCCGTGCTGCTATGTTCCGGGCGATAACTCAGACATGTGCGGAACTGTGCCTGACCGAAACACGGGGTAGATAAAAGCATCGCCAAAAAGGAGCGACCATGAGAAGCAAGAACACGAATATTGCGGGGCTATTCGGGGTGTTACTGCTGGCTGGAAGCCTGGTGCTGCCTGTGCTGGGCACACCCATCATCGTGCGGGTGGAAGTGGGTGGCGTGCCGCAGGTGCTGAAGATTACGACCGGGGCACACAATGGCGCCGGATTCTCTACCGGGATTCCCGGTTATCACTTTGCGCACAATCGGATTTACTGGAGTGATAGTTCCAACAGCGGGCATCGCTTCTTTTGGCTGGATCCTGCACTGATGGGCGACCTATGGGGCTCGACAGATTCTAAAACGGGAGTGGCTCGATACTGGAGTACTGGCGGGGACGCGTATGCCGGCACGATAAGCGGTGCGACGAAAGACGCATTTGGCGGTTCGGTTTTTGGTTTCGCCTATCTGACGGAGGTGCAGTCACTTGTTGGAAAGATGGGTAATGGCAATGGCACCCCTCTCGACGAAATCCAGGCAGCGCGATCTGTTTCTAGTGCTGATATTCTTACCGAAGGCACCAGCGGCAATCAAACACTTTCCGTCAGACGTCGGTCACGCACGTCCCCATTAACTACGGGCGGTAACCATCTGGGTCTCGCCGTGTACGCCACGGATGCTACCGACTATTATATGATTTTCGTTAATAATAGAGCTTCGACCAGTCAGTGTTTCTCCAGTTTTAAGTTGTCCAAGGCCTATTCTATTGCCCCCACTGCGACCACGATTGGCGCACGTACCTTGTCCGGACAGAATAATGCACTGATCGCCTCGGCCACAGTCAATGGCCTGGTACCCGGATACGATGATCTGCTTACCGGTCTGGCCAACGACAACGAAGGCCGGCTCTGGGCGCTCAGCGCTATCGGCGGAACGAACTTTGTCACCGCCTTCACCGTGAGCGGCAGCACACTAACCCAGATCGATCTCGACCCGGACGACGACAACGGGGCTGGTTCCATGTACGTGAACCTGGCCGGAAAGATCACGCAAACGAATGGCACCACCACCGTCAACGGTCATGGCATCACCGTCAATGCCGACGCCAGCCGCATCTATATCGCGGCCGATAGCGGCGGCACAGTGGCGGACAGTCTTTTCATCCTTAAACGCTCTGTCCCCGACATCCGCAACGTGGACGCGTTCAATGTACAGACCAACACGGCCGATGTGGTGGGCTACCTGGCCGCAGAAACCGCCACGGTAACCTGTTACTGGGGCACCAACAACGGCGGCGTTGTGGCGTCCGCCTGGATGACCAACACGCTCATGGGAACGCAAACCGCGCCCTATTAC
Source organism: uncultured Victivallales bacterium (assembly GCA_964635275.1). GTDB lineage: Bacteria > Verrucomicrobiota > Kiritimatiellia > UBA8416 > CAZWPN01 > CAZWPN01. The sequence continues at coordinate 2,654 of CAZWPN010000237.1, read as the reverse complement.
CTGACCAATAGTCTCAGCGAACTGATCAACGGCACCCCCTACTTCTTCCGCTACTGCGCATCCAATTCCGCCGGCACGGTCTGGGCGAGCAATACCACGCAGTTTGTGACGCTTGGCGTGGATGCCTCCGTGAGCGTGGGCAACGACGGCGGGCCGATCAATATCACCGCCACCGGCGCGCGGCTGCAGGGCGAGGTGCTGGGCGGCGATCCCCAGCCGGATGTCTGGATCTACTGGGGCACTACCGATGGCGGTGCCAACAAGGGCGGTTGGGACAAGCCGCCGGTCAATCTGGGGTCGCGCTCTCTGGGACCCTTCACCCATGATCTTACTGGACTGCTTGCCAACCAACAGTACTGGTACCGCTGCTATGCCAGCAATGCCAATGATGAAGCCAATGAGGCCTGGTCATCGGTCAGCACCAACTTTACCACCCTTTCCCCCGCGTTGTCTCTTGACAGTCTCTCGCTTTCCGAGGGCGCATCCGGGACCACCAACTTCGCCACGTTCACCGTCCTGATGTCAGCCACCAGCGCTGTGGCCGTGACGGTCAATTACACCACAACGGACGGGACCGCGACCCTGGCAAACGAAGATTACCGGCAGACGGTCGACACACTGACCATACCGGCGGGAAATACGACGGGCCAGATCATCGTGCCGGTCGTGGGAAATAACGTGTTTGAAGCGGATGAGACCTTCAACCTGGACTTGAGCGCGCCCAACTACGCCACGCTCGATGTCAGTCATGGCGTCGGCACCATAATAAACGACGACTGGACCTGGTATGTGCGGTGCGATGGCTCGGGCAGCGAGGCGAACAACGGCAGTTCATGGTCCCAGGCGTTGGCTTCCCTCTCCAATGCGCTTATGCAAGTCCCGGCCAGTGCCTATCCGCCGCCAACCTGCCTGATCTATTTGCAGGCCACGACCGGCGCACAGGCCTACGATGCCGCCGCGCGACGCGTTACGGGAGGGGAAGGTCTCGGGCATCTGTCGATCAATTTTGAGGGCGGATGGATGGATGTAGATGGCACTCCTGTTCAGGCCGGACGCAGTCTGGTCAAAGATCTCGACGGCACGATAGATGAGCGCGGATTGGATCTATACTCTGACGACAACCATGGCCGCAGCAAGACAATCAGCTTGAATCGGCTGGACTTTGCGGATGTCACGGACGGCGTACGAATCATGAACTTTCCGAACCTGAACGGTGCGGATATTCAGTTGGCAATTCGTAATAGCGCGATCACGGCCAATTCAAATGGTGTGGTGCTGGCCTACGCCCAGTATGGCCGCATTCCGCTTACGTGCAGCAACGTCGCGATCAGGGCTGGCTTAAGTGGTCTGGGTGGTGACGGTGTGTATCAGGAGTATCAGCCGGGCAACATGTCCTTTGACAAGACCACGATTACCAGTGCCAAGGGGAAGGGCATCAACGTCAAGGGCATCTGCGGCGTGGGTTGGATCAACAGTTACACACTCACCTTGCGCGATTCAGACGTGACGAACTGTTTCGCCGATGGCATCTACATGGGCGAAGACACGTTCGGCCACTATGGCACGCCAGGAATTGTCTCTCTCGACCGCGTCCGACTTACAGGCAATGGTGGCATGGGGTTCTATGCCAGACGTGACAATGGTAACACCTACCATCAGCAGTATTACTTATATGCAACCAATACCGTGGTGGCCGGAAACAGCAGTCATGGCATCTACCTCGATGGCGTCGACAATCTGGCAAGCGGCGATAGTCCCGAGGGCTCAGCCATGATAGCCCGGCTGGTGAACTCGACCGTGGCGAACAATGCCGGTGATGGACTGCGCGTATGGGGCGAACCCAATGGCGCCAACAGCAGCGTTACGACCTATAACACGATCTTCGCCAACAACGCCGGCATGGCTGTCAATCTGGCAGATTACACCAATGGCACACCCGTGCTGGTGGAACAGGTTAACGACTTCTTCAGCAACAGTAGCAGCAATCTCATGGTGGTCGGCATCAACGGTACGGTGACCAACTACCCGGCGCTGGCAACTTCGGATCTCGCGGTCGATCCCGTGTTCTGCGCCAAGCAACCTGATCCCTACCGGCTTGCGCTGAACAGTCCGCTACTGAATGCCGGCACCAACGCGCCGGCTCCGGCTGTGGACATCCTGCTCGAGGCGCGCCCGGTGGGCGACTTCGTCTCCATGGGCGCCTACGAGACCGGCATCACCGGCAACGGCGGCACGCTGATCATGATGCGGTGAGGAGTCTTTGGGCTTGTGGCGTGCGAATGCCCCGCAACCCAACTTCGTCGTCAACTTTGTCGTCAACTTTGTCGACGAAGTTGACGATGAAGGCCGCTCGGAAAATACGACGCATTTGCGTCGCATCCCACCACATAACGATCTAATCTTAAATCTTAATCGTAATCCCGCGCCGTCGCGTTGCTTACTGCTCGCTTCCGTCACGTTGCCTGCGGGCCGACTACGGCCGCCAGGCACCGCGCCGTCGCGTTGCTTACTGCTCGCTTCCGTCACGTTGCCTGCGGGCCGACTACGGCCGCCAGGCACCGCGCCGTCGCTGCGCTCGGTGTGGCGCGACTACGCGCCACCCATGCCGAGAGCGCCCGCAAGGCGGGCTTAGACCATCTCGCGCCGCAATAGTC
>CAZWPN010000236.1:0-4658 GCA_964635275.1 uncultured Victivallales bacterium | reverse complement strand
ACGCCGTGAAGAGTATTGCCCAGATTGGTTGCGCTAGCCAAGTCCGTGCCGATCCGGTTTCCGGCAATCACGTTCTCGTAGGCGCTGCCCGCAATATTCACCCCGTTCTGAAGGTTTCCGGCAATAACGTTGCCCTCCAGCGAGTCTCCGGTGTTGACGCCGATCCAGTTTAAGGAAGCCTTGCCCTCGATGTTAACCCCGTTCAGCGTATTGCCCAGGCCCGACGCGCTCTTGGCATTCGTTCCGATATAGTTGCCTGCAACCACGTTGTCCGTCGACAACATTCCAGTGATGCTGACGCCGTGGTTCTTGTTGCAGACAATCGTATTCCTGTGCCGCCTACGAAATGTCCAACAGATTTTTCGATTTAATTGGTGGAGCAATTGACCTCCGGGTAAAAGTAAGGAAGTCGTGTTCGACGAGAACACGACCGATTGCCACACGATCTATCGCGGCCTGGGCCGCATGGCCCAGGTCCGTTTCCAAAGAGTATCCTTGTTTGATTTTTTCTTGGGCCTGCTCGCGCTCTACGGCGCGGCCGAAGGCCGCGCGGGTCTCGTCGGAGACGATACCTCGCTCGCGGAAGACTTGGCCATGCGACAAGCGGAGTGAGCCGTGCAGGTAATGGTATTCGTTGGCCATGTGTCGCGCCGCCTCTGTGTCGTCCGCCGTCCAGTAGCCGATGCGGCCGTGACAGGCCGCTTCCTCGCGTGTGCAGTTCTTCAAGGCGCCATTCCCCGCCTCGCAAGCGCCATTGTACTCCGGCGTATAGGGTGGTGAGAAGAGGGGCCTGACCTGCCACCGATCGAGAAATCGGCGAGTCTCTTCCGCGATGAAGCCGGGGCCGTTGTCGGATTTCAACACCAGCGGCGGGCCATGCTCCAGGAAGAGCCCTTCGAGGGCGGCGACGGTGGATTCGGCCGACTCATCGAACACCGGCAGCCAGGCAAGTTGGTAGCCGCTGGCCAGGTCACGAACGGCCAGGATGTACGGCCAGCGGCCGTCGATGGCATACAGTGGATCAACATGGTCCATGGCCCACACGGAGCCGGGGCGATGCCAATGGAGGACGTGCAGAAGCCGCTGTTGGTGGCGTCGGCAGTGCCGCTGAAAGCGGCGATGCAGGTTTTGGACTTCACGCCGGGGCATCGATGGGAAGGCCGCTTGTACGGCGGTCGCACTGATTCCCTGCCCACAGCGCATCAGGCCGATGGCCTCATTGCGCATCCGCGGGTCGCTACGACCGCAAGGGCGGCCCAGAGGACGGGCCACCAGTTGATCTTTTCGCCAGCGGTGCCACCAGGAGGCCAAGGTGCCGCAAGCCATGCCAAGCTGCGAGGCCACGTCGGCATGCTTCAGCCCCAAGTGACCGGCCCAATGATCGAAGGCCACCACGCGGCAACGAGCATCTCGCTCCGCCTCGCGCTGCGGACGCTGGGCAGGCCATCCGCGTTTCCATGGATTGCGGGCAGTGGTATTCATGGGCTTCTGCTGTTGGTTTACGACGGGGATCTCTTTAGGCGTTTGCGGCGACGAGGCTGAGTCGTGGACGGTGTCGTTTTTTTCCCCGGCGCGGTACCCCGCGAGGCCAACCGCGGCAGGTTCTCGGCCAGTTCCCGGCGAACTTCCGACGCATGCAACTCAACCTTCAGCTTGCGGTTTTCAGCTTCCAGTTCGGCCGCGCGCTGATCCTCGGCCGAGGAAGAACGGGGAGGACGCCCGAGAGGACGTGGCTCCAGACGATTTAGGGCCGTCTGGAGCACCTCGCTGCGCACACGATGGAACATCGACTCGTGGATTCCCAATTCCGCGCAGGCATCACCGATCGTCCGCTGCCCGGAGAGGGTCTCCAGGATGACTTTCAAGCGGGCCTTCGCATGCTCGGAACCTTCCAGGGTTTCGACCAAGAGTGCGCCGGTCGGTTTACGTCCTCGTCGGGCCATGACGTGTCCTTCCTGTACTACGGTGCAGATACGGCAGTTTGGGGTGAACTACTTTCAACACACCGTTGTAGCACGTCGAGGGCGGCCGTTGAAGATGGGGCGGCCACGTCTGCCGCCGAAGCAGCTTCGAGGACCGCGACCGCCTTCAACGCCCTCGCCACCGGCCGCCGCTTGCGCTTCCCCTTGCCGGCAACCCGGTTACCAGGTTTTCCCGCGGCCTTGCCGCCGGTTTTGGGGATGGGCTTGGCCGCCGGTGGCGGCCCGAGACCGATCGTTCGTTGCGCGGCTCGTACCAGCGCCTGCTGTCGGGCACAGTCCTGCTTGAGCCGTGCTACTTCCTTCTGCAGGACGGTCAACTGGTGCCGTTCGCTTACGGCCCTACCCGCCGGCCGCGGTTCGCAGCCCGCCACCAAGGCCGCCAAGGCCCGTTGCTCCCACAGGTAATACCGCGGCGGTGACAGCCCCAAGGCTGCTGCGGCATCCGTTGGCGTGCGAACGCCTGCGAGTACCTCCAGGATGGCCGCCGCAAGGCGCTGCGCCTCGCGGCTGGCTGGCGGCTGTTGCTGTTGCTGGACCGGGCGACCGCGTTTGGAACCCTTGGAAACGGCAGTCGCCGTCGCCTGGGATTTCGGTGTTGTCGCATCGGCCTGAACCACAGTGCTCGTCATGCTTCACCTCCCTGGTCATCGACGGCCTCGGGACGTCCGTCGATAGCCGCCTCTTCCTTAAGGCTTTCTGTGAAGGCGTCCAGCCGACGTAACCCCGCATCCAAGGGCGATGCGCCCGGCTCTTCTTCTTCCGGCGGCACCTCGCACGGTGGCGAACCATCGAGACAGACCGGCATTGGTATCGGCGTCGGCTGGTCGCTCGCCACCGAGACCAAGGGTACCGCCGCGTTCTCCGACGCCGTCAGATCGACCTCGGTGCGCTCTTGCCCTTCCCGTTTGAGGATCATGCGTTCACCTTCGGCATGCACGCTGAAGGCCCGTTCGCCAATCCGCCCGGTCACATAAAACGGCGCCTTGGGCACGCCGTTGCGGGCCAACTCCAGGGCATTGGCAGCCACGCGTTTCCGCAAGGTGGCCAAGACTTCGGAAGCCGCGCCAAAGAAGCGGTCGGCAGGCACCAATCCCTCGATCCCCTGGTGCGGACGCTGGAAGTTGTAGTAGTCGATGAAGTGCCCGATCCGACGACGGGCGTCCTCCATGTCGAGGAACACCGACGTCTCGATGCACTCCCGCCACAATGTTCCCCAAAACCGCTCGATCTTGCCGAGGGTCTGCGGACGCTGCGGCTTGGCCACGATCTGCTTGATGCCCCGTTTATCCATCTCGCGATGGAAGGCGCTCGTACCACGCCATGTGACATACTGGCTGCCGTTGTCGGTGAGAATCTCCTGGGGCGTGCCGTGTGCCACGATCGCCGCCCGAACCACCTCCAGAACCAAGGTCGCTGACTGGCTGGCGTGGAGCCCGTAGCCGGTGATGAACCGACTATGGTCGTCCATGAAAGCAACCATATAAACGCGGCGGTTCTGCCGCTTCAGCGTAAACGTGAAGAGGTCCGTTTGCCAGAGCTGATTGGAGACGGCACGCTCGAACTGCCGCTGCTTGTCCGGATGCGGACGCGTCGTCACCTCTTCCATCTGGTAACCCGCCTCGTGCAGTACCCGCGCCACCGCTGCCGCTGAGGCCGGCAGCGCCGGTCCGCGAAGCAGCATGTCGCTGATCCGCTGACAACCCCACTCGGGATTCGTCTGCTTGAGCATCAGGATCGTCCGTTTGGTCAACTCGTGCATGCGGCTGCCATTGGCACCGCCCCGCGGCGTATCCATCAAGCCGCTTGGCCCCACCTCGTCGAACTTCTTCTTCCAGGCGTAGAGCGTGTGCTTGGAAACGCCTACCAGAGGGGCGAAATCGCCCGCCGGCAGTCCGCTCCGCTGCCAAGTGTCCAGAATCAGCAGGCGTTGCTCGGGCGTCATGGGCGGCTGCGATGATGCCTCGGGCTTGACCAGTCGCCGCCCCTTGCTCTTGCCCGTGCCGACCAACCGTGGCCTGCGCATCTCTTCAAAGGGCTCCTCGGGGAACGGCTCTTCGTCCTGGAAGGCGTCGTCAGCTTGCGCCTCGGCGAGCGCATCGGACGCGTACCGCTCCGCGGCCGCCACGGCGCCGATCGGCAAACCGGCTTCCACGGTGGGGGGAACAACCCGGGGACCGTCCCCGGCGGCGGGCTGGGGAATAGGCTCCCCCGCTCCGCCGAAGACGCTGGCCGCGTCGCTCGGGCTACGCCCTCGCTCCGCGGCCAGCGTCTTCTCTGCTTGCTCTAAGTCTCTCTCAAACATGCCTAACTCCTTTGCGGTCTAACCGCTCTAGGAGGAGGCAATTACTCTACCTCTTTATCTCAATTTCTAGTTGAGCATTTCGGCAAAGGCGACAGGTGTCGGCATAGAGCCCGCCTGGATCGGTGGCGCGAACGGTCAGATTAGCAGTGCCGTAGGTGTGCAGGCTGTAGGCCAGCACAACCTGCCCGTCCACGATGGACGCAGAACTGAATAGGTCCGGGTTGCTATTCGCGACAAGGCTGTATGTCATTTCGACGGGCGTGTTATCCACGTCGGCAACTGATGCACCCAAGGCGATGGCCGTGCCGGGAGAATCTTCATCGACATTCACGTCGGCGATACCCAGCGCCACCGGCGCGGCGTTGACCGGCGAC
>CAZWPN010000235.1:0-4673 GCA_964635275.1 uncultured Victivallales bacterium | reverse complement strand
AATCGCCGGTGTTGGTAATGATCGCCGTGTCGCCCTCCACGCGAAGGCTGAGGCGCGTGGTCGGCAGGTTGAACAGGCTATCCTTCACCGCCTCGTAGTTCACGAAGTAGAACGTGCGATCCACGGGCTTGCCCGCCTTCTCGACCTCCGCGACGACCAGCAGCGGCGTTGTGTCCGTCTCCTGTTCGGACAGCGCAAACTCGCCAAGCTTCTTTACCCTGCCGATATCGCCATTGCCGGCAAACGACTGGCTCTTGATCAGGTTCAACTGCCCGTTGAAGGCGCGCACCGTGACCCGCCACGCCGCTTTCCCGATGGCATCGTTGTCGTCAAGCAGGAACACCGGGAGCGACACAGCCTTACCGTTATTCTTGAGACTCTCGAACAGCACGCAGGCGTGCAGTGGCGCAAAAGCGTCCTGCACGAAGTAGTGCGAAATCTTCGGCGCGCCGTACCAGTCGGAAGTTGCCCAGGACGCCGCGGGATAGTTGTCGTTGAGCTTGTAGTACAGCGCGCCGGTGCAGTCCGGCCAACGGATCCGGGCGAGTTCGAGCGGATGCCGCAGCGCCACGCACTGGGCGAGCTGCGAGCCCGCAATGAACCGCTGCAACGTGGCGCCTGCCGAGAAGTCGCCGGAGTACTGCTTCACCCGCTCAAAATCCTCCTTCTGATTGAAGACCGGCGTGTGATACATCAGACTGCCATTCTCGGGCGGCGGCCAGGTGTTCTTCTCGGCTTCCGGCAGGTAACGCTGCACGGATTCGTACACGGGCAGCGAGGCGATCCCGAACTCGCCCAGGAAAATGGCCTTCAGGTTCAGGTTGTAGTCCAGATGCCAGCGCCACCACCAGCAGCAGTAATCGTGCTGACTGCCACCATAACCTTCGGCGCGATGGAATGGACGCGTACCGTCCAACTCCGTCGCGTACCGGCCCATCATGTCAATGATCGGTCCGAACGGCGCGGAAAGTTCGTTGCCCGTGCCGTACATCGCCAGCGACGGATGATTGCGAATCCGGAGGGTGTTCAGCCGGACCGTCTCTTCCATCATGTCATACGGCTGTGTATTGTGGCTGTCCCAGGCGGCCGGCCACTCCTGCATGACCAGCAGTCCGAGCCGATCGCAGAGGTCGTAGAAGTCGTCTGTCTCCGGCATGCCGCAGCCCCAGGCGCGCACCATCTGGTTGTGCTGCTGGGCCGCGAGCGTGAGGAATCGCTCGTACCGGGCGCGCGAGAAGTCCATCGAGGAATCCATCGTACACCAGCCGCCGCCCTTGATGAACCGTTTCTCGCCATTGATGACGAAGGTCCAGTCGTACAACGTGGGCCCCTTGCCATTCGTCGTCGGCGCCATGGAAATGGTCCGGATGCCAAACGTCGTCTGCTTGAAATCCTGCGCGGCCCCGTTGTCGGCCACCAGCGAGAGCTTCAGCCGGTAGAGGTTTTGCTCGCCCAAACCATTGGGCCACCACAATCGCGGGTTCGGGATTTGCAAGCGCAGATGCGCGACGCCCGCGGCAGCGGCTGACTTCACCGGCCAGGTGAACTTCATCGACTTACCCTTGAAGTTCTCCGGTTCCACGGTGCCGATGAGCTTGCCACTCCAGCCGTCCTTCGGCCCGCGCAGATCGGCACGCACATCCACGACGCCCTTCGTGTCCCGTGCCGCGACAAACACCGATTCCAGGCGCAGCGCGGGTTTGGCTTCGATCCGGACCGAGCGCCAGATGCCCAGCGCCGGAATGTCGGAGTAATGCCACCCGTACACGTTGTTGAACGTGACGGTCTTCATCCAGCCGCCATTATCCTTCGAGCCCTTCGTCTGGCTGAACGGCGCCGGATCGATCTTTACGACCAGCGTGTTCTCGTCCTGCAGGCTGGCGCCGATGTCGAATTCCGGCCCGCCGAACATCCCTTCGTGCGACCCGAGCAAGACGCGGTTGAGCCATACAGTGCAACGGATCGCCACGCCCTCAAACACCAGTTTGGGCGTCGTTACTCCGGCCGGTCGCGGGAACTTGCACCTGAACCACCAGGTCTGGAAACTCTTGTCCCGGGCGATGGCGTCCTGCCGGCCGACCTTCGGATCCGGAATGCGGCCGGCCGCCTGCAAGGCGCTGTGCACACTGCCGGGCACTGGCGCGGGCACGGCGTCGGCCCAGGGCGCCAACTCCAGCCGGTCAAGCATGGGGCCGTTTTCGGCCATTTCCCACTGCCCGTCCAACGACACTACAGCGGGCGCCGCCGCGTGCTTGGCGGTGCCGGATGTGAGTTTAACGGAGTGACACGGCACATCGAAAGCCGCCGGGCCGGCCTTGAACTCTTCCCGATCCAGCTCGTCCAGGGACACTGCGGGGTGCCGGACCATGTGTGCCGTGTTCCGGCGCTTCGACCGATCCGCCACCGTGCCATCCGCGCGCGCCTCGCCCAGTCGCCAAAGGCCGATCGTGTGTTGATCCGCCGGCATCGTCCCCTCTGGAACGGCGTCAATCTTGCGGGCGATGTTGGAGATCCGGATCTCCTCCACCCAGCTCGTGAGCGGCTCGGCCCATTGCCAGTACCAGAACGTCAGGTCCGTTTGCGGGTCGGTTGGCGTACCGATGATGAGTGGCGGATAGCGATCCGGCGTGGTCAAGTTGAAAGTCACGGGCGTGGAACCGGTTTCGGTGCCGTCCACATAGAGCCGGACGCACGCCCCGTCGAAGGCCGCGGCGAGATGGTGCCACCGGTTGTCCACAACACTCTGGCCGGCAAAGAACTTCCCCACGTTCGATCCGGGCATTTCGACGCCGAATTCCCCGCGCGTGCCGAAACGGAGCATATAGAAGTAATGGAAGCCCAGGCGCGGGAAGCGCACCAGCGACCCTTCGCCGCGGAACGGCTTCGCCCACATTTCGATCGTCAGCGGTGGCTTGGCGTAGGCGGCATCGCCCGGAATCCGGACACAGGCGTGCAGTCCATTCATCGCCGGGCCGAAACGGCCCGGCGCCGTCACTTGCTTCATCGTTCGCGGTTTGTGCATCGTTGCTCCCTTTCTTGGCGTCTTCGCGTCTTTGCGCGAGAATCTCTTCTTTCGGAAGTCCTCGCGCCAAGACGCCAAGGCGCAAAGGTTAGAAATTCACGGAATCTCCTCTTGGCGTCTTTGCGCCTTCGCGCGAGAACTCCTCCTCCAATCCGTTGACAGCGCGTGTGATGCCGTCTTTCATCAACGCCTCACCGAAGTTCAACAGAAATCCAAGCTTCTTGCCAGTCAACTTCAAGTAGGTCTGAATCTGCTTCTTGTGCGCAGGAGTGACCCGCTCGACGGACTTCAGCTCAAGAATGACCTTGCTCTCAACAATCATGTCAGCCCGAAAGCCCTCATCGAACTTCATACCATCGAACTCGATGGCCACAGGAACCTGCCGCTCAACGCGTAATCCGCGACGTTCGAATTCGTTTGCCAAGACCACCTCATAGACGGATTCCAGCAGCCCGGGACCAAGCGCCCGATGGATCTTCACTGCCGCATCCACCACGATCTTGCCGATTTCGTTCTCTGTCATATCCGAAGTCTCCTGCATCAAACCAGAATCCTCGCGCCAAGACGCCAAGGCGCAAAGGTTAGAAATCCACGCAAGCTCCTCTTTGCGCCTTGGCGTCTTGGCGCGAGAATCTTTCCCGCTTCCGCCGCCTTACCCAATCACGACGCGCCCCTTCTTCCGCCGGATCCGCTTCGGGAATCCCTCAGTCTCGATATCCCCGTAGTTGTGTCCCGCCTCAGCGTTATAGACGCAGAAGCTGATGAGCGGCTCCTTACCCGTGTTGACGGACCGATGCGCCCAGAACGGCGGCACATACACCATTGCGCCGCGGGTCATCTTCTCGGCCCGGCATTGTCCATCCTGGGTCTTCATCAGCATGTAGCCCGTCCCGCGCAGGCACAGATAGATCTCCGCGGTTTCGATGACCTTGTGATAGTGGCCCTTGGTCATGAAGAACTCGTCGCCGACCAGGCCGGGCTGGAGTTTGCTGATGCAGTACATGAGGTTGCCGTAGGTCTCAGGTACCGGCACCTCGAACACCTCGTAGTGCACCGGGTTGCCGGCCCGGATCAGCCCGTCGAGCGCGGCGGGATTGGCATAATGCCCTTTCATGTCCGATGCCCGCCGGACCAGATGATGCTTCGCCTTGCGCATCTCGCCCGTTTCCAGATCAATGCCAATCGAGAACGGATCCATTACTGTCGAACACTTCTTCGTCATATTTTCTCCTGACTCACAACCTCACGCACCCACACACTCCCCCTCACTTCCGCGTCGCGCCAGCGATCTGCGAAAGCCGGTCGAACTCCGGCCCTGACGTCGGGATGTTGACGTGAAAGACCTCCGCGATCACCCGCGTCCAGCCATGAATGAAATAAATCCACCCGTCCTCCACCGTGAGCCGGCGGGACTTCTCCTGCGCGCGCGCCTGGTCGAGGAACACCAGCTCACCCCGGTAGTTGAATTCCCACGCATATCCGTCCATCGGGAACACCGCCGCACCGGTCAGCGGCGAGCCGGGCGCATCCTTGCCGAGCCCAGTCGCGTTCACCACGAGCGAACCCGGCTTCAGCCGCGCGCACACCGCGTCGTTGCGTTCCGGGGTGGGGGACAGATAATACTCGGTGGCGACGCCCGAGTTCAGGGACT
>CAZWPN010000234.1:0-4707 GCA_964635275.1 uncultured Victivallales bacterium | reverse complement strand
TCGGGTTAACCGACTCACTTACACGATTCTCAGGTACATCACGACAGGCAAGAAATCGGCCGACGAGTACGGGCGACGATTACGGATTACGATAGGATTCGTCTCAATCGTCCGCCGTACGCGTCGCCCGTACTCGTGAACCGATCCGGTCTCTCCTACCGCCTCATTTACACGATTCCTCCTGTTTCTGCAGGGGAGGAATCCGCTTCTTTTGTAGTAGCCGCCGTGTCGGCGGCGTCTGCCTCTTGGCAGTTAAGAAAAGAGTTTACGCCGATGGGGAGGATGTGATGCCGATATGGCGGCGGATGAGGCCGGCGATGTGCTCGGCGATTTCCCTCGTGACATCGGGGTCGGCGGCCTCAACCATAACCCGGCACATGGCCTGTGTGCCGGAGTAACGGACCAGCACGCGGCCTTTAGTTCCGAGCCGCTTCTCCGCGTGTTCGATGGCGGACTGCACATCAGGCAATTTGTCCAACGGCACTTTCTCACGTACGTCGATGTTGATCAGAACCTGCGGCGCCGATTGGAAGATGGATGCAAGCTCCGACAGCTTCTTCCCGTTCCGGATTGATGTGGCCACTAATTGAAGTGCGGCCACGATTCCGTCGCCTGTCGTGTGATGGTCGAGAAATATGATGTGACCGGACTGCTCACCGCCAAGAGCCGATCCCGTCTGCTGCATGAGCTCAAGTACGTAGCGATCGCCCACGGCGGCGTCCTGGTAGCGGATGCCCATGCGGTCAAAAGCCAGGCGAAGTCCGAGGTTGCTCATGGGGGTCAGGATGACCTTGTTCTCAGTGAGGAGTCCTGCGTCCTTCATGGCTTTCGCGCAAATGCACAGTATGGCATCACCGTTGAGGGCGTTACCGGCTTCGTCTACGGCAAGGACCCGATCGCCGTCGCCGTCGAAGGCAAAGCCGGCGTGGGCCTTGTGCCGGAGCACGGCGGCAATGAGTGCCTCCGGGTGCTGGGAGCCGCATTTCTCGTTGATGTTGCGGCCGTCAGGCTCGTCGTGGATAGCCACTACCTCGGCTCCCAATTCGGTGAAGACTGTAGGGGCGACTCTGTAGGTTGCGCCATTGGCGCAGTCCAGCACGATGCGAAGCCCGTCCAGCGTGATGGAATCGGGAAAGGTGTTTTTGCAGAAAACAATATAGCGTCCGATTGCGTCATCAATACGCTTGGCCTTGCCGATCTGGTCGCCCGGCGGCAGCAGGTTGTGATATTGGCCGGAGAGAACCAGGTTCTCGATCTCACGTTCGATGGCATCGCTGATTTTGAACCCGGAAGCCGCGAAGATCTTGATGCCGTTGTCCTGGTAGGGATTATGCGAGGCGGAGATGACTATGCCGGCGTCGGCCCTCATGCTTCTGGTGGTGAATGCGATGCCTGGCGTGGGTAACGGGCCGACAAGGAGGACGTCAACTCCCATTGAGCAGATGCCTGCTGTGAGAGCGGTCTCGAAGATATAGCCGCTGAGGCGGGTGTCCTTTCCGATAACAATACGCCGGAGGCCGCTTTCGCGCCGGAGAATGTGGGCGGTCGCCATGCCTATTGCCATGGCGGTCTCGGCTGTCATCGGTTCAGAATTTGCGACGCCACGAACTCCGTCGGTTCCAAACAGCTTCTTCATCATCTCTCCTCAGCATGCGGCGTTAGTGCACTCATCGGCCACGGCATCCATCCAAGCCGTGGCGCACTCGCGCGCCTTGGTTGGAAGCGCTTGAATGGCGGTTATGTAGTCCCCGGGCTGGAACGGCCCCTCCATGGCGGAGAGAAGAGTGTCCCGGTTGCCATCGTCCCCTGGGTGCCTGCCTTCCAGGATGTTGCATCTTCGTGCCGGCCAGGTTTCGCAGAAAAGCCTGGCATCCTTGTCCTGTGAATCGGCGATTCGCCCCGCGAGTTCGTCGAGGCGACGGACCCGCTCCTTAATCATTCCGTCGAGGCGTGTGAGTGCACCGGCGTGGCATGCCTTGGGGAACGGGGTGGTGCCAAGGAAGCGAATGCGCACATGCCGGTACCATTCCCGGAGGGCAGTCAGGTTGCCGATATAGCAGAAATTGTGGGCGGCGATGCGGCCAATCGCTCCGTGGATTCCGGGCTGATACGGTCTGGCGGCAGACCCTCTCGTGGGTGATCCGAACAGAAGAAATCCCGGCTCCAAGTGGTCGCGGCGGACGATGCTGCCGGCGGCAACCACGGTGCCATGGGCCAGTCGAATGGGTCCGACGGCGCCGCCCTGTCCGCCAAGGAAGACTGGCGGTTGGTTGAGCAGGACACCTCGCGGGACATCGCCGAACAGCGATGGCGTTGCCTTGTCCTGATGCGGCGTGTAGTTGAAGTGTATGTACGAAGATCCGACTTCGCTGTGGTTCTTGGAGCTGGTTCCGCCAGACATCAGGCAGTCGCAGAAGTTGATGAGGCTGCCGAGCGTGACGAACGGCATCAGCAGTGTCTGCTTGAGACCGACGGAGTGGGCGCAGGAGGCGCATTCTTCCAGCAGCGTGTCGGGGCGGACATGGGCGCAGGATCCGACGGATGCCCCTGAGAGAAATGTGGCGCCGGAGAAGAATCCCCCAGCCAGCGCGACATTGTCGGCCAGTTGGCAGTTCACCACGGTTGCCGGTGCTTCGGCTCCGACAACGCACCCTGGGCCCATGCTGGTATCGGAGCCGCGGATTCGGCACCCGGCATGGATGACGACTCCCGGGGCTATCTGCTCAGGTCGGACATCAGGGGCGATTTCCACCGTGGAAGGCGCGGGAAACCGGACGCCATTGCGCAACATAACTTCTGTGAGGGAGAGGGTGCTCATTCCACCGTTACCGACTTTGCGAGGTTTCTCGGTTGATCCACGGAGCAGCCGCGTGCCTTGGCAATGTAGTAGGCCAGCAACTGCTCGACGATGACCACGGGGATGGGGGCTACGAAGTCCATGCAGGGCGGCACGCGGATCACGTCGCTGCACAGATCTTTCAATTCATCGTCGCCTTCGGTGGCGATGGCGATCACGGGTGATTTACGTGCGCGACACTCCTGGATATTGGCCAGCATCTTGCCTTTGTAGTTGGATTTCGGTACGAGCGCCACCACCGGGACCTTTTCCTCCAGCAACGCGATCGGGCCGTGTTTGAGTTCCGCGGCATGGTAACCTTCGGCGTGGATGTAGGAAATCTCCTTGAGCTTCAGCGCGCCTTCCAGTGCGGTGGGATACATATACCCCCGGCCGATGAAGAAGAAGTCATGCGCGCCGGCGTATTTCTCGGCAATACGCTCGATCGCATGGCTCTGGGCCAGGGCGGCTTCGGCCAGCGCCGGTATCGCTGCCAGTTGCTGCACCATCTTGCGGCCCTCATGCAGGGAGAGTCGGCGGGTTCGTCCCAGCAGGATGGCCAGCATGGCCAGCACCGATAGTTGGCAGGTGAACGCCTTGGTGGAAGCCACCCCTATTTCCGGGCCTGCATGAAGATAGACGCCGCGGCCCGCCTCGCGTGCGATGGTGGAGCCGACCACGTTGCAAATTCCAAGAACAGTGGCGCCCTTGCGAAGCCCTTCGCGTAGTGCGGCCAGCGTATCGGCGGTCTCGCCCGACTGACTGATCGCGAGCATGCACGTGTCGCGCTGGATGATAGGATTGCGATAGCGCAGTTCCGCTGCCTGTTCCACTTCTGTCGGGATGGTGGCAAATTCCTCAAAGAAGTACTTGCCCAACATTCCAGCATGCAGCGAGGTGCCGCAGGCGGCAATCATTATGCGGTCGATCCGTGCCAACTCCGAGGGAGTCATCTGCAGTCCTGACAACTTGGCGGTGCCTTCCTCGGGCAGCAGGCGGCCCCGGGTGGCGTTGCGCAGGACTTCTGGCTGCTCGTGGATCTCCTTCAGCATGAAGTGATCGAATCCGCCCTTTTCTATCTGGCTAACGTCCCAGTCCACATGCGTCAACTCGCGGGACACGGGAACGTTCTTGATAGAAGACACATCCACCGACTCGGGCGTTGCTGTTACAACGTCTCCGTCGTTAAGAAAGATGACCTGCTTCGTATAGTTGACGATGGCGCTGACGTCGGAAGCCACGATGGTTTCGTCAGCGCACACGCCCACGGCAATCGGGCTGCCCTTGCGGGCAGCGATCAGCATTCCGGGGTGAAGCGATGATACGACGGCGATTCCGTATGTTCCTTCGAGGTTGTCCAATGCCGCCGCAACGGCCTGACGCAGGTTGCCGTCGTAGCATTCCTCGATGAGATGCGCGATGACTTCGGTGTCGGTCTGGCTGACGAAGTGATAACCCTTCCGTTGGAGCTGGTCGCGAATGACGGTGTAGTTGTCAATGATGCCGTTATGAACGACGGCAAAGGCGCCATTGCGACTAAGGTGCGGATGTGCATTGACCTGGTTTGGAGGGCCATGGGTTGCCCATCGGGTGTGGCCAATGCCTGTGGTGGAGGATTCTTCTGGGGTGCCTGGCAGTTCCTGGCCGACACGGGTCTCCAACTCGCTGATCTTTCCAGGAGTTTTGATGACGCGAACGCGCTCGTTTCCTGGCATGCACAGCGCTATGCCCGCTGAATCATAACCACGGTACTCCAGCCGATGCAGCCCGGCGAGAATAACGCTTGTTGCTTTCCGCGAACCGACATAACCCACGATACCGCACATGGACACCCCTTTTGCTGGCTCACTAGCGACTGGCGACAGCCAAGC
>CAZWPN010000233.1:0-4728 GCA_964635275.1 uncultured Victivallales bacterium | reverse complement strand
TCCGGTAGCGATGCGGCCTTCTACCATTCGCCCCGAGAAAAATCAACTTCCCTCGGCGCCCCCTGAACTGCGGAAGTTGGAAGGATGGAAGACTGGAAGGATGAAAAAGGCGCGTCCACAGGGGCGTCCAACACGGCAATGGGCAGGATGAAACATCAAGCAGTGCGTGAACTCATGCACGTGCGCAGGGCGTATGAATCGGCCACGGATTCAAGGGCTTGCCCAATCTTCCAACATTCCAGTCTTCCAACTCCCGCAGTTTTGGGGTGCTGTGCCTTCCTACAGCTTTTCCGGCAGCGGTTCGAGGCAGAGCGTGGCCATGGAAGTGGAGAATATCCGACCTGCAACCGGACTCCACAACCCCGCAGGATCCCATGAGCCGGCAACGGCGCCCTGCTGGTTGCAGGTGGCCAGAAGAGAGTTCTGCAATTGCTGCAGCGAGCGGTGGAATTCGCGCCCACCCGCCGCCCGCAGCGCCTGCGCCAGGAAGAACCAGCGATAGTAGTCGGTCTCCTTGTCCCAGCGGATCGCCACTACTTGCAACGCCTCGCTCATTCGCCCGGCATCGGCCGCAGATGTCGCAGATGCCCGCTGCGCCCCAAGCAGACAGAACGCACCCATGGCAGTCAGCGTATCATTGCTGTCAGGGGAATCCCCCTCCATCTGATAGCCAAAGGATCCCCGTCCGTCCACTACACCGGCCAACCACCGAAGCCCACGGCGGTATGCCACGCTTGTATCAGGCAGGCTGTTCGCCGCCGCGAGTTGGAGCGCTTGAAGCTGCCAAACCGAGACAGACGTGTTGGCTTGCTCGCCCTCCCGTTGTTCATAGCCCCAGCCTCCGGAGGCCAACTGCTGGCTTTTGACAAAGTCAACCGCCCGGACCAAGCCTTGCCTCAGCCGGGAGTCTCTATCCGTCCGGGCCGCCTCCAACAGCGCAACGGTGGCGATTCCGTGGTTGTACATGCGGCCATCCCCGGCCGGTCCGATGGCGCCTGAGGAATCCTGCCGTCCCAGAAGGTTCTCGGTTGCACGACGAATAGCGATGTCGCAACGATCGCGGTCAGGCGCCTCGCCGGCCTGCCGGACCAGCGCCAGGAGCGCCATGCCGGTGAGTCCAACCTCGTACTCCTTCCGCCCCTGCCACTTGGCGGCATCCCACCCACCCGAGGCTTCCTGACTCCGCACGAGCCAGTCCATCGCCTGACCAACGGCCGTGTCACGGCTGGGCGCAGGCGATCGCGACGTGATCCCGGCAACATTCCCGCGCAACCGGATCGCCCAACGCCATGAGCTCAGTCCACCGCCGATCACAATCGCCAGGCATGCAGCCACCCGGAGAACACGAATTGTCATGCGCCGCCGATCCTCCGCGGCGCGCACCGCTTCCAGCACCCGCGGCGCGAAGAAATCGTCAAGCGCCGCCGGCGGACCACCACTCCCAAGGGTGGAAATAACAGCCGAAAAGTCCGCGACGAGGCCCCGGCAAACCGCGCATTCGCGAAGGTGGGCATCGAAAGACTGGCGGGCGTCAGGCGGCATCTCCGCTCGAACGTAGTCCGCCGCCTCACAGGCTCGGGAGCATGCGGGCAGCCCGCCCGGGGGCTCAGCGTGAGTCTTTCCGTACATTGAGCGCCTCCCTCATTTTCAGCATCGCGTGAAACATCCGCGATTTGACAGTCCCCACCGGAATGCCGAGAGCCTGAGCGATCTCGTCGTACGGCATTCCCTGGTATATGTTCATCACAACCACCGCGCGCATGGCCTCAGGCAGCTTGCGCAACAGATTCTCGGCTTCTTCCGGCCATTCCCCCGCCGGCCGCGGCAGCGAAGGCGCTTCGGTCCGCTCCGCCTCCTGGCGGTAGGCATCCAGATGCCGCTCCCGCCGCTGACGTTTCCGAAAGGCGTCCAGGCAAACCTGGCGTGCCAGCAGATGAATAAACGTCCGGAGACCGGCCTTCGGTTCATACCGGTGCCGATACCGGTACAGACGCAAGAAGGTCTCCTGCACCGCATCGTCGGCATCAGCCGTCAGCCCCATCGAACGGAAGAACTGCAGCAGGTAGTTCTGATGCCTGCGGACCAGGATGACAAAGCCGTCTTCATCCCCATCCTTCACCTTCAGCATCAGCTCGACATCGGTCGGACTGGCATCATCTATCTGGTTCGTGTGCCGCATGGTAGATCCGAATAGCGGCGATAGTAGGACCGTCTTGAACCTTTTGCCAGTGCCAAACGTTCATTAGCGCAACAAGTGAGGTTATTGTATGAGTCGAATGCGAACGGCTGCATGGATTGGAGCATACATGGTGGGCGTTGCGGGATGGTGCGACGGCGCAACGGCGGAAACGTCCGTCGTCGTGTCCACGACGCAGCCGGAGATTGTCGTAACGGCTTCCCGCGTGGCGCGGGATATTCAGTCCGAACCGGCCACAGTCCACCGCGTTGACGCCGACGGAGCCGTACTGGATTCCGGAACCCGGACAATGCCCGAAGTGCTCAAGGGCACGCCCTCAGTCATGTTGCAGAAGACAGGCTATGGACAGGGGTCGCCATACTTGCGTGGGTTCACGGGATTCCGGACGCTTTGCCTCGTTGACGGCATCCGGCTGAACAACTCCGTATTCCGTGACGGCCCCAACCAGTACTGGAACACCGTGGATCCGCTGGGGTGCGCCGCCTACGAGCTCGTCATGGGCCCGGCCTCGGTGATGTACGGCAGCGACGCCGTTGGCGGAACCTTGAACGCCATCGCCCCCGAGCCTCCTGACTACAACGGCGCCCCGTCATGGGAACGGAGCCTTTTCTACCGCGGCGCCACCGCCGACCGTTCCAATGCTGGCAGAATCCAGATCGCCGGGCGGCCGAATGAGAAAGTAGGTATGGTGATCGGAATAAGCCCGAAAGAGTTCGGCAACGTGCAGGGCGGAAAGAACGTCGGCGAGCAGCCGAACACAGGCTACGACGAACTATCCTACGATCTGCGAGCTGTGTACTACATCACGCAGAGCGCACGGCTGACGGCCGGTCACCAGACTGTCGATCAGGACGACGCCTGGCGCACGCACCGCACAATTTACGGCGTAGACTGGGAGGGACTCGCGAGGGGCGACGACAAGGTCCACCGATACGATCAGCATCGTGATCTCACTTATCTCCGGTATCGGAGCGAAGCCGATTACGGTCCGATAGACAGCTTTGACGCCACGGTATCGCGCCATATGCAGACCGAGGATTTGTACCGCATGCGGAAGGATGACAAGAGCGACCGGCAGGGATTTGATGTGGAAACGTGGGGCGGTACGCTGCAACTGTCGTCCAGGACCGCCGGCGGCGAATGGGTCTACGGCGCCGAGTACTACCGCGATGCGGTGGATTCCTACAGTCGCAAGTACAAGGCAGACGGTGGTTTCGATAAAGCCGAGATTCAGGGGCCCGTGGCGGACGATGCCGTCTACGACACATTGGGCGCTTACATCCAGGATACGCTGCGCCTTTTCGACGGCGGACTGGATGTGGCGGTCGGCGGCCGCTACACCCATTCCAGCGCCGACGCCGACAAGGTCAAGGACCCGATCTCGGGCGGCACAATGGCCGTGAACGACAGTTGGAGTACGGTGGCAGGATCGTTCCGCATGCTTCACCCGCTCACGCCTGACCGCAGGCACATCGTCTTTGCGGGAGTCTCGCAGGGGTTCCGCGCGCCGAATCTTTCGGACCTCACGCGACTGGACATCGCGCGCAGCGGCGAACTGGAGACCCCGTCGCCAAATCTGGACCCCGAGCAGTACATCGCCTATGAAATCGGCATCAAGTCACGGCTGGATTCCATCTCCGTCCAGGCAAGCGGCTATCACACCACCATCGACAAGATGATTGTTCGCGCGCCGACGGGTCGCACCGTGGATGGCTTGAGTGAAGTCATCAAGAAGAACTCAGGCGACGGCTATGTGCAAGGCGTCGAACTCCAGACGCGCTGGCAGATGTCGCAGCAATGGTCCTCCTGGCTGAGCGCCGCATGGATGGACGGCAAGGTCGATGCCTACCCAACATCCTCAGCAGCACAAGAGCGGGATTACATCAGTCGCCTGATGCCGCCCACAGCTCAACTGGGAGTGCGCTGGCAGAACCCTGGCGGTCGTTTCTGGAGCGAAGTGGCTGGGGACTTCGCTGACAAGGCGGACAAGCTGTCGGCGGACGACGAACGCGACACCCAGCGGATTCCACCAGGCGGCACCCCGGGCTACGCCGTCTGCACGGTCCGCGCCGGCGTTCAGGTATGCAACGGCGTGGATCTGACACTCTCGGTAGAAAACGTCTTCGACGAGGACTACCGCATCCACGGGTCAGGCATCAACGAACCCGGCCGCAACATCATCCTTACCGCCCGCAGCGTGTTCTGACGGGGACACCGGCGCAGATCTATGCAAGAAGCAGATGCCGCCCACAGGGCGGCTATTTGTCCCCTACGCCCCTTGACATCAAGATGGCTCATGATACATCTTGATGACATGAGAACGACAATATCGCTGAGTGATGACCTGTTGCGAGAAGCAAAGCAACGGGCGATCGAGGCCCACACGACCATCGGCAATGTGATCGAAAACGCGCTCCGGGTGATGTTCTCGGAGCCAAAGTCGCGCACAGAAACCTCCAGCACTTTCCGCCTGTGGGACTAACGGGGTCAGACTGTAAATAACAATTCTAGACCATTACCGTCTTCGCCTG
>CAZWPN010000232.1:0-4744 GCA_964635275.1 uncultured Victivallales bacterium | reverse complement strand
GCACTTGTTCGATGTAGGCCTGCCGGAGGCGCGAGGCGATCCACCCCGCTCGCCCTTCAAGGCAACCCAGGCGTAAGAGATAGTGGTACGCAAACCAGAGCCATGCCTCGCATGGGACTCTGAGCGCCACCTGCTTCAGAAACCGCCGCCGTTCCTGCACATTACCTAGAATCCGCGCACTGACCGTTTGCTCCCCGTAGAAGCCCGTCGTCAAGAAACGGTGACGCAGCGCTGCCTCCCAGGTCGAGTAGCGGTTGTGCCGGTCCATGTAGGCATGCAGCCCCTTGAAGTCCTCGTGAATCAGCGGTGTCCTCAAGGCGCCGATGGCACCGTCCACGATCAGCCGCTCATGTACTTCCATATCCAGGCCACATGCAGGAACGTCAACCAACCGTTCAAACCGCCCGGCGCCCCGCCGCATCAGAATGACAGCCGAGTGCGAAAAGCCGCCGAAGCGGAACTTCCTGCCCATAAAATGAAATCCCTTTGTCACTAGGAAGGCGGCCGGCGCTCGTTCACTTGCGATTGCCGACCGGATCTCCTCCCACAGCTTTTCCGGAACAACTTCGTCGGCATCCACCAGCAGTATCCATGGTGTTAATATCGGCACCGTTTCGAAAGCCCACTGCCGCTTCTTCGGGTATCCGCCACCGTAGCTGAACTGGACCACCTCCGCCCCGGCACTCCGGGCGACGGTCGCTGTTCGGTCCACGCTCTCGGAATCCAGAACGACGACACGTTCCGCAGGCGACAACGAGGTTAGGCACCGGCCCAGATTGACTTCCTCGTTCTTCGTGGCTACCAGCACGGTGACCGGAATGGATCTTGGTTCCTGCATCGCGGACGCTCCTGTCCCTACCCCGCCGCGGAATTCAGTACGCGGTTCCTGATCACTATGGCAGGTGTCCCGTAGCAAACCTTCCACGGCGGCAGGCTGCTGAAGACACTCGAGCGGGCGCCGACCACACACCCCTCGCCGATAACAACACCCGGGGCCACGAAAACGTCCGCACAGACCCAGCTCTGGCTCTCCACGACGATCGGCCGCGCGACCAACCGCATATGGGAATCCCTTTCGTCATGCGTGGCACCGCAGAGAAAGGTGTACTGCGAGATGGTGGCGTGCGCTCCGATGGTCACCGGCGCCACACAGTAGCAGTCTACGTGCTCGCCCAAGCACGCATAGACGCCCATGCTCAGGTTCCACGGCGCCCAGATGCGGACCGACGGCATGATTTTGGCTCCTTTGCCGACGGACGATCCGAAAAGACGAAGCAGCAACCGCCGCCAACCGTTACACCATCGGGGACTGGGCCGAAACAACAACACCCAGACGATGCCCCAGAGCACACGGCCGGCCTTGTTGGCCCAACCATGTGGGCTGGGACACGCCACCGGACTGACTTCAATGCGAACGGGTGATATACTCATTCATCATCTCCACAAGGGGACGGCTCACGGTTGCCGGCGCAAAGCGTCCCGCGTTCCTGCGGGACGCATCGGACAAGCGACCCCAAGCCGCCCCGTCCGCCAGAAGCGTCCGCAACGCTTGCGCCGTGCCCTCAACGTCACCGGCCTCCGGGTAGATGCCGCCTTCGCCGCACACCTCAGGGATGGCGCACCCGTTGGAGCTCACAACCGGCGTGCCGAATGCCTGCGCTTCGACCGCGGGAATCCCGAAGGACTCGCACCGGCTCATCAGGCAGAATACCCTGGCCCGCGCGTATCGTTCCAGCAATTCCTCCCTCGACACATGCCCTTCGAACATGACGCTGTCGGTCAGTCCTCGCGACGCCACCAGACGGCGAATCCGCCTCTCGTAGCCGGGATTCGGCCACGCTCCAACCAGACGCAGGACAACCGGGGCGACGCCGTTCGCGCGAAGGCGGGACATGGCCTTGACCACGGTCTCGATTCCCTTGTGCGGTGCCATGCTGGAAACGGTCAATATCTCGCTTGACCGCTGGGTACACGGAATCGGCGCCCGGCCCAAGGCATTCGCGAGATCCGGCGACAGGCCGGCGTAGGCCACGACGCCACGCCTCTCCACGCTTCCCGCATTGCGGCGATAGGCATCGCGAAGATATCCCGATAGAAAGCCGATCATGTCTGCCTTCAAAACCGCCCGCCGATAGGCCCGTCGTTGCAGCGCGGCCTTGAACCGCTCCGCTGCACCTCGCGGCACACCCGGCACAAGGCACCACGGATTCATGGCCAGCGTCCACTGCGGGACCGGACAACCCTCTAACACCGTGCCGGATGCCATGATCAGGAGATCAGCCCCGGACCGCCGCAGATACCTTGGAAGCCTCGTGCGTTCCCAGAGTACGCGGGACGCCCAGTGTTGCGTCCATGGCGGACACTGTTGCCACGACACGTCAGGCCCAAAGTCCCTCCGAATGCCCGCATTGCCCGCATGGTGTAGCACGTCGAAAGAACAGTTTCCTTTGGTGGAGCCTGCCAGCTCGCCCAAGTATCCGAGCAGCACATGCCGGCCGCTGAGGTTTGTTGTCGAGAGCGCATTGACGACAACCTTCACGAGACACCTGTCATGTTCCGCGGCGTCTCAAGAGCATGTCTGTAAAAGCGCATCAGTCCTTCCGCCATACGCTTAACTGTAAACAGTCCAGCCCGCTGCAAGCCCCGGTTCACAAGATCCGCTCTTATGGTTGGTTTCACCAGCACGTCCAGGCAGTGCCGGGTCAGCATCGCCTCATCATCGGGAGCCGCAGTCAGCGCCGCGTCACCCACCACTTCGGGCAGTGACGCCGCGTTGGAGCAGACAACGGGACACCCGCAGGCCATGGCCTCCAATGGCGGCCATCCAAACCCTTCATAGAGGCTGGGGAAAAGCATGACTTCCGCGTGCCGGCAAGCAGTGGCAACATCTGCATCCACCAGGCCGCCTGTGACGTCAATGACGCCTGTCAGACTAAGCTCGGACACCAAGCGGCGCTCTGAGGCCGTCAGCGGCTCGCCTATGATTTTCAATGTCAACTCGTGGTGTGCGGCACGGACGGCGGCAAACACTCTCAGAACCGTGCTTCGGTTCTTGTAGAAGGCGCTGTTGCCGATGTGCAGGATGTACCGCCCGATGAGTTGAGATCGCTTGTGGCTTGAAGCGCTTTCACGATGCGCAGCCGAGAACGCAGAAGAAAGCGCCGAAGGAACAACATCAATCTCTCTATGCCTGCCAAGGCTAGAGCGAACATCTTTGGCAGTGCAGTGGCTGACGGCCAGTATCCTGTCGGTCTGTCCCAAACCTGTCCTTACTCGCCGCAAGACCGTACAGGCCAGCCAGGATGGAGAAGGGCCGAGATCACCAGCCGCCTGCAACATGGGAATAAGGTCATGGACCGTGGCCACAACCCTGCTCTGCGGCCATCGTTTCCTGATCACGGGAACGATGTGAGCATAACTCCCGTCCAGCACGTGGCAGATATCAGCCGCATCTGCACGCATTGTGGACACGGCTCGCCATACCGCCAGGTGTTTGAACCATGCCGAAAGCGGCAGGCGCGACTTGCCAGCCGCCTCGTCGAGTTGAGCCAGATTCGCCTCAACCCCGGAACACTCCAGAACCGCCTCCTGAACCAAACCTACGTACCGCGCCATGCTGCCGAACCGGCCGCTGTCACTACTGAAAAGGGTAACTCTCATGGCGTTGCAGGTTGTGACACGGCCCTCAGCCGTTGCCCGGAAAGCACCAGACCCGCGAGGAAGGAAATAAACGCCGCGACAAAAGGGTCGCCCAGAACCTGGGCTGACACTATGCCGCCCACGACACTGGCTGCCAGCATCGCAGACAAACCTGCATAGAGTGGGTATTCCTGCGTTCCGGCACTTTGTCGGGTTGCGCGAACCGCGCTGAAAGCGTACACGGCCGCCAGAAACAGAAGCGCGGCGAACCCTGGAACCCCCAGTTCCGCCATGGCCTTATCCATTCCACCCTCCTGCCAGGCATGCGGACGATCAACTGCAATGTGCTGAGTCCCTTGGGTCGCCATGCCCAAACCAAGCCCGAAGAAACCGGACTGTCGATAGGTTTCGAGGACGGTCCCCACTCCGAAAGCGTAGAGCCGGGGAACCGCCTCCGGAACCACACTGGCATAGAATTGTTCCAAGGGCGCGTCTCTGCCCACAGTCCGATAAAAGAAAATAGCTGCACCCACCGAAATGATAAGGATAACTGCCAGCGGAATCAGTTGCCGGCGAGTCCGCGCTCTCCTGAAATACTCGATCGCCAGCAGTGCGGCAAAGACGGGAAGTATGGCAATCGCCTTGCGGCGGCCGCAGAGCATGACGCCCATGCCCCCCAATGCGGTGCAAGCCAACGCCTGAACACGACCAGCGATCTTAAGATGCATGGCGAGCACGACACCAATCATGGTGACCATCGCTCCGTGCCACCCCATCACGTCGGGACTCCGGAAGAAACCGGCCCGCATATACACCGGGGTCCCCATTCGATACGTGACCCACACATGCTGAAGCGCGGATGTTCCGACAATCGGATTCTCGCCCATGATCCCAGACACCTCGAGCGGCGCGCCCAGCATCACTATGCCGGCCATCACGCAGTAGGCCATAAGAACGCGGGCAATATCGCCGGGTTTCTCCGGATAGACAAAACCCAACATCAGTCCCATAACCAGCGATCCGTAGACCGACGCACCGATCAGGGTGATCTGCCACGAGCCCGGCGAATACGTGGCGGAAATGATGGCACTTGGTACGAGACTGA
>CAZWPN010000231.1:4215-4749 GCA_964635275.1 uncultured Victivallales bacterium | reverse complement strand
TCGTGGACTCGCGGAAGCAGGGACGGTGGGGTTATTACCGCCTGCCTGAGGGAGCGGAGGGGGGCTTTGTCCGACCCGTCTTGAAGTGGGTGGGTGAGTCGTTGAAAAATGATGAGATGATCGAACAGGACGCGAAGAGACTGAGGGCGGTTGTCGCCTGTGATCCGGGAAGCCTTTGCCGCCGACAGCGGGAACGCGAGTAGGAGAACCGAGCGTGCGAGACCGGAAAGACAATAAACAAGCAGTCGCTGCGGCAGGGATCCGCCCTTGGGTGGTTGGCGACATCAAGACTCCCGCCGGACGCGTGCCGCGTGTGGCTACGCGCTTGACGTGGCACGACCGCCTGGGAGCGATTGCCATGCGCTGGGGTATCGGACGGGACCGATACAAGGTCACCCCCGGTCTCTATGCGGTCGGGAACCCGACTGGGGAATCGCCGCTTCTGGCGTCCGCCAATTACAAGCTCTCCTTCGATGTACTGCGTGAAGCCATAGATGGACTCGACGCATGGCTGTTGGTTCTGGACACCAACGG
>CAZWPN010000231.1:0-4205 GCA_964635275.1 uncultured Victivallales bacterium | reverse complement strand
TTTTGCCGCAACTCGGTGGGCCGGGGGTCGCGGCTCATGAAGTTCGACGTCGTACCGGCCTTCGCGTGGTCTACGGTCCGGTGCGCGCCAGTGACCTGCCGGCCTACCTGCGCAACGGCATGCGCGCCACGCCAGCCATGCGACAAGTCCATTTTGCGTTGCGCGACCGTCTTGCTGTTGTGCCGGTGGAGGTTGTTCAGCGCCTGACTCCGTGTCTTCTCATCATGCTGGCTCTCTTTCTGGCCGCTGGCCTGGGACGGCATGGCTATCATCTGGCCATGGCGCAATGGCCGGAGATCGCCTTGGCCGTCTGGGTTAATTTTCTGGCCGGCATTGCGCTGACACCGGCGCTGCTACCCTGGTTGCCGGGACGTTCCTTTGCGCTGAAGGGAGCGGGCATGGGCGTGATGACGGGAGCAGCGCTTTGGCTGTTCGGGCGGTATGGCCTAGCCGAAGGGGTTGGGGTTGCTCTGCTGAGCATGGCGTCTTGTTCTTTTCTTGGGCTGATGTTTACCGGCTGCACGCCCTACACCTCGGCTTCCGGGGTGCGGCGGGAGATCCGGTGGGCGATACCGCTGCAGATCGCGGCTGCCGCTGTTGGGCTTTTTTTATGGGTGTTAACGCGCTGGAGTTAAGAAGATCGAATGAAGATGATCTACCTGCGAAATGTGGTCACGCTGCGGCTCGATGCCGAGAAGTGCATTGGTTGCGGGCTTTGCCTGGAGGTCTGTCCGCACGGTGTTTTTGCCCTCGACGAGGGCAGGAGTCGAATCACGGATCGCGATGCATGCATGGAATGCGGGGCCTGCGCCCGCAATTGTCCGGTCGACGCCTTATGGGTGCAGAACGGCGTGGGTTGTGCGGTTGGGATTCTGAATTCGGCGTTGGGGCGCAAGAGCGGTTGCTGCGGCGAGAAACAGGCATGCTGTTGCGACGAAGAGAAACTAACGTGATATGAATAGAGGGGAGTGAGTAATAAGATGAGTTCTGACGGCGATCGGAAACTGACCAATGTGTTTGAGCGTTATCTTACCGTGTGGGTGGCGCTTTGCATTGTGGGCGGAATTGTGCTGGGGAAGCTGGCCCCGGGACTGGCCAAAACGCTGGATGGCCTGTCCATCTTCGTGAATGACGCCCCGGTGGTGTCCATCCCTATTGCGATTTGCCTTTTCTTCATGATGTACCCCATCATGGTAAAAATCGACTTCGCCTCGGTCGTCAAGGCCGGCAGAAGCGGCAAGCCGGTCTGGCTGACCTTGTTCGTGAACTGGGCGATCAAGCCCTTCACGATGTACGGCATCGCCCTGCTCTTTCTGGGAGTCCTGTTCCGCGGGTTCATCGGCGCGGAGGCGACAGATCTGGTGAAGATGCCGTTCGGGCTCGATCTCGCCCTCGGCGCGACGCATGGGGCGGGAACGGTGGTCATGCACGAGGGAGTCAAAATGTTGCAGGTTCCACTGTGGCGCAGTTACTTTGCCGGGTGCATTCTGCTTGGAATCGCGCCCTGCACGGCCATGGTACTGGTGTGGGGATATCTGGCAAAAGGCAACGACGGATTGACCCTGATCATGGTGGCCATCAATTCGCTGTCCATGCTCGTTCTCTATGGTGTGCTCGGCGGATTTCTGCTGGGTGTGGGCAAACTCCCGGTCCCCTGGCAGGCGTTGCTGCTCTCAATTGTCATCTATGTGGCGCTGCCGCTGGTGGCCGGCTACCTGTCCCGCAAGTGGATCATCCAAGCCAAGGGCGAGCAATGGTTCACGGACAAGTTCCTGCATGTGCTCACGCCTATCACCATCCTTGCCCTATTAACCACGCTGGTGTTGCTGTTCAGTTTCAAGGGCGAAACCATCCTGAACAACCCGTTGACCATCCTGTGGATTGCCATCCCGCTATTCCTCCAGACCATGCTGATCTTCTGGCTGGGGTACGGGTGGGCCAGACTGCTCAAGTTGCCCTATCGGGACGCGGCGCCGGCGGCGATGATCGGGGCCTCAAACCACTTCGAGGTGGCGATTGCTACGGCGACGATGCTGTTCGGGCTTTCATCCGGCGCGGCGCTGGCGACGGTGGTTGGGGTCTTGATCGAGGTGCCGGTGATGTTGTGGCTGGTAAGGATCTGCCTGCGAACACAGCACTGGTTTGGGAATGAGCGGGCGTAGGGCGGGATAGAGAAGAGGAGAATGAACATGGGCTGTTGCGATAAGACGGATAAGAAACAAACGGTACGCGAGAATGTGCGCAAGGGGTATGCGGCGATTGCCAAGAGTGGCGGGTCGTGTTGCGGGCCGGCCAAGAGTTGTTGCGGGAGCGGTGACGCCGTGGGTGTCGCCAAGGCGGTCGGGTATTCCGACGCGGAACTGGCGACGTTGCCCGAGGGCGCGAATATGGGACTTTCGTGCGGTAATCCGGGCGCCATTGCGGCGCTCAAGCCGGGCGAGGTCGTGTTGGACCTGGGTAGCGGCGGCGGGTTCGATGTGTTCCTCGTGGCGCAGAAGGTCGGGCGGAAGGGCCGCGCCATCGGCGTGGACATGACGCCGGAAATGTTGAGCAAGGCGTGGAAGAACGCAGAGGATTTCCGTAAAGAGACGAAGCTGGATAACGTCGAGTTCCGGCTGGGCGAGATCGAGCATTTGCCCGTGGCGGACGCCAGCGTGGACGTGGTCATTTCGAACTGCGTAATCAACCTTTCACCCGACAAGGCGCAAGTCTGGCGCGAGATCGCGCGGGTACTCAAGCCCGGCGGCCGGGTGGCGGTGTCTGACCTGGCGCTGCTCAAGGCGTTGCCCAGGAAAGTCATGGAGTCCATCGAGGCCCTGGTGGGGTGCGTGGCCGGTGCGGTGCTGGTGGACGAAACCCGCGCCATGGCGAGAGCCGCCGGATTGGTCGAAATCAAGTTGACGCCGAAGCCCGCCTATGTGGACAACATGGTCGACTGCAACGATCCCCTCTACCGGGGCATCATGAAGCGGTTGCCGAAGGGAAAGAAACTCGGGGATTACGTGACCAGCCTGGATGTTGCGGCGCGCAAACCGGGGAAGAAGAAAGCATGATGACCCTTGTTCTGACGGATGAGGATCTGGTGCGGTTGAACGTCATTCAAGTGGACCGTGACGCGCAAGAGGCCTTGGCATTCGTCCTGGAACGTATCCTGCCGGAAATCCAGCGGCAGCGGGGTTCCCGCATGAAAGGTCCTTTGGATGGTGGAAAGGGGAGTTTACGATGACAACATTGGTTGTGGTGGATGCCGGAATTTGCGGGTTCCAGACGCGGATTCATGCGGACAGCGACGATACGCAGAACGTGACGTTCAAGATCGCCAGCGGATGCGAGAAGGCGCGGAAGTTCGGCGAGGCGTTGATGGCCAAGGGACCAGTGGATGGCTATGCGGAGATTGGCGCCGGGGCGGATGGAATGGTCCTGACGACCGCGCGCGAAAACCTCAAGGGTTGTTGCGCCGCGTGCGCCGTGCCGGTGGGCGCGTTCAAGGCGATGCAGGTCGCGGCGGGTGTGGCGTTACCGAAGGATGTGACGCTGAAGATGGCTGAGGAGTGATTCCGATGGCGAACAGACTCAAAATGCTGTTCCTGTGTACGGGCAATTCCTGCCGGAGCCAGATGGCGGAAGGCTGGGCGCGCGCGCTCAAGGGAGATGTGATCGAGGCGTATTCCGCCGGGATTGAGACCCACGGGCTCAATCCGCTGGCGGTGAAGGTCATGGCCGAAGCGGGCGTGGACATCAGCGGTCAGCGGTCCAAGAAGGTGGACGAACTGGACGCTGTGGACTTCGACTATGTCGTGACCGTGTGCGGGCATGCGCACGAGAGTTGCCCGATGTGGTTGAGCGGCAAGGCCAAGGTGGTACACGTGGGGTTCGACGATCCGCCGACACTGGCGAAGGGGGCAAAGACCGATGAGGAAGCGCTCGCTCATTACCGCCGCGTGCGGGACGAAATCAGGGCGTTTGTGGTGCGGTTGCCGGAAGGGTTCTGAGACCGTGGCTTGGGAGATTCCCAGCGCCGTGGCGATTTCAAGCTGGGTGCGGTCCCCCAGATAGTAGAGTTACATGATTTGTCGTTGGCGCTGGCTGTCTTCTTTGCAGAGCATCTGGCAGTTGGCCGTTGCGGTCTTCCCGCCCTTGCTCCACGTGTCGGGTTGTGGCACGCCCATACTATCGATTACCTTTGGCCCGATTGTGGGTAATGC
>CAZWPN010000230.1:0-4753 GCA_964635275.1 uncultured Victivallales bacterium | reverse complement strand
CGGCCTTGGCCACGGCGTCAATCGCCGCCTGAATCGCGGCCGTGCAGTCGTTCGTGCCGTCGCCCTTGGCGTTGAACGGCGCCTCGGTCGCCACGGCCGTGGCAACGACGATATCCTCAGCCGGATACTTGGTCTGGATAACGCGCGGCTTCAACTCCGTCTCCTGCGCCTGGACGCCGCCTAACGATGCCAGGAGCATCGCACCGGCCAACACGGTTCTTCCACCTGCATAAGCCATTTTCACGTCCTTCTCTCTCTCAACCGTTCTCTCTCCATCCCTTGTTCAGGCATCAATACGTGAACGCCCAATAGTGATACTCATTCGCGCCGAGGTACTCTTTGCTCGCGGCCAGGTCCGTGCCCGTCGGCTCGCGATAGACCAGACGGATGCCCAGTTTCTTCTTCCCTTTCGTATACCTGGCCGGAATCTCATACTCGACATCGGCAAACTCACACAGGGTAAAGTCGTTCTTGCCCCACAGCGCTTTCAGCGTCTCCGTGCCGATGTGCTCCCGGGCGCGGAGTTCGCAGATCAGCCAGGGCGACTCCAGCTTCTCGCCGTCCACATAGACGTCCAGAAGCTGGACGTTCCCGTCACCCAGGAGCCGGCTGATGCGCTTGCGCAACCGCACGCCGGCATTGTCCGGCTGAATCTTCATCACGAACGAGCTTTCCCCCCTGTGTGCCCGGCCTGTGGCAACCAAGTCCTTCGGATCCACCTGCTGCTCCAACCGGTCGTAGTGGGACGTGGTAGCGCCGGACCACGTCTGGCCGGCGATCTTGTAGGCATGCGCCTTCTCCGACGCCTCATTTCCCACGTCGAACTCGTCGCACAGTTTGAACCGACCTTCTTCATACGACGCATGCCGGTAGTACCAGACCACCGCCAGCGTGCGCTGTCCGCGCGAGGTGCGCCCGAAGGGCTCGTTGGAGTGCTCCAGCAGGATCCGCACGCCGTCATAGAAGTAGATGCTGTCGCCGGCGAATATCCGGTAGGATCCCTGGTAGCCGTTGATCAACGCGCCGGTCAGCGGTTGCTGCACGGCCCGGCCACCCCAGCCCTGGCTAGCCAGATCGTCCTCGGAACCCGAACCATGAATGATGGGGTGCAGGCTGCCATCCGCAAAAACATACAGGTCGCCATCCGCCTCGAACCCCTGCGAAAAGAACGTCAGCCCGACCACCTTGCCATGGCCCTTTTCCTCAAATGCGGTCGAGTAGTAGGCTTCGTCGGGCGATACGTCCACACGCTGCTGTGCGCAGAAATGGCCCGAATTGCGGCTGTCGTACGGAAGGTCCTTTTCATCGGCACGCTCCACCACGGCCACCACGCGTGTCTCGGCACCGCTCAGGTTCTCGATCGAAATCCGCGCCGACTTCCAGAAGGGCATCGGCCAGTAACTGTAGAACGAGCCGGCGCCGTCGAACCCGAACAGCAGATTCTTGAGCTGACGGTTCCACGTCTTGATGTTGAGCGCGTAGCTGCCGGCGAACGATTGCGTGAGCGCAGATTCGCCGGCACGCTGGAGGCCCGTCGAATGGCCGAGATCTTCACCCGCGGCGCCAAAGAACGCGCCCAGCGGCATCTCCACCGCCGCGTTCGTCGCCCCGTCCCACTGGATGCGCAAGATCATGTTCCGGCAAGCCGTCTCGTTGTACGGCTGCACCGTCAACCGCAGCGACTGGATGGAGCCGGCCCCGTTGTGGGCAAAGAGCACTTCCGTCGCATTCGTCGCCACGGTAACCCGGTTCGTCACCGCCGTCGTCTTCACTGCCTTGGGATTGCTCCCGCAATTGCTGAACTTGCCGCGCACGCTGTTCTCCGCCTGGTTGGTACCGGTCCACGTGGCGACCGGTGTCTCGCCGACAACCTTGATGCCGGTGAACTGGAACCACTTGCCCCAATTCGCTTCCAGCGGATCCTTCTGCTTCAATTCGAGCGCCACGCGCAGCCGCCTGGCGAACGGCAGCGGGTAGTACGAGTTGGCCCATTCCGGGTTGGGGCCACCCTTGTCAATCAACACGAACGGCGGATTGACCGGGGCCGTGTACTTCCCGTCGCAGCCGAAATACTCGTTGATTTTCAGGTCGATGCGCGGCGTCGTCTCGTCGTCGAAATAGAAGCGGATCCGGTTCTCGGGATTCGAAATGAACCCGGGCCCCAGCTTGCACGGATCGCCCCAGACATTGAACTGCTGGCGGTAGATGCACCCCGGTCCGGCCGCGTCCACGATGACCATCTCCTTGCGGTCGGTGTAGCATCGGGTCCAAAAGCTCCAGAAGTTATTGTTGCCGGCATACCGTAAGGGATCATCCTTCCGACCGGTCTCACCAGCCTTGTCGTTCCCGCCCACCACATCGTAGTTGCCGAAATGGATGGTCTTCGTACCCGGCGTATGAAACACCGGCAGGGCTTCCAGATGGTCCAGCACGGCCATCCCTTCGGCCGGTCGATCCACGGCCAATGCCCCACTCACCAGAGCGGCCAACACCAAGCTCATCGTTACCAACTTCTTCATCAGGTTGCCATTCACGTGTCTTAATCTCCAGTCTTAATCTCCGGTCGTCTTCATTTCAATACCGCCATCACGTGATCGGCGGTCAGGCACGGTACCGTCTGGCCGCTCGCTTTTGCATGGCCGCCAAGCCAGCAACTTGTCACGATCCGTCTGCCTCTGGCAGCGGGAATCCGCGCCGCTTGCTCCCGTAGGCGCCGGTCCATGGCGTCCACGTCGAAGGTTCGATCGTTCTCGGCCCACTTGCATTCGCCCAGCAGGATGGCGCTCCCGTCAAGCGACTTGGCCACAAGGTCCACCTCCGTTTGCAACTGCGAGTCCGACCACCAGGAAGAAGCTTCCCCCCAGCGCATATTGGCACAGGACAGACGCGGCACCGCAAGGCGGCACAGCGTCTCCCAGCAACTTGCATAGTGTTGCGATCGCGTCGTCTGCCAGACCTGCGCGGCTTCGGCTGTGGCGCCCTGGGCAAGCGCCGATTCGTACGGCAGCGCAAAACGGAAGAACCACATCAGGAACGGATCGTTCAACCGGTAGAGCGCGCGCCGCGTCTTGCGAGGATGTTCGCCGAAGGGCACCTCACGACGCACATACCCCAATTCGCACAACTGTGCCAGCGGCCGCGCAAGGCCGGAAAGGGGTTTGCCCATTCTGGCCGCGATCTCGGAGGGACGATTCGCGCCCGTGCCGATCAATGAAAGGATGGAATAGGGTTGTACTGCGCTGCGTAAATCGTCAAGCAGCAGGCGCGACGGCTCTTCGTGCAGCACGCCAAGCCGATTCCAGACCAAATCATGGAGCGCCTCGTCCATGCCTTGATATTCCGCGGCCAACTCCCAGTATCGTGGCACCCCGCCCCACACCGCATACGCACGGACCCCATCCTCAGCATCGCACCCCAGCGCCTCCATGATCCAACCGGGAGCAAGTGGAGCCAGCTTCACGATCTCCCTAGCCCGTCCGTATAACGGAGCGTTTCTATCGAGCGTCAGGCCTTGCATCATACGCTGCGATGAACCGCACAAGATCCATGCCAGCCGGCCATCCGGCCGGTCCACATAGCGCTGCAGGACGCTCGGCAGCGACGGATCGGCCTGCGCCAGGTAGGGGAACTCGTCCAAACAGAGACACAGGCTCTCCGTCGCCCTGGCGTAGAGCGATGCCAGCAGATCGTCCCAGCCGCCGTAAGAAGCCCGGTCAAAATTCGGCAACTGTGTGGCGATCGCCCCGGCCAATGCCTTCACCTGAAGGACGCGCTCACGCTGATCCGCCTGGAAATAGACGTGCGGACCGGTCAGCAACCGTTGTAGCAGCGTAGACTTCCCGCAACGGCGCCGTCCGTAAACGACGGCCAACCCGCCGGAACCACGCTCCAGAAAGCGTTTCAGCCCCCGCGACTCTTCGATTCGATCAAGGAATCCGATTGTTCTCATGTATGCACCTCGTGTTGTATGCATGACAAACATATAACACGGGAGACATCGAAGCAATGCTTTTCAAATCTCCCATCCTCGTCCCGATCATTGTAGACAACGATCGAGACAACGATCCGCTTCCCGACAGCATTTACCGCTCAGTACCTTCGATACATCCTCGCCATCTCGATCATGGCCGGACGGTTCTTGTCCGGGGTGTCGCGGCCGCCTCACCTTTCCCAGCCACTCCGGTGGACGTGTACGGGCGACGATTACGGTGGACGGTTGGGAACGCTCTCTTTCTTCCGGACCCGGTAGATAGCCACCGCGGTCCACAGCGGCCTCCGTGTCAGTGTGGCGAGGTCGCCGCGGCTCCAGAAGAGGAGTACGGAAGCATCTGGAGCCGGCCCGGTGACCCGGGGCCGCTCTGCCGGATTTTGAACAGAAGGAAGCTAAGCAAGCCAAGGCCGGGTCAGCTGGCGCGGCCCAGACAATTCCACGCTGCAGAGAAACCGGTCCGCCGGGTCTCTGCTCGCCCTGCGCAGCCTTCGCGAAGCAGGGCCTTCGCTTCCTTGGCGGCCCTGCCCTGAGCGAAGCCGAAGGGCTTCGTGTTCAACCTTTCTTTTTGCGAACGGACCCGGCAGAGACTGCCGGGGCTACAGGGGCTCCGCTCCTATTTGTAGCCACGGCAGTCTCTGCCGTGCTCTGCCGCCGGGCAGAGTACATGCCCGGCCTTCTACAGCCGGAGGAACTCCGTGTCGGCAGCGGCTCTTCTGTTGGCCGGCCATGTCTGGCCGGCGTCTTCTCCGACTCGGTGACCCG
>CAZWPN010000229.1:0-4799 GCA_964635275.1 uncultured Victivallales bacterium | reverse complement strand
GGCGGCAGTCACAGTTACGTCAAGCGCATGCTCGCGGATTTCACGGGCGAGGTTCGCTTGTGCGCACCCATTGCCTCCATCCGCCGCTTCGAGGATCGCGTCGCCCTGACAACGACGGCGGGCGCGGTCGGCGAGTTCGACGGGGTGGTTATTGCCGCCCACGCCGATGAAGCGTTGGGTATGCTTGCGGACCCATCCGACGCCGAACGCCGCCTGCTGGGCGCCTGGGTTTATCAGCCAAACGAAACGGTTCTGCACACGGACGTATCTGCGATGCCGCCGCTGCGGCGGATCTGGTCGTCCTGGAACTACACACGGGAGCGCGGCAGCGACCCGGCTGGGCCGGCTGCATTGTCGTATTGGATGAACCGCCTGCAGGGACTGCAGACGAGTACACCGCTGTTCGTTTCCCTCAACCGTCGCGCCCCGTTGGCGGCGGACCGAGTCGTCATGCGCACGGTCTACCACCATCCGACGTATTCCCGGGAAGCGCTCGCGGCTCAGGGGGAACTGCCCGCGCTCAATGGAAAGCGCCGAACGTGGTATTGCGGAAGCTACTTCGGATACGGGTTCCATGAGGATGCAATTCGCTCCGCGGTCGAATTGGTTCAAGGATTCGGGTTAGATCTGTGAAATCGCGTCTGTACATCGCCAACGCCATGCACGCCCGGTACGCGCCGGTGCCTCACCGTTTCCGTTACCCCGTCTTCACGTTTGCCTTCGACCTTGACGAGTTGCCGCGACTCGACCGCGAGGTCCGCGGGTTTGGCTACAACCGTCGGGCGCTGGTATCCCTGCACGATCGGGATTACCTGCGCGGAGAAGGGACCATCCGGGATCGGCTGATGCGTTTTTTGCGTGAAGCGGAGTGCGACGACGGCGTCGTAAGAGTGGAACTGCTGACCATGCCGCGCATGTTCGGCCACGTCTTCAACCCCGTTAGTTTCCACTACTGCTACCGGGCGGACGGATCGGTGCGCTGCATCGTCGCGGAGGTCAACAACACCTTCGGTGAGCGCCATCTCTATGTCCTGCGCCAACCGGAGGGCGATGCGGCCAGCTTGCCCATGAAGTTCCGGCACGCCAAGCAATTCCATGTCTCGCCCTTCAACGACATGCGCGGCCACTATGAGTTCAGCTTGTCGGATCTCGGGCCGAGCGTGCGGCTGACAATCGACCTCGTGCGCGACGGCGGCAAAGTCCTCACGGCGGCGCTGTGGGGCGACGCGTTGCCGCTCGATTCTCGATCGTTACGCATCAACGTCTTCCGGCATCCGTTCCGCATCGTGTCCAACCTGCCGCGGATAGCCTGGCAGGCCTGCCTGCTTCACTACCGCCGCAAACTGCCCATCCACCGAAAGCCCAACCCCTCGCATCCCATGACCATCGCCGTGTCGCCGCCCACCATCTTCCAACGCTGGTGCATGCGTGAGGTGCGGCGGCTGCTCTCCGGACTGAAAAGCGGGCGGCTCATCGTTCTGCTCCCCGACAGCACGGTGTGGACGTTCGGAGACGCGGCAGCACCGGCTTCCACGTTAAGGGTCTGGAATTACCGTTTCTTCCAGCGCCTCGTACTGGATGGCGATATTGGGTTTGGCGAATCGTTCGTGGCCGGCGAGTGGACGGTGGAAGATCTGACGGCGTTGATTACGCTGCTGGTTAAGAACATGGCGGCGCTAGACGCCGCGACGCTGAACCCGGGCGTGGTCGGCCGCCTCGCCAACCGCATCCTGCATGCTCACCGGCGCAATACGCCACGGGGGAGCCGCCGCAACATCCGCGCGCACTACGATTTGGGCAACGACTTCTACCGCCTGTGGTTGGACCATGAAACCATGCTTTACTCCTGCGCTGTATTCGAGCGCCCGGACCAGACGCTGGTTGAGGCGCAGGTCGCCAAGATCCATCGGGTCGTGGAACTGGCCGGAATCCGGCCGGAGCACCACGTGCTGGAGATCGGCTGCGGCTGGGGCGGGTTCGCCATCGAGGCGGTGCGCCGTACCGGTTGCCGGGTTACGGGCATCACGATCTCGCAGGCCCAACTCCAACTCGCGCAGGAGCGCGTGAAGGCTGCGGGACTCACAGACCGGATAGAGCTGCGACTGATGGACTACCGGCATCTGGAGGGACAATACGACCGAATCGTCTCCATCGAGATGCTGGAGGCAGTTGGGCACGAGTACTTTGAACTCTTCTTCCGCAAGTGCGCCGAAGTGCTCAAGCCTGGAGGCAGGTTGGTATTGCAGGTCATCACGATTCCTGATGAACGCTACGAGGCCTATCGGCGCAGTCCTGACTGGATCCAGAAGCACATCTTCCCCGGCGGGGTCCTGCCTTCGCGTGCGATCCTTGCCACGGCGATGGGAAAGGCTGCGGGGCTGCGTGTTGAACGGGCCGACAGCATCGGCAGGCACTATCCAGCCACGCTTCGCGCGTGGCGCCAGGGCTTTAACGCCAGCGCCGAGGACCTGAACCGGATGGGTTTCGACGCCGCGTTTCAGCGCAAATGGAACTACTACTTCGCGTATTGCGAGGCCGGATTCGCGACAGGATACATTGACGACTGGCAGCTCGTACTTGGGAAATGACCATGCCGCCAGGCGTTCGGACTTACTTCGCGAGCAGTACCACCGTCCCGGTCCACGGGCCGGGGACTGGTATTGTCAGCACATTGCCATCAACTTGCGGCGTGGCAGCGGCTTCAGCCAGAAGCCCGGTAATCTTCCACCCGGAACCGGGCAACGCCAGTGATGCCTGGGCCGGGAGAGCGGGCCCGAAGCTATGCACGACTGCAAGGGCATGCCGTCCGTTGTCGGCAATTCGCAGCACACCTTGCCAACCACTGGGATGGCGAAGCCCGGCGACGGCGCTGCCGTCGTGGGTGCCGCATCGGCGGCTGGTTCCGGCGGCGATGATCGGCGCAGCCGAACGGTAGAGTTGCATGGCCTCCTGGACCAGCGCCCACTGCGGCGCCGAAAGTCCCACGATGTCGCCCGACAGACACATGCGCCCGAGGAATGTGGCGGTCAGCGAGTAGCGCAGGCGGCGCATGTCGTCCTGCGGATGCAGCACGGCCCAGATCTGGCTCTGGCGCGGCGGCATCACCCTTTGCAGATTGGCGGCAATGAGCGGAATCTCCCGGGTTTCGTGCGCATCCGAGAATGAACCCATGTCGGCCAACGCCAGCAGCGATGGCTCAAGCCGGTGCCCGCCGGAGGCGCACATTTCGAGAACCAGCTCCGGCAACTCGGCGCGGATACGTCGCCAGAACCGGTAGGCACCCTCGATGACCTGGCGCAACCCTTCCCCTTGCGATTCGGCACCGTCGCAACCCAGCCCGATAGTGTCGTTATAGTCCACCTTCATGTAGCCAAATCCATAGTCGCGCAACTGTCCTATGACCAGACGGGCGAGCCGGTCCTGGACTTCAGGCTTCCGAAGATCGAGGAAGAAGCGGCCGCCTACGCACATAGGAACGCCGTCGCGGTGCAGCAACAGTCCGGGGTCCTGTCTCGCTTTGCTGTCCCACCCTACCGTTTCCATCTCAAACCAAAGGCCAGGAATCAAGCCGCGTGCGCGAATGGCGTCGGCCGTGGCTTTCAAGCCTTCCGGAAAGAGAATCCTGCTGGGTTTCCAGTCTCCGTGTCCGCAACCCCAGTTGACTCCCTCTTCCTTGTACCAGCCGGCGTCTATGACGAGGTAACGCACGGGGGTGCCTCTAAGCCGATCGGCAATCGTCAGGAGCTTGTCATGCGCCGGATCGCCCCAGGTGGTGCAGTATTCATTGAAGACAATTGGCAATTCGGCTTCGACAGCCGGACTTGCGACAAGGGCCGGCACCATCATCGCGGTAAGCCGGTCACACGCTTCGTCCAGGCCACCTGCCACCGCTGTCACACGGCACTCCGGCCCCTGGAAGGTGGCGCCGGGTTCCAGTTGCTTCATCCAGTGCCCGAACTCCCGGTCTGCCTGCCCGCCGCTGAGCGCCAGGGTGTCGTCCTGTCGGTATAGTTCGATTTGCCAGGAGCCGCCCCAGCAGACCTGCAGCGCCCAGGTCACGCCGGCCTCGGTATCTTCCACGGCGGCAAACGGATGCCAACTTTTTACCGGCATGGAGCCCACCTGCCCGAACCGTTCGGCGCGTACACCGTGGCCAATCCAGGAGCGCTCCAGATCGAGCGCCTCCACACTGCGCGTTTCGAGTCTGCCCTCGTTCGACCACGAGGTGCGCAGTCGGTGGACGCGCAGTCGGCCGGCTGCATCATCACTGGCAAAAGGTGTGATCCCCATGAGCGAGGCGGACGACAGGTACTCCAGGGTTTTAGTTGTGGCACCGCGGTTGCTGGCTGAGGTGGTAATGGAGAAAGCCTGCTGACCGATGGTATGGCGCAAGCGATGCTCGACCACAAGCCCGTCGCGCCCTTCAAACTCGCTGATAACCACCGTGTCCGTCCCATTTTGTTCCACCCGTTGCGTTTTGAAACGCAGGGAATCCAGGGAACCGCTGTTCCGCATGGTACGACCGCCGCTGAACCCGCCCGAGTAAACATCGCCTACCAACTTGATCTGCACGAGGCTGTCCACACCCCAGGCGCCGGGGCGCCAGCCTGAATCCGGCATCACCCGAATTTCCGGCTCGGCACTTAGGGTTTCGCGCCGGGTGACCAGCTCATGCTGCTTGGCGGCGGGGAAGAGCACAAGCCCCATGCGTTGGTTTCCGTCGTTAAGCAGGTAGAGCGCCACGGTGTCGCCAAGTTGGTGGCGGGCGTAGGTGGTAATTGCCATCGTTGTCCTCGTTT
>CAZWPN010000228.1:0-4828 GCA_964635275.1 uncultured Victivallales bacterium | reverse complement strand
GCAGGTAGTCTGAAGCGCCCGCCCGCACGGCTTCCGCCGCGGTTTCCACGGTGGGCTCGCCGGTTATCATGATCACCTGCACGTCCGGCGGGGCGGCGGCACGGATAGCCTTTAACAGTTCCACTCCGTCTAAACCGGGAAGGACAATATCCGTTACAACCACGTCCAGGAGGGTATTCTCCAGCAACTGCCGTGCGCGCAGTGCATCCTCCGCCACATCGACTTCGTATCCCGCGTCCCGCAGGAACTCCTGGACGCTGCACCGGATACTCTTCTCGTCATCCACCACCAGGATGCGGGCGACGTGCGAGACTGGACGGTCGACGTTTGACGCTGGAGTCTGGATGTTCATGAGGATAGTTCGGGACTTCTATTATCCTGTCTATCGATGCAGGAATCTCTTGTCTGCAATGCAGGTATATGGGTTTGTAGAGTCGGCTGTCTCAGCCGATCTTCGCATTTGCGCTGGGGACAGTGCACGCTACACTCCGTGAGTGATTCACTTCGTCTTTGCCTTGGTCGCTAAGTTCCTGAGGTGTTCATGCCGCGGGCATCTGCACCCGCACTGTGGTGCCCCTGCCGGGTTCGCTGAAGATATCCACCATTCCCTCGAAGGCAAGGACGCGTTCGCGCATACCGAGCAGACCAAGAGCCTTTGCGCCTGTGAACGACTCCAGTACAAAACCCTGGCCATTGTCCCGCACCTCCAGTTCCAGTTCGCCGTTGACCTCATGCAGTCCGACATCCACGCGCGTTGCCTTTGCGTGACGGACCACGTTGGTCAGGGCCTCCTGAAACACCCGGAACAGGGCCAAGGCGTGGTCGCGCTCCACCTCGACGTCAATGGCGGACGTCGAGACGACACACGTCAACCCGGTGCGTTTCTGGCATTCTTCCGCCTGCCACTCGATGGCCGCTGACAGCCCCAGGTCGTCCAGCATTCCTGGACGCAACGCGGCACATACGGTCTGGGTTCTCTCGGTCAGGTGTTCGAGAAGCGGCGTCATGGCAGCAATCCGGTCCTGCACGCGGGCCATATCGAGGGGCTGGCTGCCACGCAAGTGACCGTCAAGCCATCCAAGATCGATCTGCAGCGCGGTCAGGTTCTGCCCGAAGTCGTCGTGCAGGACGCGGGCGAGGGCCGCGCGCTCTTCCTCGCGCACGACGTTCAGATGCGCCGCCAGGGAATGCAGTTCCACAGCGGACCGACGCAAGGCATCCTCCGCCCGCTCACGTTCGGTGGTATCGCGAAAAACCCCCAGGAGATAGTCGCGGCCATGCATGCGGATGTGCGCCGCCCGGATGTCTACCGGTGTCAACGTACCGCTTTTCGAGATGAGGCGGTCTTTCAGTGCTTTCCCGGAATCCTCACTCTGGTGTTGTCGAAAAGTCCGTGAAACCCTGCCGGACTCTGTCTCCGGGGGATGGAGAATGGCCTCCGGACGTCCCACCAGTTCCGCCTTGTCTCGCTCCACCATGACGCACAGAGCGAGGTTGCAGTCCACCAGCAGGCCGGTTTCGGCGTCGACCAGCGCCATCCCGTCCCGGGCATCCTCAAACAACGTCCGGTAGCGCGTTTCGGACTCCCGCAGCGCCTCCGACGCTACGTGTTCGTCTTCCGCGACGCTGAGCAGTGTCCGGCGGGATTGGTCGGATAGCGCCAACAATCTTTGCGTTTCGGCCTGGGCCGCGCGCGCCCGCTCTTCGGCCTGCTTGCGTTCGGCGATCTCCGTCTTCAGTTCCTCATTGGCCCGTCCCAACTCTCCCGTCCGCTCCAACACGTGCCGCTCCAGTTCATCGTTCGCACGTTGCAGCGCTTCCTCCGCTTGTTTGGGTCTGCTGATATCGCTCAAGATCATGCGGCACACTGCCGTGCCGCCGGGATCACGCGCGACGATCATCGCCAGATGCGTACAGCGGGTTGTACCGTCCTTTCCCACCAGCCGCAACTCGCAGGTCCGCGGGTCGCCCAGCTCGAAGAGTAGCTGGCGTTGCCCGTGGTAGAGGTCGTGGTCCGCCTTGAGGATGAACCGGGAGAGCGGCTGCTTGAGCAAGGCGCTCCGCGCCACGCCGAGCAGTTTCGCGCCGTTGAGATTGGCTTTCAGGATCAGGTCCTGTTCGCTGAGGGTCAAATAGCCCACGGGCGCGAAATCGTACAGGTCGGTGTATTGGGCCAGAAGCGCCTCCGCCTGGGCGCGCGTCCGCTGCAGTTCCTCATTCTGTATCTCCAGTTCGATCTGGTGAACCTGCAGCTCCTGGACGAGGTGCGCCGAGTCTTCCGCCGACCTCTGACCTCTGACCTCTGACTTCTGACCTCTGACCTCTGACTTCTGCCTTCCCTGCTTCCCGCTCAGCCGCTCTTCGGCAAGGCGGCGCAACTCGGCGGGATCGCGCGGTGTGTCGTGTTTCATTTGGTTGCTTCTGAAGCGGGCTGCCAGTTGCCAGTGATCACGCACAACGCACCAGGGATCCAGCCCTTTCCATTTCGGAATGCTCGAATGCCGGCGCGAAGTCTTCGACTTCAATCGCCGCCAATCCCACCTCGGCGCTCATCGCCAAAGAGCGCCACCGGGCAATCGCGCCATGAACAGTCCCCAAAACGGCAAGAGCCTCGGGTTCTGACAGGTAGAAGTGGCCGGCCTTTTCGAGCAAGGATTCGACGGCCGTGATCGGGCCGGTATCTTCACTGAGCCAGGTCTTCGACTCGCGGTCCTTGTCGGGGAACGGATTGATGTCGAAGGCGGGAGCCAACCGCCACAGTCCGTTCCCCGCGTAAAGGAATCCCAGATTCTGTAAATGGTCATCCACGTTCGTGATCAGGTGGTTGAACACCAGTCGCCGCCACAGTTGCTGGGCGTCCGCTTTCGTCTCGGCACA
This sequence comes from uncultured Victivallales bacterium, assembly GCA_964635275.1. Taxonomy (GTDB): domain Bacteria; phylum Verrucomicrobiota; class Kiritimatiellia; order UBA8416; family CAZWPN01; genus CAZWPN01. Next base: position 1,951 of record CAZWPN010000228.1, on the reverse strand, counting down.
GGCCCTCTTCATGGCGTCCACCACCTCGGTGTAGGCGTGTTCCTCATTTCGGTTTGCCTGCAAGAGCGAGGCTGCGGACAGGTAGGCGATTCTCCCATGATCCGCGGTGCGATCGAACCGGCTGATCACCGCCACGGGCACGCCCTTGACCGTCACGATACGCGCGTTGGAAGTCTCGATTCCGGCCCGGCGGGCGAGCCGCAGCGCGAGCACCTCGCCCCGGGTAACGCTCCGTTCGTCTCTAACGCTTGGAAACTTACCCAAAGCAAGCGTTCCGTCATCGTCCAAGACCGTGCACTTGGGACGCATCCCGCCCAGCGATGTGCCTTTTCCCAGAAGGTAGCGCAAATCCTGCGCCGACTCCTGACTGCGCTCGACGGCGCGGCTGGCCTCGAAGATGCGTTCAAGTTCCAGCAACGGCGCGGCCGGCTGCCGGCCTTGTCCCGCCGTACGCAGGAAAGCGCCCTGCTCGTCGCGCAGCCGGAGCGCGCCGACCCGGCTGAAATCGTCCACGGCGCACAAGTAGTCCAACTCCGTCAACGCCTTGAGCGCCGGATTCGTCTTGCGTTCCTTGGCGTGCGCCCGGGCAATGACTCGCCGTCCCCAGGCATCGGGCTCCGTATCGGCAAGCGCCAGGAAGAAGCTAGATTCCTCCTTGGACGTCGGTTTGTGCACCTGGTGACCGGGCGCGAGGGGCAAGTCGGGCGAAACGGCGAAACGGGCAGGGCGCCGCAACCAGTCCTCGCCGTAGGCAAAGGCCGAGTACTCGCGGGCGCCATCCCTGACATAGGCGAGATTCCCCACAGGCAGTCCCTCCTTGCCGATGGAAACAGCAAGCTGCGTCTTCTGCGCGTTACCTCTGCCCTCAATAGCGACCGTCACAAGACCCCTTTATCTTGCCTGGGTTTGCGCACGCGCTTCGGCACCCGCTCGTCCATCAGGACAAGCCCCACAGCGTCTTGGGCAGTGTCCAGCAGATCGTTCAGTTTATCCAACTCCCCGAACACATGCAGGACGCGCGCCAGGTGCTGCAAAGCAATACCGGGATGCCCGGCCTCCATTCGGCGCACCGTCATGACGGATGTGCCGAGCCGTTCAGCCAGCATGGCCTGTGACAAATTGCGCCTCCGTCGCGCCAGAGACAAATCCGCTCCGAGCTTCTTCAGCGCCCTGTCAACAGGCAATGGTAAAGGCAGGTTCATGCCACTTAGAGAACATATCTGTTGCGCGTCAGCGTTCTGCAATTCATATTAGTGCTGTTATAACGAAGCATGCATTGCCCAGTCAAGCGCATTCGTTTCGTGTAAGATTACGGGCGACGATTACGGATTACGATGGGATGCTCTCTGATTACTGGTCACTGTCCACTGTTCACTGACGCTGGGCCCCGCCTGCCATCAGCGCCCGCAATAGCTCTGGGATCGTGGCGAAGTCCCTGGCTTTGTTGAGAAACGCGTAGGCGCCCGCGGCGCGGGCTCGTTTCTCGTACTGGGGGTAAGGGTAACTGGTAAGGACAATGACAGCCGTCGGGAGGCGCTCGCGCTGGATCAATCTGAGAACGTCGAGCCCGTTGCCGTCCGGAAGCCGCAGGTCCAGGATCATCGCATCGGGCGTGAACTGGCGCAAGGCGTCGATCGCCTGCGCCACGGTTTCCGCCTGCCCGACGATCTCGACGCCAGGGATCTCGTTCAACAGCATCACCAAGCGTTCACGTATCACTTGCGAATCGTCAACAATAAGAACTCTCATAGTGCCTTATCTATCAGTAACGACTACAAATAACGAGTGATTTGTTTTCGCATTTTTGCTCCGGCTATGCCGGGTCAGGCTTTCAGCCCGCCGTGCCGCCGCAGTTCGCACACTCCGTGCCCCTCACTTATGCAAGAGTACAGCGACGGGATGCGGCAAGGTAGCGGGGCGTTTGTGATTGACGTGTCATGGTTTGCACTAC
>CAZWPN010000227.1:0-4848 GCA_964635275.1 uncultured Victivallales bacterium | reverse complement strand
AGCACGAGCTCTCGCACCTCTACGAAGCCAAGATCAAGAACATGGGCAACGCCGGACGCAACGGCGGCGAGTACTACACCCCGCGCCCACTCATCCGTACCATCATCCAGGTCGTACAGCCCAGGATCGGCGACCGCATTTACGACGGCGCCTGCGGCTCGGCCGGCTTCCTGTGCGAATCCTTCGTGTTCTTGAAGGATGGGATTCAGGGGACTGATGGGAAGAATGGGAAACGGCTGACGACGCGGGACCTTGAAATTCTCCAGACGCGCACCTTCTACGGCAAGGAAAAGAAGTCGCTCGCCTACGTGATCGCCATCATGAACATGATCCTGCATGGCATCGAGGCGCCGAACATCGTCCATAGCAACACCCTGTCCGAGAACCTCGCCGATATTCAGGAGAAGGACCGCTACGATGTCGTGCTGGCCAATCCGCCCTTCGGCGGCAAGGAACGGCCCGAGGTGCAGCAGAATTTTCCCATCCGCACCGGCGAGACCGCCTTCCTGTTCCTCCAGCACTTCATCAAGAGCCTCAAGGCCGGTGGCCGTGGCGGTGTGGTCATCAAGAACACCTTCCTGTCCAACACCGATAACGCCTCCGTAAGCCTGCGCAAACTCCTGCTGGAAAGCTGCAACCTGCATACAGTGCTGGACTGCCCCGGCGGCACGTTCCAGGGCGCCGGCGTAAAGACCGTGGTGCTGTTCTTCGAGAAGGGGACCAAGACCCGCAAGGTCTGGTACTACCAACTCGACCCCGGCCGCAACCTCGGGAAGACCAACCCGCTGAACGATGCCGATCTCGCCGAGTTCGTGAAACTGCAGCGCACCTTCGCCGACTCCCCCAAGAGTTGGACCGTAGACGCCAAGACCATCGACCAGGCCACCTGGGATCTTTCGGTGAAGAACCCGAACGGCAGCGAGGAAGTGACCCACCGCACCCCGGCGGCCATCATGGCCGAAATCGCCGCGCTGGACGCCGAGAGCGCGGAAGTGCTGCGAAAGGTGCGGGCATTGCTGTGAGAGAAGATGGGAAGAATGGGAGCTATGAGAGCGGCGGCGAGCCGCCGTCGTCTGATGCCCATCCCATTATTCCGCCGCGGGGCGATTACCAGACGCTGCTCTCTTTCCAGAAGGCCGAAGTGGTCTATGACATCACCTTCCGCTTCGCGCATAAGTTTCTTTCCCGAGGCGACCGCACCGTGGACCAGATGATCCAGTCCGCGCGCTCCGGCAAGAAGAACATCCTGGAAGGCAGCAAGGCGGCGCTGACATCGAAGGAGACGGAGATCAAGTTGACCAATGTTGGGCGCGCCAGTCTTGAGGAACTGCTCGATGACTACCGCGATTACCTGCGCGTGCGCGAACACCGCGAATGGAAGAAAGACTCCAGGGAGGCTCTCTATGTACGCCGGATGGGACGCCAGAGCCCGCAGACCTTCGAACTTTACCGCGAAATCGTGGAGACCCGCCCGCCGGAAGTGATCGCCAACATTGCCATCTGCCTGATTCACCAGGCCAACTACCTCATCGACCAGCAACTCCGCAGACTGGAACAGGATTTCCTGAAAGAAGGCGGTCTGCGCGAGCGCATGACCCGCGCCCGGCTCGATTACCGGTATAGGAATCAGGGGACACAGGGGAGTGGAGGACCGCCGATTCGCTGGAAAGCCCAATCCCATCCGTCGTCTCAGTCCCCAGACTCCCATCAAACGCCCCCCGCCAACCCCGGAGGCCACCCATGACCTTGCCGTCCACGATCTCCCATCGCTCCCATTCGTCCCCTGCTGCCCGCCCCCGAGAGCGCGAAAGTCCTGGCGGGCATCAGAAAGCGGCCATGAAGAGGGGGTGGGAGACGAAACGGCTCGGCGAAGTGTGCGCCTTCGAAAAAGCGCAAGGCATCCATGGCCACCTCCCCTATGTTGGGCTTGAACAAATCGAGTCCCACACAGCGCGATTCATCGGCTCGACCGAGGCGCAGACTGTGAAGAGCTCGACTTTCAAATTCTCCTGCGAACACGTTCTATACGGCAGACTGCGTCCGTATCTGAACAAGGTGCTTGCGCCGGATTTCGAGGGGCATTGCTCGACCGAGATTTTCCCGCTCAAGCCACGCTCAGATCTTTCGCGTGAGTACTTGGTCTATTGGTTTCTCTCGGAGGAAACGGTTGCCCGCATCAATGCCACGTGTACCGGCGCACGTATGCCACGCGCCGACATGAACGAGGTGTTGGAGTTTGACTTACCCGTTCCCCCCCTCCCCGAACAACACCGCATCGTCACCCTCCTCGACGAAGCCTTCGCGCGCATCGCCACCGCCAAAGCCAACGCCGAAAAGAACCTCCAAAACGCCCGCGCCCTCTTCGACAGCCACATCAACTCCGTCTTCACCCAGAGGGGGGAGGGGTGGGTGGATTCTACCATCGGCACGGAAATCCGGTTCATCGATTATCGAGGTAGAACCCCGGTAAAGACTCCGAGCGGCATCCGACTAATCACCGCCAAGAACGTCAAGATGGGCTACATCCAGGATACACCAAGAGAGTTTATCGCGGCCGCCAACTACAAAGGCTGGATGACACGTGGCATTCCACAGAAAGGGGACGTGTTGTTCACCACGGAGGCACCGCTAGCCAATGTGGCGCAACTCACAACGGATGAACAAGTCGCGTTTGCACAGCGCATCATCATCATGCAGCCCAACGCAGCGACGCTCGACAGCACGTTCCTGAAATACCTTCTGCTTTCTCAACCCGTCCAACAGCGTATTCGCACGAAAGGGACGGGAGCGACAGTGCAAGGCATCAAGGCAAGCCTCCTCAAGACCATTGAGATCTCCTTTCCGAGATCTCTCACTGAACAGGAGCACCTGGTCACGACACTCGACGCCCTGTCAGAAGAAACCCAACGCCTCGGCGCCATCTACCAGCGGAAACTCGCCGCGCTGGAGGCGTTGAAGAAGTCGTTGCTGCACCAGGCCTTTACCGGAGAACTTTGACCATGTCCGACAATCCGTCGCCGCAATCCAGCATCATCCTCTACCAGACGCAGGATGGCCGCACGCGCATCCAGTGTCGGTTTGAGAACGAAACATTGTGGCTGACGCAAAAGTTGATGGCGGAGCTGTTCCAAAAGGATGTCCGCACCATCAACGAACACATTCAGAACATCTTCGTGGAGGGTGAACTGGATGAGGAATCAGTTATCCGGAAATTCCGGATAACTGCCGGTGACGGCAAGAGCTATGAGACACAGCACTACAATCTGGACGTGGTCATTGCCGTGGGCTACCGCGTGCGCAGCCATCGCGGTACGCAATTCCGCCAATGGGCGACGGCGCGTTTGAGCGAGTATCTCGTCAAAGGGTTCACGATGGATGACGAGCGGCTCAAGAATCCGCCGGGCAACGGGCAAAAGGATTACTTCGATGAGCAATTGGAGCGCATCCGCGACATCCGATCCTCCGAGAGGCGCTTCTACCAGAAGATCCTCGATATTTACGCGACGAGTGTGGACTACATGCCGAACACGGAGCTGTCGCAGCAGTTTTTCGCCACGGTCCAGAACAAGATGCACTGGGCGGCTCACGGTCAGACGGCTGCGGAAGTGATTCATGCGCGGGCGGATGCCGCCTTGCCGTTCATGGGCCTGAAGACGACACGGCCCGGCGGCATTATCCGCAAGGAGGATGTGTCCGTCGCCAAGAACTTTCTCGCCCCGGAGGAACTCGGCACGCTAAACCGGATCGTGAACGCCTACATCGAGTTCGCCGAGTTGCGAGCGCTGCAACGCAAGGCGATGACGATGCGGGATTGGGTCGCGAAGCTGGATGAGTTCCTGAAGTTGTCCGAGCACGAACTGCTGGATCACGCAGGAAGGATTTCCGCCGAGGCGGCCAAGTCGAAGGCGGAACAGGAGTATGACCGCTACCGCAAGCTCATTGACGCCCAGCCACGCCCGGTTGACGCCGATTTCGAGAAGGCCGTGAAGCAATTGGCGAAACCAGTACCGAAACTGAACAAACCCAAACGCCCGAAGTCATGAACGAAGCCGAAACCATAGACGAGCATATCCTGCCCGCATTGAAAGCGGCGGGCTGGGGCGTGGTCGACGGCACGCGCATCCGGCGCGAGTATCCCATCACGCCCGGCCGCATCGAAGGACTCGGCCGGCGCGGTCAGCCGCTCAAGGCGGATATCGTCCTGGAATACCGTAACACCAAACTGGCGGTGATCGAGGCAAAGGCCCGGGACGAGGAACTGACCGAGGGGGTGGGGCAGTCCAAGAATTACGCCGGCAGACTGGCCGTCCGCTTTGCCTATGCCACCAACGGTCAAGGCATCTACCAGGTGGATATGTCCCCTGAGTCCCATTCCTCCCATCTCACGGAAGGCGAAATCGCGGCCTACCCCACACCGGATGAACTCTGGGCCATGACGTTTGCCAAGGCGAACGCCTGGCGCGACCGCTTTGCCGCCGTGCCCTACGAGGACAAGGGCGGCTCGCACCCATCCCGCTACTACCAGGACATCGCCATCGAGCGGGTGATGGAGGCCATTGCCGCGAAGAAACCCCGCATTCTGCTGACGCTGGCCACCGGCACAGGCAAGACCTTCATCGCCTTCCAGGTCGCGTGGAAACTGTTCCAGGCCCGCTGGAATCTCTCCCGCGACCCCACCCGCCGTCCGCGCATCCTCTTTCTGGCCGACCGCAATATTCTGGCCAATCAGGGCTACAACGCTTTTTCCGCCTTCCCGGAGGATGCCCTCGTCCGGATCGCCCCGGCGGACATCCGCAAGAAGGGCAAGGTGCCAAAGAATGGCAGCCTGTTCTTCACCATCTTCCAGAC
>CAZWPN010000226.1:0-4902 GCA_964635275.1 uncultured Victivallales bacterium | reverse complement strand
CCCCCATACACCGCCTCGTATCTCTCAAGCGTGGCACTCATGGAGTACTCCTTCTCTACCCGGTCAGCCGCCAGCCTTGCACGCACCTTCGCCTGGGCTTCGCCCTCCGGAGTCAGGGCCCCGGAAAACAACACTGGCCATTCCCCCTCATCCTCCGGCAGGATCATGCCGACCTTCCCGTCTTCCAGCACTTCGCGGTTTGCCCCCACGTCCGTCGCCATCACCGGGACCCCCGCAGCCATCGCCTCCAACAATGCCACCGACAATCCTTCGCTGCGTGAAGGCAGCACAAACCAGCTCATTAATTCGTATAGCGGTGCGGTATCCCGCCGAAACCCGGCAAACATGATGCTGTCGTCCACCCCAGACGCCGCTGCCTGTCGCTTCAGGACGTCACGCTCCGGGCCATCGCCGACAATCAACAGCCGCAGGTCGCCAGCCCCAGGTGTGCGCGTCAATGCAGCGAAGACTGCAATCAGACGGTCATGTCCCTTGATGTGCGCCAGACGGCCCACAGTCCCGACAACCCGTGCCTCAGCCGAAATCCCGAGTTCCGCGCGCAATCGGCACCGCTCCGCCTCGGATGAGGGCCTGTGCGGGGCCACTCCATTGAGTATGACATCAACCTGTCGAACACCCGAGACGGACCTGATTCCCTCGGCCGCCGCGCCGGACACAGCGACGAGATTATCCGTCAGACGCAAGGCCAGCCGATCCCGAAGCCGCGCCACTGCCGTCGCCGCCGGAGGACGGCTTCCGTGCTCAGTGTGCACATGCCGGATACCGGTTCCCGCACAGGCCAGTCCTGCATAGAGTTGCGCCGCCGCATTGTGCGAGTGCACCACAAGGAACTTGCCCCTCCGAAGCAGATGCCGCAACCGCGCCACGGCCGCGAGATCCGCTGGAAAACGTCTTCGCCGGGCTTGGAGCACATGGACAATGCCGGCGACACGCCGGCTACTACAGGAGAATTTGCGATCCCCTTCCTGCCCCGCGCCCTCTTCTCCCGTGTGGCCAATGCACTCTGCGCCGTGCTCTCCGGACCCGGCAGAGACCGCCACCTCTCCCGCCATCCCAATACTCTGTGTCCTCTGCGCCTCTGTGAGAGCCCCTCTCCCTTCGCGTGTTCCGCGTATTTCGTAGTGGTTCTCTCTTCCCCCGCATCCCGTATCCCTCTGTGTCCTCTGTGCCTCTGTGAGAGCCTTCCCCTCTTCGCGTCTTCCGCGTCCAACTTCCCCGGCCAACTCCCCCGCCTCATCCAGGCAGCACACTTCCGTGCTGCCAGGCCATCGGGCATTCCTGGCATTGGTCCAATCCACAACCAACCGTTCCAACCCACCCGGGGCCAGCGAGATGACCACATGGAGCATCCGTGGGGTTGGTCTGTCAGAGGCATCTGCCATATGGCCCCCCGCTCGATAACGGCAATGCCACATCACTCCATCGCGGGTACGAGTTTACAACGGAGAATGATCCCCGCCAGCGAACATACATGAAGAGTACCCAATTCTCTGAATTCGGCCTTTTCCAATCCCCGTATGGACGCATTATTCCTCGGATCAACATCGGCATAGCAAATTCGCCCCCCAGCCTCTGCGACCATGGTTCGGAGCAGCAGGGGATAGAGTCCCCGTCCACGGGCGGCCTTAACCACGTGGAACCCGCACAAGTACAGGCCATCGTCCAGTCTGGCCCTCTTCAGCAAACGGCTCGAGGAGAAGCTCCAACCGACTGCAACCGGCACTTTGCGATCATACGCCAGATAACAAACCGCGCCTTGGGACAAGAACCGAACGTCTTCGCCCGCACCGGCTGCACCAATGTCACTCATCGCCTGATCACGGTTTGCGTCGGTGAATCGTCTGATCAGGATTCCGTCCGGAGGCAAGCACTCTCCTTGGCCGGGTCCTCCGGCGTAGAGCCGTGTACTACTCCGATGCCATAAGCTCCGGCACAACCACCTCCACACGGCCGCAACACCCTGGGCACGAGCGATCGTCACACCCTCGTCAAACGCCCTCGTCACCCTGGCCAAAACGCGCCTCATAATATCCATTAGGCGCCGCCCCGGCCCTTGAGTCGCTTCAAGATCATGCCCTTCCACCCCAATCCGTCGACTGCGGCCCGGCCCACGGACTTCGCACCCCGCCGCAAGCGAACGAACAGCGCAAGAAGGTACCAGCGCCATTCTCGACGGATCAACACGACCGATCGACTCTGTGTTACATGATTGGCCAGTTGCCTCTTGTAGGCGGCCTCGCCTTCGCCAAAGTCCATGCACGCCGGCAAGTCACGCCTGTATAGCGCCTCGATAACCCGATACAAAAGGATTGTACTCGGAGAATACTTCCCGAATATCGCGTCAAAACCAATGCGTTCGTATGTGAAAACACCGGCGCCCTGATAGCCCTCCACAAAAGCGACAGGACGATCCCCGGCGCAAAGCAAGAAAGACCGCAACCAACCGTGTGCGGCAACTGGTACCAGTCCTGCCCAATGGAATGTCTGCCCCAGGCGGCGCGATTGCCAGGTCTGGTTCATCATCGCCAATACAGCATCCTCATGCGGTTGCCAGTCGGCAGGTGTACGAATCTCCACAACGCGTGTCGCACCATACTCCCGCGCCATCGCACGTTCACGACCCTCGATCTTTTTAAAACTCTCGGCGGACCGCAGCCCTCTGAATGCCTCGATGGTAGGTGGCAGTATCAACCGATAGTGTGGCATAACGTCTGAGAGATAGTGGGCGAAAAAGCGGGATCTCATGCAACTGGCCAAAACCTTAGTCATCCGGGATTCGGCAACATGGTCAAGAATAATCGCCTGCACCTGCGGTTCCCTTTCGAGTATCCCGTTCCACAACGCCGACAGCGACTCCGCCGACTGACCATCCTCGATCACATCACCGCCACACACCCGGGCCAACGCCACTGGCCGGCGGCAACGACAAAGAAGCGAACCTGCTTGAAAGAGTAACGGGAGTGCCGCATGGACCCGCCCATCTTCCCCACGCACTACCGCCATCATCGGCCGATTCCCCGGAGTCGCCCCCATCATACGAAACCATTCCAGCGTGCCCACAACACCCATCCAAGGAGCGTCGTTGGCGCGCAGACGGCTCCAGAACTCGGCCACGTCAGGAGATATGCCATCGGCCGCAACGACGCTCACGCGCATGGAACACTCCTGCGGCACTCCCGCCGACTGAACGCAAGCACACGATCGACAAGCTGTTCGCCGACGCGCAACACCGAGCATCCCAAACCCAGCCGAATCTCCGGAGGCGACCGATCCGGCGCCGCACTGTCCATGCGATCATTGATGAATCCTGGAACACACCCGTCTTGCGCCGCGACCCACTGGAGCAACCTTTCCAGCCGCCTAACATTCTTTTGGATCGGTGTCGCGCCGCGCCGCGTCCAGCGCAAAGAACTCCCCCGGATGAGTCAGGACTACCGCCGTAGCGTAGCCCGCCTGCGCCATCTTCTGCAGGCCTGTGGTCATTTCTCGCAGACTAAGCGCGCTGATCTCAAGGTGCCGATACCTGCCATCCAGAAAAGGGACTGGGCTCACAAACGCGCTCACTGGAATATCGAGTACCCCGTCAAGACAGCACGCATCATTCCGCACAGGAAAGACATCATTGATCCGCGACCGAATGGAGGACTTTGTGTCAAGGTCACGGTTCGAGCCCACCCGAATGCCCACACGCTTCATCGCGGCCAATGTATCTTCGTTGGCGGCGAGGTCCCCGGCCCGGAAAGCACTGACCGATACGCCAACCTGTCGCAACACTTCGGTTCCCACCCTGATCAGGCGCTCCTGCGTCGCACCATCGTGCTTGCACATGACATCGTCCCTATCCGCAAACCCGTCTATCTTCGCGACAACCGGGTGCAGATGCAACTGCACCTCCTGTCCCGCCGCACGGACATCGCGACAGATCCGCTCGACACCTGCCGGCCCCCATCGCGTGGCACCCAAAGCCTCTACGAAGAACGTTGCCTTCGCGCCCCATGTGCGGCATTGTCCGAGGATAAACGGCAAACCCCAACCACCGCCGTATACTTCACGGTCATAATTCCCCGTGTAGCACTCCACGTCTACGGTGATGAAGAGCCTCATTGGTCCTCTTTTGTGGACGTTCACGGACTTCGTCCGAAGGCGTATCGCCAGATCAGTGCAGCCCACGGTCTTTCAATCTTAACCCGGGCGGCCGCATTCTTAACCATGGCCATCAACAGGTACCGGATCGCCGATGCCCGCGCACCGCGCGAAAACGCCATCCATGAGGCGTGTTGAAGTTGGACAACAACAGCGGACTTTTGGAGGTGATTGAACTGGGCCAGGGCACCGTCAGGCCCGAATGCTTTGTCAAGGACACCCATTACCTGGGGCAGAAAGCGGCGTTCGTCCAGACTAAGACTGCCCGCGCATTGCCGATACCACGCCAACGGTAAGTCGAAATGGATGATCGGACATCGTGCAGCCACGCGAATCCACAGGTCATAGTCCTCAGGGCCGCGAAACCGCTCGTCAAATCCGCCGGCAGCCACAAACACCATCTTTCGCAGAAGAACGGTCGAGGTTGCAACGGGGTTCTCGACGGCCAGGCGGCCCAGCGAAATGCGACGACTTGGCGCGTCCAACGGAAGCGGCTCAGCAGAGTTGCACTCCGATGAATCGCGGAACGCTTTGACATCTCCGCACACCAAACCCGCGTCGGAATCCTTCAGGAGCCATCGCGTCTGCATCTCCAGGCGACCAGGAAACCATAAATCGTCGCTGTCCAGAAACGCGATCCACTCTCCTCTGGCCTCGGCAACGCCCCTGTTACGCGCCGCAGCCGGGCCGGCGTTCGCTTGCCGGATCAAGCGACATTGCGGAAACTCCCGCTCCACG
>CAZWPN010000225.1:0-4902 GCA_964635275.1 uncultured Victivallales bacterium | reverse complement strand
GATGGAGCAAAAGAGGTGATTCAGAACAACTTCAACATGATCCCGGTCGTATAGGGGTCGTCTCCACATTCCACAATGTTGGCAGGCCTTATCCTTTCTCGCACTTTGTCTTGAGCACCGCCATCGCTTGGCGTAGCGACCGATCTTTCTTCCGCAAGCACGCATTAGCGGCAGCGTATCCGTGTGGAGGGGACCAAGGTGGACGTGAAAGCGGTGGAGACTTGAGGAACAGACTCCACGGACTGTCCTTATCAGTTACTCATTAAGGGCTATTGCAAAGGCTATGGCGTTTCTCACTTCACGCATCCTGGAGTGAGAAAGCGTCGTGATGAGGGATCCTATCTTTCCCTTGGCAATGGTCTGGAGATGGTCGCAGTTAATCGCGCATTCCCTCGGCATTCCATCCTTCCCGTCCAGCAGCACTTCGCTGGGGATATCCCGAACGGTTGAGGTCACTGGTGCCACGGTCACCTCGTTAAGGTGCGGCATGATGGCGTCTCGAGTGAGGATGACAACGGGGCGGTTCTTGTCAGGCTGCTCGAACTTGTACCAGCGAACGTCGCCTCGCTTCATTCATCACCCCACTTCTGTTCTTTCTCCCACACGCCGAACTCTTCGGCGGCAGGCGGCTTGCGAAGATAGCCCTGGCGGTGCTTCTCCTCGAGCCCCTGGATCTTGATCCGCGCGATCGCATGCCGGAGCGCTTCACGCGCGAAAGCCGAGCGCGTCGTGTGCATGTCCTTCACAACCTTGTCCACACTCCGGACAAGATGCTCGTCAAGTGTCATTTGAACTGTCCTCATACAAACACCTCCATGTGGATTCACATAGCTATACTACTACACATTCCGCTGGAGTCAATCCGTCTCTCGCCTTTTAGGAGCCCCTGCGGGTCTGTCTCTGTCTAGCAGCGTGTCGGACTTGCCGATCGGGTTGCCCTAACCGCGCTGGACGACACGCTGCTAGTGCGGGGAAACCGCACCCAGCAGGCGATCCGTTCCACGGCCGCTTCGATTGTCGGTCAGCATCTCTTTTGGCGCCCTATATTCGCCGACCGCCCGGCGGTAGACTTCCAGAACACACGGAAGAACACGGAAGGGGACTCGGAACCGGGGGGATCGGCGTGTACGTGACAGTTCCGGTTTGCGGTGTTCAGTTGTCGTGGATCGGCGCGGACGCCAAATCTAACATATGCAAGATGGCGCTACTTCCCGACGGAATTCTCACGAATTCCGCTCCGCGGAGATGGAGCGGAACTGGTGACAGTTCCGGTGTCGCGGCCCGGGCGTCACCGGGTCGGCGGGGCGTCGTTCATCCGGCTGTAGAAGGCCGCGCATGTACTCTGCCGGGTCCGTTCGCAAAAAGAAAGGTTGAACACGAAGCCCTTCGGCTTCGCTCAGGGCAGGCCCTTCGACCTTGCTCAGGGCAGGGCCGCCAAGGAAGCGTTTGCCCGCCTCTGGAGGGAAGGCCCTTCTTCGCGAGGGCTGCGCATGGCGAGCAGAGACCCGGCGGATCTGTTCTCTGCGGTGGGGAATTGACTGGGCCGCGCCAGCGACCAGGCCTTGTCTGCCTTCGCGGCCTTCTGTTAAAAATCCGAATCTCTTTGACATATGGATCGTTCATCAGCGTAGAACTCTTCAACAAGAGAGCGGAGTTTACGCCGATGGGGAGGATCGGACCGCCGATGGGGAGGGGAAGAATCGGTTGTCGGTGATAGGTTCTCGGTTATCGAAATGCGACTCGTTTCTTTTCATCGTCCTCGTCCTCAGCGGAGCGGTACTCGTCCTCGGAAAGAGAGAATCGAGGACGACGACGAGGACACGAGCACGATTCGGGCCGGGCTTCACAGTGTCACCGAGTCGGAGAAGACGCCGGCGACACGCCGGCTACTACAGGGAGGAAGCCGCCTCTTTTGTAGTAGCCGCCCTGTGGGCGGCATCTTGTTCTGCGGAGCACGGCAGTGGACCCTTCGGTACAGGCTCAGGGACGCTGTCTGCCGTGGCTATGAACTCCGATGCGTGTATTGACCCAAGGCGGGAAAACCAGTACTACTCTCGCCTGTGGAGGCATGAAGATACTTCGTTACAGCGATCTGGATGTTTCCGGCCTCAAGCCGGCGTTCGAGCGCACTGTCACGGCGCTGGAAGCCGGCGATTTCCGGTTGGCGGAGGTCAAGAAACTGGTTGGCGGGCCTTACTACCGGGCAAAACTGAGCGACGCCGATCGCCTTCTGTTCCGGTTCGGTTCCTACCGTGGCGAGACCTATCTCATCCTCCTTGAGGTTATCCGCAATCACAGATACGAGACTTCGCGATTTCTGCGTGGCGCGAAAGTGGATGATAGCAGATTGATGGCGGTGGAACATCTTGCCGCGGTCGAAACGCACGATGTGATGGCGCTGAACTATGTGAACCCTGCTGTGCCGCGCGTTCACGTGCTGGACAAGATTCTTTCGTTCGACGATCTGCAGGAGGCGGCACTTTTCCACTCGCCGCCGTTGATCCTGATCGGCTCCGCCGGCAGCGGCAAGACGGTCCTCACACTGGAAAAGCTCCGCCAGTTGCCCGGAGAGGTCCTCTATGTCACGCATTCGCCCTTCCTGGTCGAGAACGCGCGCAACCTCTACTACTCGAATCACTACGAGAACGACCGTCAGGAGATCGATTTCTTGTCATTTCGGGAGTTCGTTCAGTCCATCGAGGTCCCGAAAGGCAAACCGCTGGCGTTCCGTGATTTTGCGGCATGGTTTCAGCCACTGCGAGCCTCGTCGCCGGTGAAAGATCCGCACCCGCTGTTCGAGGAGTTCAATGGCGTGCTGACAGGTTCCGCAGTGACGAAGGCACATCTCACACGGGAGGAATACCTGGCGCTCGGTGTTCGACGGTCCATCTTCATCGGGGAGGATCGTCCGGCGGTCTATGATATGTTTCGGCGCTATCTGGACTTCGTCCGGTGTCCCGAATGGCACGATCTCAATCTGGTGTGTTTCGAGCACCACGCGAAGTGCGAGCCCCGGTACGACTTCGTGGTGGCCGATGAAGTGCAGGATCTCACGGCTGTTCAACTCAGCCTGATCCTCAAGTCGCTGCGGTCGCCTGAGCAGTTCGTTCTCTGCGGCGATTCCAACCAGATCGTGCATCCGAACTTCTTCTCCTGGGCGAGCGTCAAGAGCTACTTCTACGAGCAGCGGCTGAAGGGCAACCGCGAGATAATCCGGATACTGCACACCAACTATCGCAACTCGCCGCAGGTGACGGAACTGGCCAACCGCCTGCTGATGATCAAGAAAGCCCGGTTCGGTTCGATAGACAAGGAGAGCCACTACCTGGTAAAGCCGGTTTCCGACAACGCGGGGTCAGTCGAGTTTCTTGCCGATACACCCGCGACGCGGCGTGACCTCGATGCCAGGACGTTCCGGTCTGCGCGGTTTGCCATTCTGGTCATGCGGGAGGAAGACAAGGAAGATGCCCGTCGCAGTTTTAGAACGCCGCTGGTCTTCTCGATTCAGGAGGCAAAGGGGCTGGAGTACGAAAGCATTATTCTCCTGGAGTTTGTGTCCGGCCATCCGCGCGTGTTCGACGAGATGATTGAGGGCGTCTCCGCGGCCGATCTCGATGGCGACTTCACCTATGGCCGTGCGAAGGACAAGACCGACAAGTCGCCGGAAGCGTTCAAATTCTTCATTAATGCTCTCTACGTGGCCATCACGCGGGCGGTCCGTAACCTGCATGTGATTGAGCGGACCACATCGCACCGGCTTTTCAGCCTGCTGGGCCTTCGGCCTTCAGGGGCGGCGACAGCGGTAAAGGCGCAGACGTCTTCGGATGAGGAGTGGAAGGAAGAGGCGCGAAAGCTGGAGTTGCAGGGAAAGAAGGAGCAGGCGGATGCCATTCGCCGGACTATCCTGCAAACGCAACCGGTCCCGTGGCAGGTGCTTACGCCGGTGGGGCTGGAGTCACTCCAGAAGGACGCGTTGAACCCCGACGTGTACAACCGGCAGGCCAAGCTGCAACTCTTCGAGTATGCCGTGACGTATTCCGTTACGCCGATCTTCAAGGAACTTGCGGCGCTGAAGTTCAATGCGGCCCTCGATCCGGGAGGCGCCAGGGCCGGGGTGTTGCAGAAATACCGGCGGGACTATCTGGACCGGGGACTACACGAGCTGACCCGGAAGATCGCGCTCCATGGCGTTGACTTTCGGAATCAGATGAACCAGACGCCGTTGGCGATTTCGGTGGGAATGGGGATGGTGTCTCTGGCTGAAAGGCTGGTCCGGGAAGGTGCCGACATCGAAGCGAGGGACAACTGGGGGCGGATTCCGCTGCAGATTGCGTTGAGGGAATCCTATCGGAACTCATCGTATGCGCGCGATGCCATGGGCGCCTTGTATCCCTTGTTGACGCCCTCTTCGTTGAAGGTCCGCATCGGCGAGCGCCTGATCAAGATTGACGCGCATCGCATGGAGTTCTTTCTGCTCCACTCCATGATGGCGCTGTTCGAGACCCTTCTGCGAACGAAGATCCTGCAGGACATGCCTGCCTTCGAGACGGGTGACTTTGTTCACGCCCTGGAGCCATTTCCGGAGACGGTGATTCCCCTGCGCCGTCGCAACCGTCAGTCCATTACCGCCTCCTTGGCGGGTAACGAGGTGATGAAGGACAGTCCTCCGAGCCGGCGGATATTTGTCCGGCTTCGCCGGGGGTACTACATTCCCAACCCGAACATGGATTTGGAAATCGCCGACGAGTGGGTCAACATCTGCGACCTGCTACATTTCAGCGCCCTCGAGAAGGAGACGGAGAACAAGCGCCTATCAACCTTTCTCGGGGTAGTCCGCAAGGTGCAGGAAGCACTCCGCAGCCAGGGAGTGGGATCGCCGGTTGCGCCGCAGCCGGACGGCCC
>CAZWPN010000224.1:0-4903 GCA_964635275.1 uncultured Victivallales bacterium | reverse complement strand
CGTGGAACTTCGCCAGGAAGGTCTCTTCACGAAAGCCCTTGTCCCGCTCGCGCTGTCGCTGGATATAGAGCCCGTTGACCCGGTGCTGAAGGTCCGTGCCGAAAACAAACTCGATGGCTCCGAACTCGCCCTTTTGGGTCATGGCCTGCGTATGACCGATGACCTTGCCGTCGCCGTCGAGCATCTCGAAATACTGGTACTGCTCGCGCTGGCCGGGAAGCAGGGCGGCACCGGCGCGCTTCTCGATACGCACCAGGGTGTCAGGCGGGATGGGAACGGTGACTGTCCGGTAGTCCTTCGCCTCGGGGAAAAGGCGGGTCATGGTCCGCTCGGGATTGCGCCAGACGCAGACATAGACTTCCTGAGCCAGCGCGAACTGGCTACCGCACAAAGCTGAAAAGACGATACAACTGCACCACCACGCGGTGATCTTCGATTTCGGTGTTCTCATATTCGTATCCTCCCCGGAGTGTGAACCATGGCAGTGGAATGGAGACGCCGCCGTAGGCGCGGCGGTACCAGTGTGACGGACCGTGTTCGTACACCTGCCCGGCCGCCTGCAGGGTCAGCTTAGGGAGCAGGGCATAGTCGGCGGATCCAAACAGCGTCCCGTGCCACTGCTCCTCGGTCCTCCGCGCGCCGCCCTCGAGCCGGTAGGTGCCGCGTCCGGCGTTCCAGGTGCAGTCCAGCGCCAGAGCCGTGCGTTCCTCCGCCATGGCGTCGCCCGTCCCGTGGCCGTGTTCGGAGGTGTAGGCCGTTCCTGCGGCGAACGACGCCCCCAGCGTGAAGTTGCCCTCCACATCCGGTGTCAGGCCGAGTCGGCCGGTCAGGTTGCCGGGACCGGGGAATTCCTCGATGTCCTCCATCCCGTAGCCCTGGGTGAGGGCCAGCCCGTAATCCCAGATGCCCAGTGTACCCCGCACGAGCGCGCCGTTATCGGCCTCCAGTGTCCGCGTCCAGTCGTAGGGCGAACCGTAGGGCATGCGGTCAGGGCTCCACGCTGTCCGGAGTCCCCAGGGAAGCGGGACACGGCCCGCAGCGACATTCCAGCGGCCCATGGGCCCCTTCCACTCCGCGTACGCCTGGTGCAGCAAGGTCTCCGAGAAGTCCTCCGCCCATTCCGCCTGGGTATAAAGGATCACGCGGTCGCCGTGCCGGTCGGCGAACACCTTGCGCGCCGACCCGCCGACCGAGTTGACCTCCGCGTCCGTGCCGCCGCTGTCGGAGTAAACGCCCCGCGCATCCCCTTCCAGCGCGACAAACAGCGACGCCGGCGCGGAAGACGCCGCCGCGCAGACCAGCAGCGCGCTAGCCAACCACTTTGCCGTCTTCAAGATGCACCACCTTTCGGCACCGCGCGGCCAGGGCCGAGTTGTGCGTCACCAGGACAATCGCGATCCCCTTGCGGTTCAGGGATTCGAACAGCTCGACGACCGCCGCCGAGTTCCGTGAGTCGAGGTTGCCGGTTGGCTCGTCGGCGAGAATGACCTTCGGCTCGTTGATCAGACTGCGAGCCACGGCCACGCGCTGCATTTCGCCGCCGGAAAGCTGGCCGGGCCGATGCCGCCGCCGGTGCGACAGCCCCACGCTCTCCAGCAAGTCTGCCGTCCGCGCACGATCCGTTTTCCGGTGCGAGAACAACAGCGGCAGTTCCACGTTCTCCTCCACTGTCAGGGTGGGGATCAGGAAGAACTGCTGGAAGACGAACCCGATCAGGGATTGGCGGATTTCGGCCAGGCGTCGCTCGCCGCCCCGCTCCACCTCCTCGCCCCGGATGCGTACCACGCCCTTCGACGCATGATCCATGCATCCGGCGATGTTGAGCAGCGTCGTCTTGCCGGAGCCCGACGGCCCGCAGATCGCGATCAGATCGCCCTCCGCGATGTCCAGTGTCACGCCATCCAGCGCGTGGACTTCCTCGCTCCCGCGCCGGTAGAGCTTGGAGACGTTATCGAGCGCGATCAGGCTACTCATTGCGCAGTACCTCCATCGGCACGATCGAGGCGGCCTTCCACGCCGGATACAGCGCGCACAGCACGCCTGCCGCCACCGCGACCGACAATGACAGCAGCGCGATGCCCGGCGACGGCGCCGCGATGCTGCCCGCCGGCACATAGCCCACCAGCGTTCCCCGCAACAGCGTCCCCGCCATCGGCGTCACGGCTGCCCCGGCCAGGATGCCGCCCAGACCGCCGGCGAGGCAAATGATGAGCGTCTCCAGCGTGATCAGCCGCAGCACATCCTCCCGGCGGGCGCCGACGCACTTAAGGTAGGCAATCTCCCGCCGGCGTTCCATGACCACCATGAGCATGGTATTGACAATCCCGAAAATGGAAACCCCGAAGGCCACGCCGACCATGACAAACATGATCATGCGCGTGGCGGCGAAGAACCCCAGAATGCCCTCGCTCAACTCCTTGGCGCCGATCACGGAGTAGTCCTGCGCGATGCTCCCCCGCAGCCGCGTGGTCACTTCGTGAACACGGCTGATGTCGTGCAGCTTAACGGCGATGGCCGAGAGGCGGCCCTCCCTTTTCACGAGCTTCTGCGCCGTGGTCAGGGGCAGGAAGATGATGCCGTCGTCCTGCGAATAACTCTTGCGGAGGATGCCGGCAACCTTGAACTCCTTGTCGAGCTTCTCCGAGTAGAGTTTGTCGCCGACCTTGGCCAGCTCGATCTGCGCGATCTGGGCGCCCAGGATGACGGAGTTTTCGTCCTCGAACCAGCCGCCCTTCTCGATCACCCAGTCCGGCCGCACCTCGCGAATAGCCTTCGTCACGCCCATGAAGATATCCGTGCGCGTGCCGTCCGACGTCGTCTCGGCGAAGAGTTGGAACGGGAGGGCGGCGGCGATTCCCTCCGTGGACTCCGCCACCGCCACCAGCGACTCCTCCACGTAGAGGGGGCTCAACCCGCCCTGGGCCACGACGGACGCCGCCTCGATGGGGCAGTTCTCCTTCGTGATGTAGAGGTGCACGCCGGTCTTATCCACCAGTTCCCGTTTTACGGCGCCCGCATACCCACGGTCGAGGGCGAGCACCACGCTCAACGTCGCCGCTGCGATCAGCACGCTGGCCGCCGTCAGCCCGGCGCGCATGGGCGTCCGCCGGATGTTGTTGAACGCGAGTCTTACCAGCTTCATCGCGCTCCCTTCCGCGGCAGAAGCTCCAACCCCTTGGCCGTAAGAATCACCTGCCGCTCCCCCTTGTGCACTGCAGCGGTCACCCTCAGGGGCTGCCCGTTCTGAATTCTCGGCGGTTTCGGGTCCGGCGTGTACACCGTCACCGACCGGCCGCTTTCGGAGAAGGTGAAGTCGCACAGCGCCGCGCACTGCGCCTCGAGGACGCCGTCAAGGACCACCGTCTTCCCGTCATACTTCTCCGGCGTCTCCAAAACCGCCGCCAGGGGCGTGGCGGACACATCTGCCCCGGCCGGCGTTCCCACTGTCTTCGTTCCCCCGCATCCCGCCGTGATCAGCGCCGCCGCGAGGGCAGGCACCAGCCATGCTGCTTTTATCTTCATCGTTTTGCTCCTTGTTGTTCATCGCAGCCGTTCGAGCACAACCCGCAGGGGCCGGCCAGCGACTTCGTGATCATGCGGTCGAACAGGGCGCGCTGCGGGGTGTCGAGGATTTCGCGCAGGGTCCGGATATGCTCCAGAGCCAGCATCTCGCTCTCCGCATAGCAGCGGCAGAGCGATTCCCGTAGTTCCTGCGCCCGCGCCGCATCGAACGGCTCCGCGATCAGCGCCGCCGCGAGTTCCTTGCGGCAGGCGCAATGCCGGGCGCAGCAGGCCGCCAGTTGGCTACACAAACGGGTTTGCAGGGATTCCATGGCCACGATCTGGTCGGGGCGCAGGTTTAGCGTCCCGGCCAGATGCGAAACACTCCGCAAGCGATCCAAATCGGACGGTGTCGGACGGCACAGGAACCGGTGCGCAATTGCATAGCCAGCCACACCTGCCATGGCGGCGACCAGCAGCAACAGGGCGACCCTTGTCTTCATGGATGACCTCTTTCCGACAATGCCGCGTAGGTGCCCATCAACGTCCTGGGGTGGAGCAGGGCGTGGGTGTCATGCGCAACCGCCTGCGTGCGGCCGGGCATGGCCAGACCGGCCAGGATGCCGATAACCAGCGCCACGGCGGCCGCGGCCGCCCCGCCCCATACGGGATGCGGCAGGAACCAGTCGAGCCATCGGTCCCACAGCCCGGCTGGCGGCGCCACAGGCACTGTCCGGATCCGTCGCCATACCGCCGCCTCGAAGCCGGAGCCTGGCTCGACGGCTGGCCACTCCCTCATCAGGTCGCTCAACCGCTCGTCCCGCGCACCCGCGCCGACTCGATTATTGTCCCGTGTTCTCCCGAACATGTCTTCCTCCTTGCGTGCTCTCTACAGGGTATAACGCCACCGCGAAAAAAAACCCTCGCAGATCCTTTTGCCTGACGCATCGAACGGCACCCCAGTGGCGGCGTCACCATGGACACAACACGAGTGTGTTCCCAGACGTATTCCCACTCGCGACAACCTATGCGTCCGGCAAGAGGGGGCGCAGCTGCTCGCGCAGGAAGCGGCGGGCGCGGTAGAGGCGGGCCTCGACGGATTTCGTGGAGCAGCGCATGACGGCCGCGATATCGGCGTCGGAGCGGTGTTCGTACTCGGACAAGATCACGGCCGTGCGCTGGTCCTCGGGCAACATGGCGACGGCCGCCGCGATGGCCGCGCCGGTCTCCCGTGCCGCCACGACCTCCGCCGCCGTGGCCTGACCGGAAGCCAACGACTCGCCGCCGTCTTCCAGGACCGACAGCGGCTCCGTTGGCCGGCGTTTGCGCCGCCGCAGGCAATCCAGGGCTGCATTCCGCGTCACCTGGAACAGCCATGTCGAGAACTCCGCCGTTGTCCGGC
>CAZWPN010000223.1:0-4924 GCA_964635275.1 uncultured Victivallales bacterium | reverse complement strand
GGTGGCGTTTAAGGGTGGCGATCAAGTGTGAGTGCCCCCATCAACGAAACAGGGCTGTCACGCATTGAAAACTCAAAACTGAAAACTTCTTCCAACTCCCGCAGTTTTGGGTGCCGACTATCCCCTTGACGGGGAGGCGGAAGGGGATGACTATTCACAACTGTAACTTGTCAAAAGGAGTCTGACCATGAAACGACCCGCCACGCGCTCCCTTCTGATTATCACGTCGCCGGTTCTGGCGCTGGCCATGGCCGGTTGCGTCGCCGCAATAACCAACCACGCCGACGATCCGCTTCAACCGCGCGACCTGACGCCGGTGACATGGCTGAAGGCGCCGTCGCACCCGCCTGTCGATATCGTGCGCGACGGCGTTGCCAAGGCCGTGGTCTATGTGGCCGACCCCAAGGCAAGGGACCTTCTCAATCCTAAAAGGAAGGACAAGCCCGTCTTCGAGCAACTGATCGACCAACTTACGGAGTCGGTCCGCATTTCAACCGGGGCCGACCTGCCTGTCGTGACGAATCCGCCGGCAGCCGACCAGCCCGCCATCGTGATCGGCGATTGCGCGGAAACGCGCCAAGCAGGAATCGCTGCAACGAATCTTCCCGTCGAGGGGTTTGTCGTCAAGACTGCTCAAAACCGAGTCTACCTCGTTGGCAGCGCACTGGGCGGCGACGGCATGGCCTGGGCCATAGCGGATTTTCTGGAGCGGTTTGTCGGTGTGCGCTGGTACTGGCCGACGCCTTACGGTGGGCGATCCGTCCTTCACAAGACCTCGCTTACCATCCCGCCCGCCCACTATCGCGATCAGCCGGTTTTCTCCTATAGGCGAATGTACCAGGACTGGTACTGGCTGCAGGCGCGGTCGAGTGACGAACAGATCCTCCCGATGGCGCCCGGCGCCGGCGCCGAGAACCAGGAGACGCTCTGGCTGGGCGATCACTTCCGGCTGTTGCGCCAGGGCAATACCTGGCCGTATGAGGCCGTGCAACAGGGGGCGCGCATTTTCGAGTTCATGAACAACTCGCTGCGAACCAATGCAGCCCTGTTTGCAGTCCGGGAGGACGGCAGCCGGAATTATGCCACGTTCTGCTACAGCGCGCCGGAACTGCTCACCTGCTATGTAGACACTCTTGAGCGGGCCTGGAGCAAAGGGACCAAGGGCGCTTCCATCGGCGGCATCACGCGCAACAGTGTCACCATCTGGCCCTCAATGGATCTGGGCAACAACTCCCTGGTCTCCGCCTGCTGTTGCCAGCCCTGCCGGCAAATGTCCGCGAAGGGCGGCGATGCGCTGCTGATGGGAGACTTTGTTAGGCGGTTGTGTGAAGAGGTCAAGAGTCGCTGGCCCGATAAGAAGGTGATATATGTCCCATGGGGCATCAAGAAGTGCCCGAAAGAACTGCAATTCCCTGACAACCTCGTGGTGAACTCCGTCGACCTTGGCACGATGGGATTGCTGCACCAGCCGACAATTCGTCAGGAACAGGAAGGCCTCCTGCGCATCTGGGCCGAGAAGTCGGGAAGGCCGGTCACCATGTGGATTGACTTTGCCGGCCCCGGCGACTGGACATTCGGGCCGGTTCAATTCCCCCACCTGGTCAAGGATTTCTACCAATCGAACCGCAACCGCCTGGACGGCGGCATGGTGCTCTCGTATGGCGCCGCCTGCTTCGTCACGGCAGCGCCCACGTACTACGTGTGGAACCGCGCGCTGTGGAACCCGGATATTGATGTTGATGCGACGCTGGACGAGATGTGCAAGCGGCTTTTCGGCGCGGGCGCCGCCAGCGCCCGTGAACTCCTGAGGATCGAATGCGACCGCTGGCAGAAGACCGCCCTGTCACGGCCACTGCGGCTCGCCGAGCAGCGCGTTCCCCCGAAGCTGTTCCGGGAAATCTGGCCGCTGGACGTCGTGGTCCGGATGAAGGAACTGCGCGACCAGGCGATGGAAGCGATCGAGCGGAGCGGCGACGCGGAAGCCATGCGGGCGTTCCTTTACTGGACATGGTCATTTGACGCCTTCTTAGCATACGCCGAATCAATTGGCGAAGCGCCGCCGCAAGTCGTCGTCGCCGCCACGCCCGTCGTCGAAGACCCCGCTGCGGCCGCGCGGTTCCGGGGCGGCCCGGCTGAAACCAACCAGATCCGCATCGCCAACATCCGTCTGGATAAGGATGCGAGTGTTCCCGTCGCGTCAGATAGCATGGTGCGGTTCGATCTCTCATGGGGCAACACCTGGCGGGCGGCATGGAAGGAACCGGCTGAGACCAGCGTGACAGGCAAGGAGATGCCGGTCGAGAGCTGGAGCGCGGCATGGGTGTTCGCCAAGTACCGACTGCCGGGGCGGGAGAAGGATGGGTATTTCCATGCGACGCTCGCGCCGAATCGCGCAAATCACAGTGTGCCAAAAGAGGCGGCGCTGGACGTCGGCCTGACCGGCGGCACTTCTACGGAGCTCAGGGCAGGCAAGGGCATGGGCGTGTTCATCTACCGCGCCGCCGCCGGGCAGGGGGCGCTTAATCTCAAGGACGTGGGCTTATGCTGGCTTCACGAGTCCGACGGTGTGACCAATCCCGCCGCAGCCGATCTGAAGGTCTTCGCCATCGAGATGGTCTATGTGCCGCGCGGCGCGTTCCAGGCGGGATCCGGCGGAACGGAGAACGGCAGCTTCACGGACGGCTCCTGGACTGACGGCGCCACGATTCCCTTTACGGTGGACGCAACCTGGAGCGGTCCGGTCGCTGAAGGCTCCAACGCCCGACGCATCGGCAATTCGCCCGGACGACTCTGGGGCGCCAGCGAATTCGGCCCGGACGCCATCGGTCCCGAGGGCGCCGTCGTCAACGGGTATCCGACCGGCTACGAGCCTTTCTACTGCATGCGCTATGAGGTGACGAGGGAACAGTTCACGGCATTCCTCAACACGATGTCGAGCGCGGCGTTTGCAGACACTTCGGGCGGCGACAGTTCACATGCGGGCGCTACCTACACGGCGGTTGGGCGGTACAGCCTCTCGGGTGTCTGGCCTCATTTCAAGGCGGCCAAACCGTACCAGGCTTGCAACCTGCTCTCGTGGTGGGACAGCGCCAAGTTCGCGGCGTGGGCGGGATTGCGGCCCATGACCGAGCTGGAATACGAGAAGGCCTGCCGCGGACCGCGTTCGCCGGCAGCCGACGCGTATGCCTGGGGGACGCCCGGCATTGCCCGGATGGAATACGCCGCGACTCGCGAGGGATCGTCCGACGAGCGGATGGCCGGAAATGAAAATCCGATGATCGGCAACGCCAACTACGAGCTGACCATGCCGGCCTACTTCGGCGGCCCGGCGCGCGGCGGCGTGAGCTCGATTCCGGGAAGCCCGATGCGCGCTGGTGTCTTCGCCACGCAGGAAAGCGGAAGAATTGCAGCAGGGGCCTCATACTGGGGGATTCTCGACCTGAGCGGCAACGTGCGCGAGCAGGTGGTGACAGTCGGCAATGCCAGGGGGCGTGTGTTCGAGGGCTCGCACGGCACGGGAACGCCGGATATCCCGGCTGATTGGCCGCCGATCTCCGGCAACGAGCTCGCAATTGGCACCGGTTATCGCGGTGGGTTCTTCGGCGATTTGCCCGATCCACTGCGCACATCGGATCGCAGCCGAGCGGTTTTCAAGGATCGGGAAGCATCTTTCAGCCGCGAGTCGCGCTCGGAAGCGAACGGGTGGCGCGGTGCGCGCACAGCCCCGAACCAGAGCGAGCACGGTTCAGTGCAAGCCCCCGAGGCAGAACCAGGCGCACGGCGGGTCGCCGGCTCCGAGACTGGAAGTTCGAATGCGAGTCCGGTCGCCGTGACAAACGATCGACGGATGCCGCGCCTGACGCCGGCTGTCCGGTTGGACGGCGTTCTGGACGAATGGGGCGGCAGACCGTCACTGGTGCGACGCGGCTTGGCCCAGATATTTCCAGAGGATCGCCGCCGTCCATCCGGACGCCAGGTGCTGTGGCAGGGGCCGGAAGATCTCGGCGTCAAGGCTTGGTGGGGAAGGGACGACGAGGCCATCTGCGTGGCGGCCGAGGTGGCCGATGATCGGCATTTCAATGGGCAAACCGGCGGCATGATATGGAATGGCGACGCGATGCAGGTGGGGATCGCCATTTCCACAAATGTCCACTGGAACATCGGGTTGGCACTGACCACGAATGGCCTGGTATTCCACACGTTTGAGGGCAAGGGCGACGCGCTGTCGAAAACCGCCGGCTACGCCGTGGTGCGGGATGTCCCCGCCGCGATCACCCGCTACGAGTTGCGCCTGCCGCTGGCCGACCTCGGACTGAAACCGGGAGAGTCGTTCGGGTTCAACATCGTCTTCCTGGATGACGACGACGGTGCCGGGTCCCGTTACTGGTTCCAACTGGCGCCTGGCCTGTGCGGCCGTAATGCCAAGAGTCCACCGCCCTGGAAAACATATCCGCGGTTCGTGCTGGGGAAGTAGCGACGCACATCTTCGCCGTCCGCCCCAGTTCCTATTATGTCTACGGGGAGAGGGGGGGTGAAAACCTGTTTTGTTATGTTGGCAATCGACCGGTTGATCAGGTTGCTGCACTCGGCTTGGACATAAGTGATAGTCTATGGTGGCGAATGCCTCGCGGGGTGGATTCAGAGGTCTTTGACCGATACCTCGAGGCGGGCGGGGTTGTCGAACACTAGGAAAAGTGTGGCGACGATAGGTGTTGAGTGCCGAGGCGTTGCCGACCGACTTGCCGCCGAAGGCCATTCCCGAACTGAACCTGCTTGAAATGGTTCGGATTCAAGCGTTGGCTCAGCAATCCTGTTTTCCCTTTGCGGATGCGGCAAAGGATGATTTAATCCGGTAAAGTACTTCTTCTGGAGAGAGGGAACCTGAGATGAGCGCGTCCTGTGCAATGACGGATAGTGAATTGCG
>CAZWPN010000222.1:0-4956 GCA_964635275.1 uncultured Victivallales bacterium | reverse complement strand
CGCGCCAGTCGCGCTTTGATCGAGGCAAGAACCGGGTTGACATCTTCCACTACACCCTGCAGGGCAATTACTATCTGGCACGGGGGATGGGCTGGGAAACCGCCGAGGACCGCGCGGCATGCCTGGGCGGCGGTCGGCGAAGGAACTGATCTGTCGGACTTCCACCGTGACAGGAAAGTCTGTTCCGCGAATACTTTCATTACTTGCTTGCCGGAAATCGGTGTCTGCGTTAGCCTTCGAAACGTAGGGTGGTGCGTACTGCGAGCTGGGACTGGCGGTGACAATTTGGACGGGGGCACCGGCGCGTGAGCGAGTCTATCAACTGCAGTTCAGGCAAAGTGACTATCCTCGTGGCTGAGGACAGCCGTACCCAGGCCCGTCTGCTGGAGCGTAGCCTCGAACAGGCCGGCTACCGTGTGGCGGTGGCTGAGAACGGCGAGGCGGCAATGGCGGTTCTTGCCCGGCAGCGACCGTCCCTGGTGATCAGCGACATCCTGATGCCCGTGATGGACGGATACGAGCTGTGCCGCAGGATCAAGGCGGATCCGGCGTATTGCGACATCCCTGTCATGCTGCTGACCACGTTGTCTGATTCGACGGATGTCATTCGAGGGCTGGAAGCAGGTGCGGATGCATTTGCGACCAAGCCGTACAAGGAACCGACGCTCCTGCGCCGCGTGCAAAGCATTCTCGTGAACCGCGCCATGCGGGAGCAAGACGCCGGCAGCGCGGCAGGCGGCGTGTTCTTCGCCGGCCGGCGACGTGCCATCACGGCACGGTCGCAGCAGACGGTGGAGTTTCTGCTCTATACGTACGAGGACGCCGTGGAGAAGAACTCGGATTTGATGGAGGCGCGGGATGCGCTGGCGCGCTTGAACCGTGACCTCGAGAGTTATGCCGCGCAACTGCGAGAGAAGAACGCGCAGATGATCGATGACCTGCGCATGGCCAGCGAGATCCAGCAGGCGTTCCTGCCGCGCGCTGTTCCGCATTTCCCGCCTACGGCGTCAGAGTCGCAAAGCTGTGTGCGCGTAGCGCATGTGTATGCGCCAAGCACCACGCTGGGCGGTGACTTCTTCGATGTGCTGTCCGTCTCGGACACGGAAGCCGGGGTCTTTGTTTGCGATGTCGTGGGCCATGGCTTGCGGGCGGCGCTGGTGACGGCGATTATCCGGGGACTGGTGGAGGATCTTGCGCCGGTGGCCGGTGAGCCGGGCCGGTTCCTCACTGAGCTCAACCGGAGCCTTGCCGCCGTCTTCACCCGCAGCGACGATCCGGTTTTCGCTTCAGCAGTATATGGCGTGATCGACGTCACGACAGGCGAGATTCGGCTGGCCAATGCCGGCCATCCATGCCCGTTGCACCTCCGCAGGGCATCGAACGCAGTGGCACCGGTGCGTTTGGAACCGGAAGATCGAGGGCCGGCGCTCGGGTTGTTCGCCGACCAAGTCTACTCCACCTGTCGCGGCCGACTGGCCGTGGGGGACGTCGTTGTGTTCTTCACTGACGGGGTATTCGAGGCCCAGGGGCCCGGACAGGAGGAGTACGGTGAGCGGCGCCTGGAAACGGCACTGCTTTGCCACAGCGGGCTTCCACCCGGACAGATGCTCGACGCGTTGCTCGCCGATGTCAGGCGTTTCGCGGGGGCCGCCGAGTTTGTGGACGATGTGTGCCTGGTGGCCGTGGAGTTGGCCAGGCTGGAGGAGCGACATGTCTGACGCCGGGCATGCTCCGGACGGGATTGAGGTTGCGCAAAACGATGGTACGGCATTTGTGCGCGTCACCGGCAGCGGTTCGTTCAAGGTGAGCACCGCGCTGAGGCAGTTCGGCGCTTCGGTGCTGGACCAGGGATGCAAGCACATGGTTGTGGATCTGGTTATGTGCATCGGCATGGACAGCACCTTCATGGGTGTATTGGCTGGGTTGGCAATGCGGATCACGCGGCAGGGAGGAGGGCGGATGCTCCTGGCCGGCATCCGTCCGGAGGTTGCGGCGCGACTTAGCGCGCTGGGCATTGACCGGGTCATGGATGTTCAGGGCAGGAGCGCCATGGACGACATGGCGCGGAGGGGCGAGGCAGTTCCCGGCCTGCGCGGCCTCGACACGAGTGCGGCCGCGAGCGATCGCAGGCTTAACGTTGAGACGTCGCTGGCAGCGCATGAAGATCTGGCTGGCCTGTGCCCGGAGAACGGGCTGAAGTTCAAGGACGTGCTGGAGTTCTTGAAAGAGGATCTGAAGCGGCACAGCGGTGGCGAGGCGGACCGGCAGGGGAGCGGGCAATGAGCGGCGGCGATTCCGGAGTCAGCAACGGAGCGAGATGACAATAGTGAGTCAACTTTTGGTCTTCACGCTTGGCGAGCAGGGCTATGCCCTTCGGCTGGAGGCGGTGCAGCGCGTGGTGTGGATGGTGGAGATCACCCGCATGCCGCAAACCCAAGGGGTAGTGATCGGCTTCATTGATGCGGCGGGGGAGATCGTGCCGGTCATCAGCGTGCGCAGGTGCCTTGGGGTGGCAGAGCGGGAAACCCGCCTGACCGACCGGCTGATCATTGCGTGCGCTGCGGGGCGGAAAGTTGCCCTCGCCGTTGACGCCGTTCAGGGCGTGATGGAACCTTCCGGACGGGACATGTTCACGGCCATGGATGTCTCTCCGCAGTTGGGCGGAATTGAAGGTGTGGTGCGGTTCGGTGATGCGCTCGTAATGATCGAGGATTTGTCCGTGTTCCTTGCCTTGGAACAAACAGGGGGCAGGGACGCAGCGCTGCGGCGTGAGGATTCGGCGGCAAGAGGGGGCGAGTCATGAACCGGACCGCGCCAGCGGGTGTTGATGTGGCGGCCCTGAGCGACGTTGTAGGGCGCCGGTTGGGTCTGCATTTTCCGGAAGAACATTGGAACGACCTGCTGAGGGGCCTTGAAGCCGCGGCCGGCGATCTGGGCTGCGCGGACATGGCCGCGTGCGCCGAGCAGCTCCTGTCGCCAGGGCTGACGCACAGTCAGGTCGAAATACTGGCCAGCCACCTGACGATAGGCGAGACGTTCTTTTTCAGGGACCATGGGACATTCGATGTGCTGGAGCAATCCGTTCTGCCGGATCTGATACGCGAGCGTGAAGGCGGCGGCCGCAGGCTGCGGATCTGGAGCGCCGGCTGTTCAACAGGTGAAGAGGCATACTCGCTTGCCATCTGTCTGAGCAGACTGGTTCCGGACCCGCAGGATTGGGACATCACGATTCTGGCCACTGACGTTAACCCGCACGCCATCGATCGGGCGCGGCGCGGCATCTACCGGGATTGGTCATTCCGCAACACCAATCCGGAGTTCCGTGATGCTCATTTTGCGCTGACCACGGACGGCCAATACGTGCTGTTGCCGGCGTACAGAAAATGGGTGACTTTTGCTCACTTGAACCTGGCGGAAGACGTCTATCCGTCCCTCGTGAATAACACCAATGCAATGGACGTCGTTCTGTGCCGGAACGTGCTGATGTATTTTTCCAATGACGTGAGAAGGGAAGTGCTCAGGCGTCTATACCTGTGCCTGACGGACGCCGGTTGGCTGGCGACCAGTAGCAGCGAGGCGTTCACCCCATTGTACCCGGACTTTGTCCCCGTCAGTTTCCCAGGCATTACGCTGTATCGAAAAGCCGAGGATCGGCATCGGATGCCAGTGCATGTGAACGCGGCCGAAGACGGGCCGCCGACAGTTCCGGGCCCCGGAGGGGAAGGGCCGTTGGAGATCGCGCAGGTCCTGTTCCGCGATGGCCACTATGCGGAGGCCGCCGAGCGGACTGCCGATGTGCTTGTCCGGGAGCCGGCGAGCGGGCCGGCCATGGAACTTATGGCACGGTCCTGCGCCGACCTCGGACGGATTCCTGAGGCGCTCGAGTGGTGCGGTCGTGCCATCGAGGCCAACAAACTCAATCCGCATCTCTACTACCTGCAGGCAGGTATTCTTCAGGAGCTTGGCCGTCTCGATGACGCCAGGGCGGCTCTGCGGCGCGTAATCTACCTGGACCCGCACTCGGTTCTAGGGTCTTTCTCGCTTGGCAACATTGACCGGCGGCAGGGTCGACGCTGCGAGGCCCGCAGGCACTTTCAGAACGCGCTTGCGAGCCTGAGGACTTACGACCCAACGGACGAACTTCCTGACTCCGACGGCATGACGGCGCAGCGGTTCGCGGAGATCCTGGATTCCATGAAGGAAGAGGAGGCGGCCCGATGAAGCCGGACGTTTTAATTCAGGGGCGGGAGCGTTCGGAAGGGATCTGCTGGCCGGAGGTCCACCGCCGTCTCGCGGTGGTGAGTGCAACGCTGGAGCAGAGTTTCGCCCCGACGGCGGACGCGCGGGCGCAGATCCTGCGGCGGCGCGCTCACGACCTGGCCCGTCCGCCAATCGGCGAACCGGCGCCTGGGGACAATCTGGATCTGGTGGAGTTCCGCCTGGCGCAGGAACGCTATGCCGTGGAATCCAGATGGGTGGGCGAGGTGTTGCCGCTGAAGCATCTCACCGAGTTGCCCTGTGCGCCGCCCTTTGTTGCGGGGATCATGACCGTTAGGGGTCGCGTCGTCACGGTCATTGACATCCGGCGATTCTTCGATCTGCCGCTAACGGGGCTGGGCGATTCCTCGCGGGTCATCGTTCTCAGGGTCGAGTGGATGGAGGTTGGCGTCCTGGCGGACGCCGTCATTGGGTCGCGCTCGATGGCTCTGCATGACATGCTGCGGAGCCTGCCGACGCTGACGGGCATCCGGGAGGAATACCTGCGGGGCGTGGCCGAAGGGCCGCTCATCATTCTGGATGCTGAGAAGCTTCTGAAGGATCGATCGCTTGTAGTCAACGAAGAGGATGGAGAGGGGAAGCTATGAAGAACATGAAGTTGGCGCTGAACAAGGAGCGCATTTAACAAACCGAAAAGAAGGAGTAGGACATATGAAACTCAGGACACAATTAATATTG
>CAZWPN010000221.1:0-4985 GCA_964635275.1 uncultured Victivallales bacterium | reverse complement strand
CTGTCCTGGATAGCGCTTTGCCAGCGGCGGCATCAGATTCCTTTCGCGCGGCATGAGGAGATTGTCTGGTCCGGTGAAGGCGCCGGTCTCGCCGGTGATGAGGAGTTTCCCGCCCAGCTTCAGGTAGTCTTCGAGCACGGCAAGGTGGTCGGCGGTGATCACGAGGACCGAGGGCAGGATCACCAGCTTGAAGCGGCTCAGGTCATCGAGCCTGACGTTGTCAAACGGGACGACATCCCACTGCGGGAAGTCGCGCGCGGAAGAAAGATACTGCGCCCAGCCGAGGAACTCGGAGGCGTGACGCTTCGTCACCGCATGGTTCCAAGCCCACGGCGGCTGCGCGGCGATCTGGCTCCAGGAACTGGACGCGAGGCCGATATCGGCGAGGTATTCGCGCTGCGAGATGACGGGCGCGACTTCATTCAGGAAGGCGTGCAGATTCCCGGCGGAATGGATCGAGCCGGGCGAGTAACCGCCGTCAAAGGTGAGCGAGAAAGCGGGGATGCCACGATTGGCGATGAGGTCGAAACAGATCACCTTGTGCAGGGTCTCGTACTGGCGGCGCGTGAATCCCGCGCCATCCCATCCGCTGTATTGAGGCTCCACATACGGGTCCACGATGGCATGGCCCGTGACCCCGATCTTGGCCGCCATGCGCGGGCCGATGCCCAGCCGTGCCTGCGGGTAGTAACCGAGCGGCTTCACGAAGGCGGTGAAGGTCTTGAACACGGGCCATTCGAAGTTCGCCATGTCCACGCAGTCTCGCTGGAGGAAGAGGGCGCTGAGCATGGGGATGACGTTTGCCACCATGGGAACGTCACGCCCAAACTCACGAGCCGACTGCTTGTTCAGACGATAAACCTCCTTCATGCTGGCCAGACGCTCCTCGACGCAGGCGATCTGGAAGGCCCGCCACACCTTGTTGGAAAGCCAGCGGGAGTCGGCCGCGCTGCGCCACAGCGGCTGATCGCCCGTGCCTTTGTATTCCGAACGCCAGGGCGGATTCAGCAAATAGGCGAGCACGTCAAAGGCGGCGACATTCGACTTCTCAAAGCCGAGCTCGCGGCAGTCTTCCTCGCTGAATCGCCCCTTCACCAACTCGCGAAACGAGGCGACGTGAATGTCTGCTCTGAGGTTCATTGCGGTGGGCGAGCGAAGGTCCCAGTCGTCGTAATGGATCATGTCGGGCGCCAGCACCTGCATGGCGCGCCGCCCCTTGGCGGCCTGGTAGCGCGCGAACGGGGCGTCGTAGAGCATTGGGACTTCTGACTGCACCAACCACTGGCCGTCCGAGCGCTGCGTGGTGATGTCTCTGAGACCAAGCGCCTCGGCCAGGTCGTCAGGAATGCCGGCATACTTCTCGAAACCCTCGCCGCTCTCGCTCCCCTCGCCACCCTTCCCAATGAGCTTTGACGAGGAGCGCGTGCGCCAGAAGTCCGCTTCATTCGTGATGACGCTGCCATCGAGTGGATGCGTAAACGCTGGCAGGCCGATATCTTTTGCGGTCGGGAGCGGTTTGCCGAGGCTCGTCTTCAGGTCGGGCGATTGCAGGAACTGCCAGTCACTGAACCACACGGTGCGACCTCCGGGCTTGATGAGGTTTTCGACGTAACGGCGTCGTTGTGGATTGCTCAGGCCTTCCAGCAGACTTGCTGTGA
This sequence comes from uncultured Victivallales bacterium, assembly GCA_964635275.1. GTDB lineage: Bacteria > Verrucomicrobiota > Kiritimatiellia > UBA8416 > CAZWPN01 > CAZWPN01. The sequence goes on along the minus strand of CAZWPN010000221.1, from coordinate 3,327 downwards.
ACAGCACGCGGCCATCGCCGGCCACTCGGGCGAGCACCTTTCTCGCTGTGCAGCCTTCGATGTAGATGACGCGTTTCGTCCCGGGCTGATCCGCAAAGGCTTGCTCATGCGCGCGCATCCAGGGCATGTCGCGCGCGATGTCCGCCTCCCATACGCCGCTGTAACCCACCGCGCCGAGGCTGGCCGCAGTGGTGTGCAACGTCCCAAGATGCGGCGAGACAAAGTTTCCGTGGCCGTCGAACGCCATCGAAAACATCCGGTGCCACCACGCCACGTCATGACCAGCGGCCTCCCGCGCCGCCACCGGCGTGCTGCGCTTCGAGGCACGAAGCCCGCGATAAGCTTCCGTCATGCGCTGGATGCGCCCGGCATACGCGGCATCCCCGGCCAGATTCTGTCTCTCCGCAGGGTCGTTCTCCAGCTCGTAGAGCCCGGCCGGCTGGCCGGAGATGTCGAACACCAGCTTCCAGCGGCCTTCGTACATCGCGCGCGCCATGCCGTGGCTGTTCATCGCGAGTTCTTCCGGGGTATAGTCGAGCTTCCTGGTGACTGGCCGGCGGCCCGTTGTCGCGCCTTGGAAGGTCTTCGGGTCGCCATCGTCCATCGCGTCGTAGCCCTTCCCGGCGTCCACCAGCAAGTATTGGCGCACGGGTGTGGAGTCGTCACTGCGGGCGAGCAGGACGGGCACGAGGCTGACCGCATCGAGACATTGATCCTCCGGGATGGGAATGCCTGCCAGATCCAGAGCGGTGGCCACGAGGTCGTGAGTGCCAATCACTTGATGGCTTGTCTTTCCGGGGGGGATTCTACCCGGCCAGCGCAACAGGAATGGCACCCTGTGCCCTCCCTCAAAGATGAAGCCTTTCTTCCCCCGCAAACCTCCGACCGCGTCATGCCCGAAGCTCTTCTCCAGGGGAATGCCGCCATTGTCGCTGGTGAAGCAGATCAGCGTATCATTCAGCAGGCCGCGCTCCTCCAGCATCTCCATCAGCGCCCCGAGGAGAATATCCGTCTGCAGCACCATATCGGTGTGGTCGGTCATGCCGGTTTCCCCGCGCAGTTTCCGCCCCCCGAGGGCCTCCGCCGGCGCCCAGGGCGAGTGGGCGCCATCCGCGCAGAAGTGCATGTAGAACGGCGCAGGCGTTTTCTGCCCCAGATGCCAATCGAGAAACTTCCGGGCGTGACCGAGGAGACGTTCTCCCACCTTGGCGTGGCCCCAGTCCGGCTCGGAATAATCCAAGGCCTTCGGAAGGTTTCGGCCTTTGCCTTCAACCGCAAAGGACGCCGCCTTTCCTCGAACGAGCTTGTCCGCTCCGCATTCCGGCAACTCGTCCACGAGGAAAAGGTACGGCGCGGCCTGATGCCCGCGCGGGATGATGGCTGAGTAATCGAATCCCCACGACTTCGGACCGTCGATCATCGGCTTGGTAAAATCAGCCGTGCCGTCCGCTTTCTTGGCATGTTCGCCACCAAATCCCTGTTTGCCAAACATCGCAGTCCGGTAACCCGATTCCTTGAGGAAATTGGCCACCGTTTTCTGGCCCGGCAGGATTTGGCTGGGCACGTCAAAGCCCCAGGTGCCGTTGGGCGTGCGTCCGCGCCAGGCGTAGTTGCCGGTGAGCATGGAGTAACGAGTGGGCGCGCAAAAGGCGGCCGGGGTGTGCGCATGGGTGAAGCGCATGCCCTCGTCAGCCAGCTTTTGAATCGACGGAGCGCGGATCTTCGACTCGGGATTGTAACACTGGAAATCACCCCAGCCCACGTCGTCCACGAGAATCAGGAGAATGTTCGGTTTGACGTCCGGTTGCCCGCAGATGGCGGACAGCGGAGCGCAAACGCAGACGAGGATCGCGGCGGCGAGTGTTTTCATGGTTTGCCTGTCTGAAGGAGCTTCAGCACGGCCTGGATGCTGTCCGGAATCTGCCCGGCAGCGCTGGGGCTTTCGTCCTCGATGATGAAGTGCGAGATGCCTTTGGCTTTCGCGGCGGCGATGACGGCGGGGATGTCCACGCGACCGGCGGCCAGCCGCACCATGAATGACCGGGCGGACTTGGGGTCGGCACGCTCGGGTTTCGCGTCTTTGGCCAGGTCCTTGAGATGCAGCGAGCAGATGCGGCGACCATGCTTCTCGATGACATCGGTGGCTTCAATACCGCCCCACGCGACCCAGAAGACATCGAGCTGAAAGCTCACCACGTCCGGTTCGGTGGCGGCGATGAGCACATCGTAGAAGGTCTCGCCCGGCGCGCTGGGCAAGTCGGTGGGGTGGAAGTCCCCGCCATGATTGTGATAGGCGAAACGCAGCCCCGCCGCTTTCAAGGCGGCGCCGTAACGATTGAAGTTCGCCGCCGCCTTGAGCACCTGCGCACGATCCATCGGTTTCTTGTGCGGCAGGATGGGACACACCACCTGCACCGCCCCGAGCGTCTTCGCATCCGCGATGACCTGGCCCATGTTCTTCTCCAAGGTCTCGGGTCTCACATGCAGGCTGGTGCAGGTCATGCCGCGCGCGGCGAGCATTTTGCCAAACTCCACTGCCGAGAGCTTCGTAAACACGCTTGTCTCAATGTCGGTGACCCCCTGCGCCCTCAACCGATCCAGCGTGCCGGGCGTATCGCGATCGAAGTCTTCCTGGAGGCTGTACATTTGCAGCCCCAATCCGAATGCGTTGGAAGAAAGCGCGAGGAGGGCGGTGAGTATGAGGGTGGGGTTCATCGTCTTCTTCCCAGTTGTGAGGGTCGGCTGGTAACGATGGGTGCATGGAAACGAAATTCAGCCGTAACTTCAAGCGCAGTTCCGGACCGAATGAGTTGTCTCATGCGTTTGGCAGATACGCGCCGAAAGCTTTGAGCCGTTGCTGGAGATCCTTCACGTCCACGGCGCGGGTGGAAATGTTCACCCCGGCGCTCATGGCGGCGGCGATGCCGGCGGCCTGGCCGGTGATGAAACAGCCGGGCATGACGCGGAGCGAGCCGTGCACGTACGTGTCCGAGCTGACGCAGCGGCCGGCGACCAGCACATTGTCGAGACCGCGCGGCGTCAGGATGCGATATGGGATGCCGTAGCTCTCGCCCTTGGCGTAGCGGAACGTCTCGTCGAACTCCTTGCGATGCTGCTCGTAGGTCTCTTTTCCGGGCCGCAGTGGGTGGATGTCGATGGGATAGGCATAGCGGCCGATCTCGTCGGGGAACGTCGCGCGACGCTTGTAGTCGTCTAGATTCAGCGTGTAATCGCCGGTGATGCGCCGCGTCTCGCGGACGCCCAGCAACGAGCCGGTGGCGATCACGTGCGCCTTCTCGAAGCCCTTCAGGTATTCGCGGTAGTAGC
>CAZWPN010000220.1:0-4987 GCA_964635275.1 uncultured Victivallales bacterium | reverse complement strand
TTGACTTCCTGCTCCTGCGCGTGTCCGGCATTCCCATGCTGGAAGCCAAGTACAAAGACCGGCCCGAGTACCAGGAATATCAGCGGACAACCAGCGCGTTCGTTCCGTGGTTTCCAGGAAAGCCATGAGACATGGTCCGTAAGATACTCAACTTTGCGATGCTCGATGTCTGTTGGCTCGCCTGTGTGCTGGGTGGCGCGCGCGGGATGCCCGGTGCCGCCGTCGCGGCGGCCAGCGCCGTCGTCGGTGTACACCTGGGGTGGCCCGGCGTGAACCGGGCAGGCGAGTTGAGGCTGCTCCTGTCGGTTACGCTGGTCGGGTTCTGCATGGATTCCGCGAATCTCTGGATGGGCGTGTTTTCCCTGATCGATGCCCCGCGTTTCCCTTACCTCTGTCCGTTGTGGCTGGCCGCCCTCTGGGCTGCGTTTGGCACGAGCCTGCGCACATCGCTGAGTTGGCTGGCGGGGCGCTACGTGCTGGCGGCCCTGCTGGGCGCCGTGGCCGGGCCGCTGAGCTATCTGGGCGGGGCGAAACTCGGCGCCGTGACCATGCACCCGAACCGCGCCTTCAGCATCGCAGCGCTGGCCGTGGGGTGGGCCGTCATGATGCCGCTGCTGGTCTGGTTGGCGCACGGAAGGGAAAAGAGGTGTGGGAGTGCGTGAGTATGGGAGTTTGGGAGTGGGAGGCGTGTTTCGATCAGCGCTCGGGGCGAGTCTGCTGGCGCTGCTCCTGGCTGCGGGAGCCGCGAAGGCCGGCGTTGCCGAACTGCCGGCCCCGTTGCGGGAGGTCAACCCCCCTCTCACGCCGGTTGGGGCCGCCACGCTGCACTGGTTCGGCCTGCATGTTTATGACGCGGCCCTCTTTGTGCAGGAGGCGCCCTACACGACCAACAGCGCCGCCGTGCTCAGCATCCGGTACAACATCTCGATCAAACACCGCCGGCTGCTGGATACCACGCTCAAGGAGTGGCGGCGTCTGGGCAAGGGAACGGACGTTCAGCGTGCGCAATGGATCAAACAGCTCGAACCGCTTTGGCCGGACCTGAAATCCGGCGACAGCCTCACGGCCTTCATGCGCCGGGACGGCTCCACGGAGTTCTACTTCGGCGACCGGCTGCTGGGTGAAGTCCCGGATCCCGCGTTTGGTCCGGCCTTCTTCGCCATCTGGCTCGATGCCGCGTGCCGCTATCCGGAAGTGCGAAGCGGGTTGCTGGGCGCGAAGCAGAACGAAAACGGAGACTGAACCGATGAGAAGACTCTGGCGTCTGATCAGTGCGGGGTTGATCTGCGGGGGCTGCGCGTCAACCTCGCCGAGGCACTATGAGAAGGAGCAGCCGGCGCTCGACCTGCGGCGCTATCTGGAAGGCCCGCTTGAAGCGTGGGGCATGTTCCAAAACCGTAAGGGCGAGGTCGTCAAACGGTTCCACGTGAGGATGACCGGCACGTGGAGCAACAATGTCGGCCGGCTGGAGGAGGATTTCGCCTATTCCGACGGTGCCACCCAGCGGCGCGTGTGGACGATCACCAAACGGGACGCCAACCACTACACCGGAACGGCGGACGACGTGGTCGGCATCGCGCAGGGCGAGGCATTCGGCAATGCCCTGAACTGGCGCTACACGCTGGCGCTGCCGGTCGGCCGGAAGGTGTACAACGTGAAGTTCGACGACTGGATGTTCCTGATGGACGACGACGTCATGCTTAACCGCGCCGTCATGAGCAAATGGGGTGTCCGGCTTGGCGAAGTGACGCTCGGGTTCCGCAAACTGCGCAGCGAGAAACCATCGGAGCCTTCCAGGTGATCCCGCGGCGGCCGGGAGGCCAAACCGCAGTCAGGCCGCCCCAAGCAGATCCCGCAGCGCGCATTCCAGGTCGCTGAACCGAAAATGAAACCCCGCCTGCTGAAGCCGGCGGGGCACGCACCGCTGCCCGGTCAAGACCAACTCGGAACTGAAGCCAAAGGCGAGCGCGGATGCTCGCAGCAGGACACCAGGCACCGGAGGGGACCAAGGCCTTCTCAGGACTCTGCGCAGCGTACGCATGAAGTCGGCATTCGTCACCGGCGGGGGTGAGACGGCATTGAACGTGCCTGCCATGCTCGGGTTGCCGAGGGTTTCGACGATGATTCTGTTCAGGTCCTGCTCGTGGATCCAACTCAAGTACTGCTTTCCACTCCCGGCAGCGCCGCCCAGGAAGCACCGTGTTAACCTCGCGAGTAACGGCAATGCCCCTCCATCTCGACCGAGCACCACCCCCAAGCGTAAAAGCACTTTGCGGGTGTCCTTGAGTTCGGAAACGCGGAAGGCAGCCTCGCAGGTCTTGGCCACCTCGGCCAGGACGCCGTCACCCGCTTTAGTCTGCTCATCGCTGCAACTCGTGGTGTCGCCATAGACGCCGACGGCGCTGCACTGCACAAAAACTCCGGGCCTCTTGCGACAGCGGTTCACCGCGTCGGCCAGGACGATCACCGCATCGCGGCGTGAGGCGGTCATCTCAAGCCTGTTCCGTTCGGTCCATCTGCACTTTACGTTCTTGCCGGTGAAATTGACGATCGCGTCCGATCCGTCGATGGTGTCCGCCCACTGCCCCATCGAACGGCCGTCCCAGGTGACAAATTGAACATCTCCGTCGGGGGCCGTCGCCTCTGATCGCGTCAGGACCGTGATCCGGCATCCGCTTCCCTTAAGCGCCCTCATGAGAGAGCGCCCCAGAAAACCGCTGCCCCCCGCCAAAACAATGTGCGGTCCGTTCATGGGAGTCGGCTCTCGGTGTTATACCCGCCATTCTTAGGGATGGTTGTCGGAGTTCGGCATCCAGACCAACCGCACTTGCGATTGCGCCAGAGACCGGGACTTCGATGTGACTCCCTTTGGGCGGCTTCGCCGATTTCCTTCAGGGATTTGAAGATGACCATTCGCTGACCCTCATCTCGACGACCTGCTGGAACCGCGTCACCAGGATGTACTTTTCGACCTCCACGCCGCACAAGGCCGTTGAGGGGGCCCGCGCGAAGGTCTCCAGGTGGGGATGCTTTCGCAGAAAAGTTTCCAGCAGCGCCGACCCCTGCTGGTCGCCGATTTCGGCGGCCCGGCCCAGCACCGTCACGGCCGCTCCGGCGGTGAAATCCTCGACGGAATGCGTGCGGCTGTCGATCAGCAGGGACACGTAGGGTGCCTCGGACAGGTTGCGGTACTTCGTCGTGGCACGACTGGTGACAAACACGATGAGGCGGAGGTCCTCGGAAGCGGCGAACGCCACGAGGCTGGTGTACGGATGTCCGCCTTGCTGGGTCGCCACGACGGCCAGCGGTTGTGTCTTCAGCAGCATGTTCAGCGTGTCAACGGCGGCGGGTGGTGTTTGCACTTCGCTCCTCTGTCCAAACGTCCCGGCCACAGACGCCGACGAATTCAAAATACCGGCCCAGCGTGTCGGTGATGAAGTGATCGTGCTTGTGTTGCCCGTCATAGCGAACCGGTTCGCCGAGCAGGCACTTGCTGACGCCAATCTCGATCTTGTCCATGAAAGCCCTTCTGTCGCTTTACGCCCTGCCTTGCCACCCACGCGACCGTGGTCTCCGTCGTGAAGCTCAGCCGAGTTGGCCTCATGGCAACGAAGCAACCGCCGAGAACTTGCCCCTACCTGGCGCCGCGATTCACCATCAGCTCAAGGTCTTCCTTCAGGTTCTGCAGATCCCCTTCGTGCATGGCTACATCATCCCGGACCGTGATGATAGCGCTTCTTGCATCCGGGGGCGATGGTGATAAGTTCTCGCGCATGTTGCAGTCCCCATCCAGGATCGCCGTCGGCGGCACGGGTGTGGAGGGGCTTACCGCCGCCTACATCCAGCAGCGCCGGCATTAGACATTGGAGCGAACTCACCGTGCAGGTGTGACCGGATCTCCAGCGGGCGGTGGTTTGGTGGTGTCGCCGCTTGACCAGATCGGGTTGCGGCGATCTTCTTCATGCAGTTTCGCCGCATCCATCTCGTCCATGTGCCAGAACGACTGATCGATACTGGCATCCGCATACGCGCTCTTCTTGGCGTGGCCGAACGGGCACCACCAGTTCTCGACGAGTTTGACCAGGTAGCATATCCAACTGAACAGCGCTACGCTGAGCGGGCAGTAGAGCTTACAGTTGAAGATCCAGAATGCCTTGGAGCCCAGCCAGACAGCGCCGTGTGTGCTGCGCATGGTGATCTGGTTTGCATAGGTATAGCGATGCGTTACCCAGTCCGGGACGAATTCCCAGTAGGTCTTGATCCCGCGCCCGCCCAACAAGCGCAGGTGCCAGTAGATAATCACCGCCGTGACCGCTGCGAACGGCGCCAATGTAAGGATTGGCAAATAGATGAGCGGGATGGCGATGGCGATGCGCCAGAGCGGCATCCGACGGTAGTTGCAGCCGATTTCGACCCGCGGCGGGGAAACGGCCGACGCGCCGTCGGTTATGTCGGCAGGGGACTTGGACGCGGGCGGTTCGACGGGGGCGGTCATCGTGGTACTCCTGCGTTTGAATATCTCGCATTATGAGGGATTGAACCAGGCGGTCAAGATGGGGTATGGTCCATCCACCAGTTCGCATCATGGGCCACAGGTCTCCAGCACGGAGCGGCGGGGGCTGCACACCCTCGTTTCCCCCAAAATGAAGACTGCTGACATCGTGCTGCCAGCGCTTGACATGGTTGCGATGTTGGCGCACTTACTGTTTTCGATAAGGAGCAAGGAATGAAAGACGGAGCCGTATCGCATGCCGCTCGCTTGCTGTTAGCGGGGCTGGCGTTCGCAGTCGCCGGGGGTGTTGCCATGGGAACCGAGGAGGCGGCCTACACAGCGGAGAAGACGGACGGGGACTTCCAGGTGCGCCAGTATGCGCCCCAGGTCGTGGCCGAGACCGTGGTCGACGGCACGCTGGAGGATGCCGGCAACAAGGCGTTCCGGCCTTTGTTCAATTACATATCAGGGGCGAACCGATCTAAGGGAAAGATC
>CAZWPN010000219.1:2634-5023 GCA_964635275.1 uncultured Victivallales bacterium | reverse complement strand
TTATTCCCCGCTTGCGCTTCGCGAGGGGGTAGGCTACGCTCTTTACGATGATTGGTTTGGGCCAATTCCTATACGGTGCCGCATACGGTGGCGGACTCGTGAGAATTTCGATACGCCGTGAACGGTTACGAGAAGGGAGATCAGCATGCTCACCGGAACCGTGCGTGACCGCAACTGTGACCAGATCCGTTTGCTCGCCACCGCGCTTGTCGTTTTCGCGACTCCGTATCTGTCCGGCAGACCGGCGTCCGCGCAGGATGCTTTTCAGGACTTCCTCAAGAAGGACCGCAACGCGTTCGAACAGTTCAAGGCATCGCATACACCGCAACAAGGCCCGTCTCGCGCCTCACGCGAGGCTGGCTCGGCCATCATATCCGTGCAGGTTGAGCCGTCGGACAAGCCACAGACACTGCTGAGCGTTCAGGACCGGATCACGGTTACGGTGCCTGCCGGGGCGCTTTCCGAACCGACGACGCTGACTGTGCACAAGGCCCGCGAGGATGGGGCCGTGACCATTCGGGATCTGGGCTATCGGACACTTGTGGCAATCGAGATGGCGCTGTCGCCAGAGGTGAAACTCGCCAAACCCCTCACGATCGATGTCCGCTACGACCCGGCTGACCTGAATCCCAATGTAACGCCTGCCGACCAGATCCGCGGTGCGCGCTGGGACCCTGACGGTGGGGTGTGGGGCTGGTTGCCGACGGCAGGAGTCGACGCGGCCCGCGGGCGCGCCGCCGTGATGTGCTCGCAGACCGGGCTGGTACGATGGGTAAGCACGGCGTTCGATGTACGCCCTGCGAAAGAGGTGGCGCCGCAGCGCCTCGGGGTCTATGTGTTCCTCGGCGGGTTGATTTTCAGCCTCGGTCCAGGCCACGCGGGGTACGAGTACGTCTGCCTGGACTCGCTCCAGAACACGGCGAGCAACTTCGTCGTCCTGTGCGATGCGGCAGCGATTCGGAAAGCCAAAATCGTGGGTGACGCAGTCTGGCGGAAGACCAATTCGGTCTATAGCGCAGCGCTTCCGGTGTTTGTCACCGACCTGCTTCGCTATGCTGACGAGTCGCTTGAGACCTATCGCAGCGCCGGTTTCCCTTGTCCCTCCCTCCCGGTGGTTATCAAACTGGACAGTTGGTTGCTCACCCTTCGTCCCGAGAGTTACCGCGAGCCCGGCGCCTATGAATACACATGGGGCCGCATCCATCTGGACACGCAATACGCCAACCCATTGAATCAGAGCAACCTCCGCCACCGCATCGCGCACGAGGTCTTCCACGCGATGCAGCGCGAGGTCATCGGGAAGAAGTGGGGTTCCTACAGCAGTGCCCTCGCCTATCACTGGTGGCACGAAGGGGAGACCGTCAGCATTTCTAACCCCTATCTCTGGTGGGTCGAAGCGTCCGCTGAATACGCCTCTTGCCGCGTTCCCTGGCGACTGGAGGAAATCGGAGGCACTGACTATCTGTACCCGCGCATGCTGGAGTACCCCTTGCCCTTCACCGGCGCGCCGCCCGGCCAGACGAGGTTCGGAGCCCTGGAATATGACAAGGGCATATTCATCGAATACCTGATCCAGCAGCACGGGTTCAACTTAAAGGACATGCTCGTATCGGCAAGGGCGGCGCTGGCCTCCTCCGGCTCAATGCTCGGCGCGTTGGATACATACCTGACGACCGCGACCGGGCAGGGGATGTTGGACCACTACCGGCGCTTTGCCCACTGGTTCGTCCTCTCCGACGACGTCGGCCCGCAGGCGCTGGAACCCTGGGAATCAGCAACACGTAGCGATACGCTTCCTCCGTATACAGCCGGCCAGAGCGCGGGAGTTTCGCATCCGGTCTCCTGGGCCTGCAAGCCGCAGCCGCCCTTCTCCGCCCACGTGTGGCGGGTTGCGATCAGCCCGGACCCAGGCCGGGACCAGTGGTTGACGGTCACGGCTGAGGATGTGACAGGCGCCGCGCTCGTGGACGTTTTCGTTGCGGATCCAGGTGTCCGTGCGCCGGGGCAGCCCATGCCCTTGCGTCTGCTTGGAAAGTCTGGAGACTCGTTCGAGGTATGCGTCCCCACCAACCAGTCCTTGTTCGTGATGGTGAGCAACCCGACGGAAGCGCTGCAGGCGGCGGCGAAAGTGCGGGTGGACGTCTTGAAGGCTCCTTTCATTGCTTCCCTGTCACCTGCGTCCGGCCCGGTTGGCGCACCCGTTACCATCACAGGCACTGGCTTTGGGGTTATGCAAGGTACAGTTACCTTTAATGGAACTGCAGCAACAGTAACCTCATGGTCAGACACGAACATCACAGCCATTGTACCGCCTGGCACAACAACCGGTAATGTCATTGTCAAGCACCACCATGTAGCTGCCGCGGCAAGCAATGGAATCTCCTTCACG
>CAZWPN010000219.1:0-2534 GCA_964635275.1 uncultured Victivallales bacterium | reverse complement strand
TCTGGGACCTCACATTCAAGTGGAGTGGCAGTGCCGGAGAACACTGCCAGGGAACCGTGAAGGGAGGAGTGGATGGGGAACTTCTCCTCAACGGCATTGGGACGACCGGGGTGGATGGTGCCGCCGACGTGCCGTTCAACAACATCACCGTCCAGGCGGAACCAGTTGGTGGGAAGTAGTTGTGAAGCCGGACGGGTTGGGGAGGAGGCGGCGCCCTCAGAAAAGCGATTTCTTATCAGTTAATGACTGCAGAGGTTGTCAAAGATTTCATCTACTTTTGTCATCCGGGTGAAACATCCCTTGCTTAAACAGGAACCCTCCTATGCCCTCAAGCCATCACTTGCAGATTAACGAGATTGTTGATCTGATCATCCTTGCCAACCCTGACAAACTGCTGGATATCGGCGTAGGTTTCGGAAAATTCGGATTCCTTGCCAGGGAATATCTTGAATTATGGAGCGAGAACAGCGATTATCATACTTGGAAACGACAGATCGACGGGATCGAGGCTTTTGAACCCTATATCACGCCTGCCCACCGCTATATCTACAATTCTATTTTCACCGGCAATGCCTTGGAAATCATCCCGGAACTTAAAGATCATTACGACCTGATCCTGATGATCGATGTCTTTGAACATTTCACATTTGAGGAGGGTTGGAAGCTGCTTGGGGAATGCCGCAAAAAGAGCAGGAATATCCTGATCTCCGTCCCCCTCGACATGTCGGAGCAGGACGATGTATTCGGAAATCTTTTCGAAACACATAAATATCCCTGGCAAAAGAAAGATTTCCGGACGATTTCCGATACATATTTCCTTCCAAATATAAAATCATTGATCTGCCTGATTGGAGAGGACAGTTTAAAAATAGGGAGGGGTGTTAAAAAGCGAAGGAATAGAGACCGGTTGATCCGTATTCTTGAGATACTCCGTCTCAAAACGTTTATTAAGTCTGTGATCGGAAGAAACCATTGAAATGGAATTCAACAGCATGTTCGGCTATGGGCCGTTCCTGACCACAATCACGCAAACTGATCGTATTTCCCAGCGAGGATCATCGCCAACAGGCTCGGCCCCGCCCGGCCGCGGGCGATGACGTGAAACGGCGCTGGCGGCTGCGTGATCGTCTCGCATGCCCGGCACGACCAACGCTCGCGCACGGTCTGCTTCACGAAGAATTTGCGCGGGACTGCTTCGAGCGTTTCGGTGACGTCTTCGCCGAGCTTCGACAATTTCTCACTGCCACAGCACGGGCAGGATTTCGGCGCTTCCATCACGGTGCGCTCGCGCGGCAGATGCTCCGGCAAGGGTCCGCGTTTGGGCTGGCGGCGGGTGTGGGCCGCGACCTGAGATGTCGCATCATCCGCGCCGGATTTTGCGTCGGCGGGCGCAACATCTTCGGCGATGTCGCCTTCGATGTCTTCGAGCGACAATTCCATCTGCTCAACGAGGCGCGCGCCCCGCTCGGACTTCTGGCCGAATTGCGCCCGGCGCAAGCGCAGGATTTCCAGCCGCATATGGAGCAGAAGCGCTTCGGCGGATTGCTCGCGCGCCCGACTGGCCAGCACCATGGCCTTCAGCGCTTCGATGTCGTCGGGCAAATCGGCGGCGTCCATCGCGCAAGGAAAGCACGATTTGCGTTCTTTGAGGCGCCCCAATCGTCAGGCGGACAGGCGCTTGCGCATCACAAACGAGTCAACCCGCCGCCTCCGGCCGCCAGGTGCGCTGCGGCGCTCTCCAATCAATGCCTTCAAGCAAATAGCCCAGCTGCGCCGGCGACAAAAACAGGAAGTGTACTGAGGGTGTGTCCCTTGGCTTCCCTCCACGGCAACTTCCGCTGCAACCACATCCACGGCTGCTACGGCGACTGGACCGCGGGGTTGTTGCACTTGGCTGGGTTGCTGGGCATCGAGGCACGCATGTTCAGGGACTGAACGAACAGCTATGGTGCCCTGCCCCTGCGTCTAATAGAACCGCTCGATCTCGTGCCGGGCAATCTCGACGGCCCGGCGCAGCTTGCCCAGGTTGCCGTGCAGGGAATACACGTCGCGCACGACAAACTCGAGCGGGATGTTGCGGCCGGCGACGATCTTCAGCGTCTCGCGTAGTTCCTCGGCCCAGGCATTCTCGTCGAGTTCCGCGGTAACGCCCAGGAGATTCGGATTCGGCTTGCGCGAGAAGACGATACCCTTGCCCTCGAACGCGTCCGCCAGATAGCGCTGGTTGGCCCACCGTGAGACGGAAACCGCCTTGAGGTTGGGCAGTTTGGATAGCGACCGTTCCCAGATCGGATCCGCAGGCTCACAACAGCCCCAGTAGACGAGCCCGAACATGGCGGCCAGATCGCGGTAGTAGGGGAAGCAGAACTCGTGGAACAGTTCGGGTGACACGCCCACGGTCTCCTGGCTGTCCATTGAGCCCCACATATCGGAGAGCTTAACCTTGCCCGGTTCGACTTTCCTCCGGGGAAGGAGTGTGGTGAAGTTGAAGCAGGTGCCGCAGGTGCACTGGTTGGCGTTGTTCAGCACGAGCA
>CAZWPN010000218.1:0-5041 GCA_964635275.1 uncultured Victivallales bacterium | reverse complement strand
GAGCGAGCCGTAAACAAAGGACGCACACGAGTCCGCACAAAGTTTTGCCTTCCTTCGCCGAGGATCAGGGGAGCCTTACCCGGGAATATCCGGACCAGCCCGTCTTTATGCTCTTCTGACGGGAAGGCAGAAGCCCCGCGCTACCCGCGCAACCAGCCCTTGCGCCAGAACGCGTAGAGAACAAGCAGCATCAGGATGAAAGCCAGCAAGGCGACCTCGGGCAGCGTGATTCCGAATGGCTGGTCAGGCAGGTTCTGGCCCAGGAGGCTGCCGATTACCGCCGGGACGACCGAGACGCAGGTGATAATCGCAAGGACACGCATCACGCGGTTCATTTCGAAGGAAACCGTGTTGAGATGCAGTTCGATCAGGGACATCAACCCATCCCGCACATTCTCGATGGTCTCGTACAGGTATTGCGCTTCGGATTGAAGCTGTTGGAACTGCTCCGCCATCGCCTCACTGCCCAGGGCCGCCGCCGGACGCCGTCCCCGGATCGAATCCAGCACCTGCCGGATGTGCCAGAGGTTGTAGCGTGTTTTCTGGATCTCCTTCTTGAGATGGAAGGTCTCCTCGAAGAACACGTCGCCGGCTACGCCAACCGGCGCATCCTCCAATTGCGCGACGCGGTGCTCCATCGTGCGCACGATGGTCTCGCAGTCGGACACGACCCCGCGCAGCGTGGCAAAGATCATCCGGGCGGCGAAGGGCTCCTCTTTCATCGGGAGCCCCTGGCGGAGAATGCGATCCACCAGATCGCTGCTCCCCGTGGAAAGCGTCAGCACGTTCGGGCCCGAACACACGATCAGCAGGTTGCTCTTCTCTATGAGGATCGGCCCTCCCGGCGCGCCCGGGTTCACGAGTCGTGAGTCCCAAAGGAAGATGGTGGTCTGGTCCCGGAAAGTCTCGATGCGCGGGAATAGTTCCTGAATGATCTTTCCGCGAAGCGCTTCGGGGGGAATCCCGGTCAGTTCACCAACAAACCCAAGGTCGCATTCGCGCACGTACTGCAGATCGGCCCACGTGTTCGTGGGCGATTTCACATGCCGTCTGACCTCGTCCTGCGTAGCGCCACGAATATCGGCACCCTCCTCGAACAAGCGCATCTGCATTGGCGCTTCCACCCTGGGTGCCCCATGGTTCGCCGGAATGAGGCCCGCCCGCTTGGCCGAGCGACCGGTCAGCGCCGCCACTCGCAGGATCCGGAGCAGTCGCAGCAACGGCGATGCCCGGTTACCACGCACTGCCAGCGGAAGGTAGTCAACAAGCGCCAGGCCGATGACGAGAATGTCGAGCAATCGCCACGGATTGCGCACAAACGCGAGCCGCGACTCTGCCGCCAGCAGTTTGAGCGCATACTCCAGGACGAATGCCCCTATTATCAGGTCGTTCGAGACGTGGAACAGACCCAAGGTAAATGGTGAGAGTCGGCAGACCGGCGGCAGCAGCGTTATCGGAATAAGCAGCGCCGCCAGCACCAGCATCAGGTCGTCGGGAAAGACGCGCTCTGCCATCCGTCCTATCCGCTGCCGGGGCGTGGCGGTTTGCTCGGCGGCGTACGCATCCAGCATCATGGGACGATCCTCATTAGTACCTGTAGCAGCTTCCGCCGATGAATTCGCGCAGCAGGGCGTTGGGCGGGATGCACGAGTCGTCCTCCACCGCCTGGATTGGGCTGAGCAGCGAGAAGACGCGGTTGGCCCGGATGTGCGCGTCGAGGCGCTTCGGGTTGTCCGCGAATGCGCCAACCGCCTGGACCACGTAAGGGAACACCCTTGCCTTGAGAATAGGCAACTCGTATGGCAGTGCGCTGTTCACGATGCCGTCCGCCTGCTCAATGAACGGTATAATGTTTTTCAATTCGCTGCGCCTCACGTAGTGCCAGTGAGTCAATGTCGCCATCGGCTGAAGATTCCGGTGGTCCTTGTCGCGGATCATGCGGCGCAGCAGGCGGTTGTCCGCCCAGCGCATCATCCCTCCGTCCGCGCCCTTTAATTGTGCAAGCGTCTCGACATAAATCTTGAACTTGGATCCCGCCGGTATGCGGCTGGTCATGCCATCGTACAGCCCGTGCAGGCTGTCGATCAGCAGTATCTCGTTGGCGGCCAGGCTGAATTCATGAACATCCAGCGTACGCAATCCTGTCTTGAAGTCGTAGTGCGGGGTCTTCACCGTCTGCCCGTCGAGCAAGCGCACAAGGTGGTCGTTGATGCGCTCCAGATCAAGCGCCTGCGGCGTCTCGTAGTCGTAGTCCCCGAATTCGTCCTTCGGATGCTGAACCAGATCGAAGAAGTAGTGGTCCAGATTCATCGCCTTCAGATGGAGGCCATGGGCCGCCAGCCGTTCGCTGACCTTGATCGTGGTCGTGGTCTTGCCCGAGGAAGACGGCCCCGCCACGATGGCGATGCGGACTTCTCCGGCCCTGGCGTGGATGCGCTCTGCAACCTGGGCGATTTCATCGTCGTAGCGGCGATTGGCCGCCTCCACAAGCGCCGGAAAGCCGCCCGATGCGACCATGCGGTTAAGTTCGTCCACCGATCCGCAGGCATGGTCGGTGTTCCATCGAAGCACTTCGTAAATCTTCTTGTACGGAACATAGTCGGCAATCTCAAAGTCAGCCGACCGAGCGGTCCGGACCATCGCGCGCTGATGCCGGTAGATGATGTAGGCCCGTGCCAGCCGGGTATTCCGGCTCTCGATTATTACCGTCTCCACCATGTCCTGGATATCTTCCACGCTGGGCATGATGTCGCCAGGGTAGGTGCGCACCATGGCATCCTCCACCCGTGCGCCCAATTCCTCAGCCAGAAGGCGGTCCGGCGCCCCGATCGCATTCGTGGCCTTGAAGATCGCCGTCACGATGCGCTCCCGGTCGTAGGGGGCCTGACGGCCGTCGCGCTTCACAATGGCCTTGATTGGGCACGTATCGCTCATAATAGCCTCCGGGCAAGGGCGTCAACATACGACGACGCCTTGCGGAATGCAATTTCTGTCTGATTTCCCGCCGGTATTATCACCATGACCAAATCCTAAGCGCTGCGCTCCCGATGTCGCACTCCATTCGCACTCTCGATGGACGCGGCGTCGTGTAACTCCGCCCTCCGCGAGAGGTGTCATAGGATTCCTTTATCTCTCCAATCGGAGGGGCGAGCTCCCGTGAGCCCGTGTCAACAGGGTTGCGAAAGGGGTGCGAGCATGGCCCTCTTGGCCGAGGATCACGGTCCTGTCCTCATCCTTGACTCATCCGCCTCTATTTCGGATTCTACCCCGCTACGCCAGATCCACGGATATTCGCGGTGCAAGCATGCACGGAGGTATCGAAATGAGAAGAGGATACGGGATGCGAACGATACGGAGCCTGCCGGCATCATTGGTGACTGGAGTGATGCTTGCGGGAATGGCGTATGGCGGACAGGCGCAGGCCAGGGGCGGCGCGGAAAAGGAGTTGTCCGTCGGGGATTTGCGATACCGCATTCACACTTTCACCAACAGCGGCACTCTTACGGTCACCCGGGACGGTGAGCTTGAGTATCTGATTGTTGCCGGCGGCGGCGGCGGCGGCGCCTTATGGCAAGGTGGGGGCGGTGGCGCTGGCGGATTTCTGGATGGTAATGCTCGGGTCTCGAGCGGTTCCCTTCTGGTGACAGTTGGCGTTGGCGGGACCGGGGGCGGTGAGAACAGGCGGGGAATATCCAGTGGCGGAAACTCATCCATCAAGGGAATAGGGGTGGCCGTCGGAGGCGGTTTTGGCGCTTCGGAAGGCCAGGGTCCTGCCGCCGGCGGTTCAGGCGGTGGCGGTGCCCATGGAAAAGGCTACGAAGGTGCTGCCGGCACAGATGGGCAGGGCTATGCGGGTGGGAAAGCAGGCTATACGGATGGCGCTGGCGGCGGCGGAGCGGGCGGTCCGGGTAAAGGGTCGGACGATCCGACAAGCCCGCGCGCCGGCGGCGCCGGGCGCGTCTCTTCGATAACCGGTTGCGACGTGACATACGCTACGGGAGGCGCGGGACATAATCGCAGGGACGGTGTCAACGGCAAGAATAGCGGGCCGAACACGGGGGATGGCGGTGAGGCGGGGGCCGGAGGAAATCAGCCCGGTTGTACTGGCGGCAACGGCGGATCGGGTATTGTGATTGTCCGTTACAAGCTGGACATTCATAACCGGCCGGTTTCCAACCTGACGACCGACAGCGCGACATTTAACGCCTTTCTGGTCAGTACCAGCCCATCGCCGACATCGGTCTGTGTGCTGTGGGGAGAGGAAGACGGGGCAGTCAGCGGCGCATGGGCCCACACGAACGGGTGGAAAGCCGGGGCATGGGGTGAGAACTCGCGGCCCAGCACCAACATCAGCCTGATCCCCAACCGGGCATACCACTACACCTTCAGAACTTCCTGCGCAACAACCCGCGAGGTGGCAGATACGCCGGTCAGCTTTATTACCGGAGCGGTGGAGGTAAAGGCGACCCACCGCGTGAGTACCGAGGAGAAGCCGGCGGCGTTTGTGATCAGCCGGCCGGCTACGGCAACCAACGGGCCGCTGGCGGTCTACTACGCGCTCAGCGGCACGGGGATCAATGGCACGGATTACGATCCGTTGACGATTCCAGCGATCATTCCATCCGGCGCAGCAGAGGTTCGGCTGTCGGTGGTGCCCAATTTCAACATGGGCGAGACCCGGCCCAAGGGCGTGGAGTTGACACTGGCGCCGGGCGGGTATTTGATCGGGGTGAACAACAAGGCGAGCATTGTGACAAAGGCGCAGTAGGAAGTATTCAGTGGTCACTGAAAACTGAACACTCTCCTTTCCTCTCCTCCAGCGGAGTATCCGATATGAAGAGAATTACAGGTAAGGGTGGGTTGCTGGCGGTGTTGATTCTGCTTGCGGGAACGGCGCAAGGCGCGAATGTCTACGTGGTGCCGACCAACGCGGCGGCGGCGGAACCGTATGACACCTGGGCAAAGGCGGCGACCAGCATTCAGGTTGCGGTGGACTATGCCAGTGCTCACATCGAGACGTACAACACTGTCATTGTCTCGA
>CAZWPN010000217.1:0-5049 GCA_964635275.1 uncultured Victivallales bacterium | reverse complement strand
CGAACGGGCATATTTTTCTCAAACCCCAGATCACGGCGACAACGTCGGTGGGCATTCCCGTGCCTGTGGTGGATGAGGTAAAATGTACCGGTTGCCGCAAGTGTGCGGAAGTCTGCCAGTACCACGCCATCGCCGTTCTCAAGAAGGCCTTGGTCTTTCCTGAACTTTGCCACGGTTGCGGGGGTTGCGCGCTCGTGTGCCCGGCGGGAGCCATCCGTGACGATAACCGGCCGGTTGGCGTGGTTGAGACTGGCCAGGCTGGCGGCGTGTCCTTTGCCCAGGGGCGTTTGAACGTCGGCGAGCCCATGGCCCCGCCATTAATTCGCGCCGTCAAAAAAAAGGTGATCACGGATGGCGTCGCACTCTTTGACGCGCCGCCTGGCACATCCTGTCCTGTGGTCACCACCGTGCGCGACGCCGACTATGTGCTCCTGGTCACCGAACCAACGCCGTTCGGCTTGAATGATCTCAAACTGGCCGTGGAGATGCTGCGCCAACTCGGCCTCCGGCAGGGCGTGGTCATCAACCGGGCGGATAGCGGCGATCAGCGGGTAAGCGAGTACTGCCAAGCCGTGGCGATTCCCGTATTGCTGGAAATCCCGGACGATCGCCGGGTGGCAGAGGCCTATTCGCGCGGGCAAATAGCGGTGCGCGCGCTGCCGGAATGGCGAACGTTGTTTGCGGAACTGTGGAAACATGTAAAGCGAGACATAGACAGCAAGTTAGACAGATCCTGCCAAATCAAGGAAGAAGAACCATGAATGCTGCTCTTGATTGCATCCCGTGTCTTGTTCGCCTAGCCGCCGAAGCTGTTCGCCTAAGCTTTCCCGGCGTGTCTCACCGGTCCGACATCATGCGTTGTGTGCTGTCCGAGGTCGCGAGGGCGAACATTTTCGGCATCAGCCGCGAGACTCCGGGCACGGTGGGCGAGATGATCAACGCCGTGTCTGCCTGCGGGCAGCGCCGCATGACCGTTGAAAACATCATCATGTTCCAGATGGGAACCCATCCGGCATGACGGGAGTCATTGAGAATATGGATTGGCAAGAAATCAGTCGGCGGGTAACGGACGGCGGGCAGATCACCAGGTCGGAAGCGCTAAGGATGCTTCATTCGTCCGATGACGAGTTGTTGTCGGTACTGGACGCGGCCTTCACCCTCCGACGGCACCATTTTGGGCGTGGGGTGCGGCTGCACGTGCTTCGCAATGCCCGCCGTGGCGGCTGCTCGGAGGATTGCGCCTATTGCAGTCAGTCCATGCGCGCCCAACCGGGGACAGCGATACGACAGCCCCGGCCATCGCGCGAGGAGATTGTCGAGGGGGCACGTGAGGCCCATCGAGAGGGGGCGATCCGATACGGCGTGGTATCGAGCGGGAGAGGTCCAACGGATGCGGAGGTGATAGAAATGGGCGAGATTGTCCGCGCGATCAAGGCGGAATTGCCCCTTCAGGTCTGTTTGTCCTTGGGGTTGCTATCTCCCGTGCAGGCGGAGCACCTAAAGACTTACGGGGTTGATCGCTATCACCACAATCTGGAGACTGCGGAACGACATTTCCCCCGACTTTGCACAACGCATTCCTACAAAGATCGGGTAGCGACTGCGCGAGCCGTCCAAACCGCGGGGCTCGCCCTGTGTTGCGGTGGCATTCTTGGCGTGGGCGAAACCGCGGAGGATCGCGTAGATCTGGCGTTCGCATTGTGGGACCTGGGCGCCGACACCATTCCCGTCAATTTCCTCGATCCCCGTCCTGGCACGCCGCTCGAACGCCAGCCACGGATGAGCCCTGCCGATTGCCTGCGCTCCTTAGCGATGTTCCGATTCGTCCATCCCGCTGCGGACCTCTGCGTCGCCGGAGGCCGGGAATCATGCCTCGGACCAGTGCAGGCTCTCGCGCTTTATCCGGCGAATGCGATGTTCACCAACGGATACCTCACCACATCCGGACAGGGGGGCGACGCCGATCGGGCTCTGCTTGTCTCCGTTGGATTTCAAGTTGACGAAGTGTCACATTCACAGTGTCCGACACGCGACCGAACAACATCAGGAGCGAATCAATGAACGCCCCATTGACCCCTTACGGCAATCTGCCAATAGTGACGCTGATCATGCCCGTGGTTAACCTCATTCTGCTTCACAATACCTACGTCGATGGAAACCGAAGGGAGAATGCATGATGCCGGTGGACCGAGCCGTAACAGCCTATCAACTTGAGCGCCTGAACTGCGCCCAAAGCGTTCTGCACGCCTTTCAGCAACATCGCCTCATCCGCGAGGACGAGATTGACGAAGCCCGTCGGTACGGCGGCGGGAGGGCCGAAAACGGCATGTGTGGTGCCCTTTATGCCGCCCTCTCGCTGACCGATGACCCTTTCGCTCGCGACCGTGTGCGAAGCGCATTCGTGGAAACCGCCGGCGCAGAGACATGCCGTGATATCCGCCGTGCCGCACGCACACCATGCGTCGAATGCGTACGAATCGCCGCCAGTCTGTTGGTTGAGCACGGCCATGGTACGCCATCAGACCGTGCGTCCGCTATTGTGCAATCGTCTACACCGGAAGCTAAATAAATGACAATCACAACCGCATGTCTTCCATGCTTCGTTCGGCAGGCCGTCGAAGCCGTCGGCTTCTGCGTGCCGGACGAGGAGGCCCGTGTGCCCATCCTGCGCCACCTGCTCGCCGAGCTCGCCACCGCTGACTGGCACCGGACGCCTGTCGGCGTGGCACAACAGTTGCACCGCAGCATCCGCGAGGCAACCGGACAGGCCGATCCGTACCACGCGCTCAAGGACCGTATGAACCGCCTGGCACTCGAGATGCTGCCCTGCATGCGCACGGATGCGCGATTCGAGGAGTATCCGCAAATGGCCGTTGTGCGCCTGGCCGTGGTTGCCAACCTGATCGACAGCGGCGCCAAGACCGGGATGACGGAAGTCAATGTCCGCGAAGCCTTATGCCGAGCCAGCAGGGACCCGCTATGCGGATCCGCCAACGCCCTGTTTGCTGCGGCCGAACGCGCGCAGCGCATCCTGTTTCTGGCGGACAACGCGGGGGAAATCGTGTTCGACCGTCCGCTGCTGGAAGCCCTGCCAACGAGGAAGATCACCGTCGCGGTGCGCGGTTCGCCCGTGCTCAACGACGCCACCGTGGATGACGCACGCGTCGCCGGACTGACCGCGTTGACAACCGTCATTTCGAACGGTTCCGACGCGCCGGGCACGATTTTGGAAGACTGCTCAGAAGAATTTCGGCGTCACTTTGCAGAAAGCGACCTGATCATTGCCAAAGGTCAGGGCAACTACGAAAGCCTCTCCGACACTAAGAAGCACATTTTCTTCCTGCTGCGGGTCAAATGCCCGCCTGTTGCCGCCCAGATCGGGGCCAAGGTTGGAGACATGGTCGTCCGGGAGCGTAATACGGAAGCCGGAACATGAGAGAACTCGTCATCATCAGCGGCAAGGGCGGCACTGGCAAGACCAGCCTGGTCGCGTCATTCGCCGCGCTGGCCGCTGCGACAGGTTCACAACAGGTCGGGAACGTTGTGCTGGCTGATTGCGACGTGGACGCCGCCGACCTCCATCTGGTGATGTCGCCCACGCTGCGGCGTCGCGAAGATTTTTACTGCGGCCATACGGCGGTAATCCGTCAGGCGGACTGCATCGGTTGCGGTGCCTGTCTGGCCAGGTGCCGGTTCGATGCGGTCCGCAAGACCGATGGCGGCGCCGGCGAGGCCACGGTCACCATTGACCCGACCGCCTGCGAGGGGTGCGGCGTGTGCGTCTGGTCGTGCCCGGTGAAGGCCATCGATTTTCCCGAACGACTCAGCGGCGAATGGTATGTGTCCGACACGCGCCATGGCCCGATGGTCCATGCCCGGCTGACCCCCGGCGGCGAGAACTCCGGCAAACTGGTCGCCAAAGTCCGGGAAACCGCCCGCACACTCGCCGAAGAAAGGAAGGCCGACCTCATCCTGGTCGATGGTCCGCCGGGCATCGGGTGCGCCGTGATTGCATCCGTGAGCGGCGCCTCGCAGGTCCTGGTGGTGACCGAACCAACTCTTTCCGGCGCGCACGATCTGGCGCGGGTCCTGGAACTGACGCGCCACTTCCGGATTCCGACTGCTGTCTGCGTGAACAAATGGGATTTGAATGCGGAGATGACGGAGCGGATCGAGACCGAAGCCCGGCAGGTTGGCGCCATAATCGCCGGTCGCGTACGCTACGGGCGCGCGGTTACCGACGCCCAGGTGCAGGGGCGCGCCGTGGTCGAGATGGATACAAGTCCACTTGCAGCGGATATCCGTGCCGTGTGGGAGAACCTATCCCGATGAAAATCACCATTCTGGCCGAAAACACAGCCTTCGCTCGCGACGTGCGGGGCGAACATGGTCTCGCCTTCTGGATTGATACCGACGAGCACTGTTTGCTTTTCGACACGGGCCAGGGTCTTGTGCTGACCGATAACGCGCAGGCTTTGCGCGTGGACTTGGATGCGGTGGATATGATTGTTCTCAGCCACGGGCACTATGATCACACCGGCGCCTTGTCCGCCGTGTTACGCCAGGCAGAGGCCACCGTGTTGGTTTATGCCCACCCGGACGCGCTTCTGCCCAAGTATCATCGTGACAAGACCAACGTTCGTGAAATTGGCATGTCTACGGCGACGCGGGCGGCCATCGTAAGCGGTCGCTGCCACTTCAACCCGTCTCGCCAATCCACCGAAGTCGCGCCCGGTATCCGCACCACGGGCGAGATTCCGCGACGACATCCGGAAGAGACCATCACCGAACCGTTCTGCCGCGACCCGGAAGGATGCGAACCGGACCCTTTATTGGACGACCAGGCGCTCTTTTTGGAGACAAAACAAGGCACCATTGTTCTTCTCGGGTGCGCCCATGCGGGCATGATCAACACGCTGGACCACATTCAAACGCTCACCGGCAAAAAACGCATACACGCCGTCATGGGCGGCACACACCTGCGCGCGGCAACCGCGGAACGCATGCACTGGACGATCCGGGAACTGCGCCGCTTCAACATCAACCTTC
>CAZWPN010000216.1:0-5051 GCA_964635275.1 uncultured Victivallales bacterium | reverse complement strand
AAAGTATAGCACCTTGAGTGGCGGCTGGCTTCACCTGCAAATCAAGGAGCCGGGTGGGGTGGGCAAATTCGCCACAGCCACCTCTGGACATGCCGCTCGTTCATGCTTGCTCCACAAGGCCATCGGTGTATCCTCGCAATACAGAGGGCATGAAACGCTGTTGGTTGGAGGTAACAGCAGGAGACCTCGGCGCAAGAGTCCCCGAAAGGTCGTGTTGTGTTATGGAATAGTTGGGCCAGAGAAAACGATGAGCGATCAAAAGGGAATTCGCTTCACGGAGAAGCAGGGTCAATACCTGGCGTTCATCCAGTGTTACTCGACGCTCCACGGTCGGCCACCGTCGGAGTGGGATATGGAGCGGTTCTTTGAGACAACGCCACCGACCATCCACCAGATGATTCTCAGGTTGGAACAGAAGCGACTGCTCAGTCGTGTGCCCGGGCAGCCACGGACCATTCGGTTGATGATTCCAGCGGAGGAATTGCCAGTTCTGAAACCAAGGGGAAGCGGAGGCCCAACAAGCCGCTGAACCACTACCTCCTGCCCTGCGGACGGGGCACTCGGAGGGTTAGCGGCGGCGTTGTCTTAAGGAGAAAGAATATGATTGGAAGAATGATGCCAGGACTTTGCATACTGTTTGCGGTTGTCAGTAATGCGTTCGCTGAGGATACACCAACGTCTTTGTCATTCACTGAAACAAATGGGTTCGTCTACGCGGTTCACCGGACAACAAAGTTGATTGGCCCACATTATGTGATAGCAACCTGCTGGCGCGAATCCAACACGACAGACATTCATCTTGAATACACGATCTTTCAGAATCTAGCAACCTGCCTGAAGAGTTCTGAAGAGTGCAAAGTGAAGTGGCATTTGAAGGATGTGGGTGTTACAGACGACAATCGCAAGGAATTCACCTATCAGGTCAAAGAGCAAGTCGTCTGGCTGAAATCGGAGGACATTGCAAGGATGTGGGAGACGCTTCTTCCAAAGAAATAGAAGATAACGGCGTCGTCCCTACTCGGTGCCCGCCGCGGGCACCTCGCGGGACACGCCGGGCGTTGGGCGGAGACATCAGAATGAAACTGACTACTGTGATTCGTGCCTATTTGGCGGTTGGCATGCTCGTTTGTCTTATCGGGACAGTCCTCGCAGACCAGAAGGCGTTGCCGCCAAAGTACGACGAGCGGGACCTCAAGAATCGTTACGAGACGTTCTTGCTCGCACTTGATTACGTCACGGTTGCGTCCGATCACCCCAAGGTAATCAAGGACTTACTGTCCGGTAACTCGGAAAGGCAAGTTGCCGCGGTCAAGATGCTTGGCGAGAGTGGGGATCCGAGGGTGATACCATGGTTGGTGTCATTTCTCGATGCCGAAGAAGCGTCCCTTCGGATTTGGGCGGGTAGTTCGATCGACAAGGTAATCTCGACTTGCGCCCTCAAGCGGCGGGATCACACGCAACCTGATCGGGTGGTTCTGCGTCCGCTGGCAGCTGGCGACTTGGACATTCGTCCCTTTGCATGGGTCGCGCTCAAGATGTTTCGGAAGCCCGATGACGGGAACACCCATGCGTACGCTGCCTCTGTGACGAGATACCTGGAGGTCAGAGAATTCGAGGATGAACTCAGACGTTGCGTCAACAGCAAGCATCCCGCAGTGTCGGAAAAGGGAAAGTGGGCGCTTCAATCGCTGGGGTATGAGATCGGCGATAAAGATGCCCAACCAACTTCTGCTGGCGACGGTCTAAAGCCCGCGCCAGAGAAGTGACGGTGGGTGTGAGGCAAAGATGAGATCACTACTGGGAATCTTAGCGGCAACTTGGATAATCTTTGCAGGAGCCGACTCCTTGGCCGAGAGTTGTGCCCTCGCCTATATGCCCATGCCGGAAGTCCACAAGGCGGCATCATCAGGCGAGGTGACCAGAGTGACGCTGTTGTTGTCCGCAAATCCAGAACTTGCCCGAACGAGCAACCTTGCACACGGCACTCCACTCCATGTGGCCGCACGCAACGGTCATGATGCCGTTGTGGTTGTGTTGATCGCCAGAGGCGCAGATGTCAATGCGAGGAACTGGAGCGGTGCTACCCCTATTGACTTCGCCATCATGAATGGACATGACAAGGTCGTGACGACTCTTATAGCCAATGGTGCAACAAACAGGCCGTTGCATATGGCCTGCGCCCTTGGCAATACCAATATTGTCGAACTACTCCTTGCCAACAAGGCCGACCCGAACGCACGAGACACCAGTGACCACAACCTTGTTCCGATGCATTGCGCAGCGCGAAATGGGCATGTGGGCGTTGTGCAGATTCTTCTCAATCGGAAGATGGATGTAAGCGTCTCAGACAAATACGGCAATACGCCTCTACATTATGCGGCAGGACAGGGACAACTGGAAATGGTCAAGTTCTTGATCGCAAACGGTGCGCAGGTTAACGCGACAACGAGGTTTAAGGACACTCCCCTACACGCAGCATGCACAAGATACAAACCAGTGGTGGAAGTCTTGGTGGCCGCTGGTGCGGACATAAACGCAAAGAACAAGGATGGATTCACGCCCCTCAAGGCGGCAAAGACATGGGGAACGACGGACATGGTAGACCTCCTCCGTGAACATGGGGGTGTTGAATAAAACACCCAACCCCACGCCAGAACCTATCGGCGCTAAGCGCGCCGAAGGTTCAGCGTGAACGTTGGCCCAGGGGAGGAGTGAGATGAAGACAGTTGTTGCAGTATTGACTGGTTTCGGCGCCCTGATCACCGCCCTTGTCGTCAGTGACAAACTGTTCAGGATGCAGGAACACATCATCAATGCTGGCGGACACATTGAGAAGCCGTCGGTGTGGCCCATTGTTGGATCTGCCTTGCTTGCACTGGGCGGATGCATTGCCGTATGGCAGTCTGCGTTGGCGCGCCGTTCAAAGACGGCTGCTGTATGCGCGAATCTTGTAGTGTTGTCGGTGTGTGCAGTCCTCACGCTGGGACTGGCAGGCCCGGCGCTACCGGGTTGGAGCCGTGAATTCCTTGGCCTTGTTTCACCGATTCTGGGATTCTGCGCACTTGTTGTGTTTGCGATTGCGGCATGGCTCAACGAGTGACAACATGCAGAGATGCCAACACGCCAGTGCACCCTAGCTCGCGTCCCGCTCGCAGGGTGACTGGCAACGTTGGAGGAAGGAAGAGGCTGAATGAAGACCCTTTTGATATCGTGCATGGTGGTGGCGGCGGCAACGGCGAACGGACAGACACAGACCGTCGGGAAGTTTACCATTCGCGATCTCCGGGGTGAGGGAACGTACGAAGGCGAGGTTCAGGACGGCAAGGCAAACGGGCATGGCACGATGACCTGGTGGGGCGGCATGACGTACGTCGGCGAGTTCAAGGACAACCAGTTCAACGGACAAGGGACGTTGACGAATCGAATGGGCGATCGGTGCGTCGGCGAATTCACGGACGGCAAGTTCAGTGGACAAGGGCGACGGACAATGCGGGGGGGGCGGAAGTACGTTGGCGAGTTCAAGGATGACAGGCCGAACGGACAAGGAACGTTGACGCGCTTCGGTGGCATAGAGCAAACGGATTTGTGGAAGGCCGGTTGGCCCAACAGCGCAGTGCCTGCGCAAGGTCAAGGAACGGGCACGAATTACGAAGGCTCGGTGTACATCGGCGAATGGAAGGATGGCCAGCCCAACGGACAAGGAACATTGACGTCCGGCGATGGGGAGAAGTATGTCGGTGCGTTCAAGGACGGCTTACCGAACGGGCAAGGGATGCGGTTGTCCGCCGGCGGCAGCAAGTACGTTGGCGAGTTCAAGAACGGCATGCCGAACGGGCAGGGTACGCAGACGATGCCCGACGGCAGCAAGACTGTTGGCGAGTTCAAAGACGGTTTTCTGAACGGGCGAGGTACGATGACATTAGCCGACGGCGGGCAGATGGTTGGCGAATGGAAAGGCGGCAAGTTCATCGGGCAAGGGACGATGACGTTGCCCGACGGCGGCAAGGTTGTTGGCGAGTTCAAGGACGGTTTTAGGAACGGGCGGGGAACGATGACATCAGCCGACGGCGGGCAGATGGTCGGCGAATGGAACGGCGGCAGGTTCAGCGGGCAAGGGACGATGACATTGCCCGACGGCAGCAAGGGCGTCACCGAATGGAAGGACGACAAGTTCAGTGGAAAATGGGCGCAGACGTACCCCGGCGGCGTAAATTATGCCGGCGAATTCAGAGATAGCCTGCCGAACGGGCAGGGCAAACTGACGATGGCGGACGGAACGACGTATTCCGGCTTGTGGAAGGCTGGATGGTACAGCGGTTTGTCCCACTTGCAGGGACAAGTTACGCTCACAAACGTCGACGGCTCAGTGTACGTCGGCGAGTGGAAGGATGGCCTTCCAAACGGGCATGGCTCGATGAGATTACCCACCGGCAAGAAGATCAATAAGAAAGGATGGAAGACGTGGGTATGCGGCGGGGAGTACGCTGGCGAGTTCAAAGATGGCGAGATTAACGGGCAAGGGACTTTGATGTACCCGACCGGTGAGAAGTACGTGGGTGAGTTTAAGAACGGTTGGCCGCACGGACAAGGGACGATGACGTGGCCCTACCGATGGAGGTACGTTGGCGAGTTCAAGAACGGAAGGCGGGATGGGCAAGGCACGCTGACAAAGGCGGACGGGACGACGGAATCCGGTCCATGGAAGGACGACCAGTATCTCGGCCCGTCATCCATGCCGTCCAACGAACCTGCAGCCAATGGGACCGTCAAGAAGCCGGAGAGCATCGGGGTTGCCCCTTGAACGAGGAGTTAGCCACTACACCGGAAGCAGGGTGGAGGGAATCAGGATATCAGGAGATCACGAAGGGAAATTGGAACGTATCGGCACGGTGAGACCTGACCCTATTCTCGATTTCCAGCTTGATTCCCTGTGGAAAGGCTGCCAACACAGTGCCGGTGGATAGCTCGCGGAGCTCGCATCCACAGCACAACGTTGGGCAAACAGGGAAGGAGATCCGAATGGAAATGCAGATTGATCCGATAAAGGTTGA
>CAZWPN010000215.1:0-5074 GCA_964635275.1 uncultured Victivallales bacterium | reverse complement strand
CAGAGTCCGTCCGGCAGCCCCTCGCGCGCGAAGAGGGTTTCCAGCAGGCGCACCGTCAGCTCGCCGTAGAGCCCAGCCATGCGGCGCACCCAATCGGGATCGGCGGCCATGCCAATCAGCAGGTTCTCGTGCCCGCACATGGGTGAAATGGTGTCGAACGCGCCGAGCACGCCGCAGGTCATGAACCGCTGGTCGCGGGAGCATTTCTGCCGCGTTTCCCGGTAGGCGCCGAAGTTGATCCGCTTCTCGTAGGTCTTTTCGTCGAGCAGACGCGGCAGGATCTCTTCCTCCCAGTCCTGTCGCTCCGCGACGCCGAACCCGACATGCTCCGGGGCGCCGGCGCCGTTCTTGATCCAGCGCAAAAGGGCGCCATTGCCGTCCCTCACCACTTTCGTGGTTTCCGTTTCCTCGACCACCACATCGGCGGTCTCCACGTCTCCCACCAGGTTGATCAGCCGGTAGTTGCCCGGCGTGATCTCGCCGCCCGTGCGCCGCACATCCAGCCCAAAATGATCGCCGATCATCTCCGGTTTCGCGAAGTGTCCCTCGGCCGCCCATTTCACGGCGGCTTCCCGCCAGAAGACCTCGAACAGGCCGATGCGATCTACGGGCTGATGTTTCAGAATCCGCGCGAATCGTTCCATGCTCGTCATCATGTCATCTCCCTGTATCGGCGCCCGGCGCCAGCCCGCTCTCCGCTGCACTCGAAACGGCATGTACGACAGCCTCGTCGTGGCTGGCGCGGATCTCGTGCCCCGGCTCTACGATCAGGAAATCATCGCTTTCCCAGTCGCCGTTCACCAGGCGACGGATCAGGCCGGCATCGCCTTCAAGCCGGTCGAGGCGCCACTTCAGCCACTCCGCGCAGTTCCGGGTATAGGCCTCGTACTCAGCCGTATTGCCGACGCCGCAGTCAATGTAGGCAGCCGTGGTGTATTTTTGGAACCAGTCCTGCTCCATCTCCATCAGGTACTGCGCGTTGTCCTCGCCGTACTTCTCGACATACTGCTGTCGGGTCTTCTCATAGCGCTCCTGGCCCGGGGCCAGGTGATTCTCGATCCAGCCCGGCGTGTACCAATAGGTGCCTGGATGCTGATCGAAGTACTCGCGATAGCGCGCGCGGGATCCGAGGAAATGGGTGATGCAGTCGTGCCCCTTCACGATAACCAGTCTCGTGTTTCGTGCCGCGATGCCGTCCAGGCCGTTGCTGCAAAGCCCGTACCCCAGCAGGATCGCGTCGTAACCCCCGCCGGTGGCGTCGATCGCCTTCTGCACATCCTGCCGAAGCCGCTCGGGCTCCGCGTGAAGCCCCCAGTCCATGAACTGAAGGTCAAAGGCGTGGGGCGAAAGCGCAGCGAAATAGCAGAGTTCGCGCCACATGACGTTGCACGCAATGACTTTGAAACGCCTATTCTTCATTGACTCACCAGCAGCAATTCGGAGGTCAGCGCTCCTTCGAGCCGCACCGTGATTCCCTCGTTCATCAGCGGCTCCGGAGTCTCGGCGATAATCACATTGGTCCAACGTCCGTCTTTGTCATGATCTTGTTTGGTCAATGGTGTCATGTCCTTCACTCCCTTAGGGATCTAAAGTCTCTTCGGTGGACGATCGTGCGATCCTTCCTCGTCATCCGCTCTCGTCGCCGTCATCGTCAACCGATTCCTTTCTTCATCTAACGAGGGGTTCATTTCGCCGGATACCTGGTAAACGCATGCCGCACCAGGTTGGCCAGCAGCCGGTCGGCCGCCGGGTGTAGGTTGAGGTTCTCCAGGATGTACGGCGTGCTGAGGATGAACCGCCCCTCGCCGCTGCGCCAGGCGCCGATCAGGATGCTGCACCCGTAGCCGTCGGGAAGGTCGTGGTATCCCGTCACGAACGCCGCGGCGATCGTCTGATCGGGCGTGTCGATGTCTGCGAAGACCTCGTGCGGAATGACCGGGCCGTAGTAGTCCATGTCCATGATGCCGGCCCCGGGCAGACCCTCGAAAACCGGATTACGCCCTGCCACGCACTCCTTGTGGTACAGCCAGTCGTAGAACGTGTAGCAACGGCCTTTGCTCTTCAAAGGCAACCAGGCCTTCGCGGCGCCCTGTTGCATGAAAAGCTTGGGACCAAGAAACAGAACCGTGGCACCACCGATCATGCGCTGCTTGAGTGCCTCCCACACCTTGGCATCGCCCGAGTTGCCCGGCATGCCGACCAGGATCAGCTTCGCATCCTGAGGGACAACGGCTTCGATCGCCGAAACCCTCAGACCGCGGGTGACAAGCCACTGCTGCGCCTTCACGTCGAGCCCCCAGGTCGCGACGGTTCCCTGCAGCTTCGGCAGCGTCGCCGGATCAGACACGTAGAAGGTCAAACGTCCCCCCGTGGCCGCACCGCCGCGTTCGAGCGTGGCCGCGAACGTGTATTGACCCGCCGGGCCTTCCAGCTTGATCGTCTCGCGGATGGCCGGGATGGCGAGCGGGTTGGATTCGGGCACGGTGAGAACCAGCGACTTCTCCCACACAGCGCCCGCCGGCCCCATGACCCGGAACCGCGCGGGATACTGGCCGGGCTTGAGGACTTCCTCGTTGGCCAGCACCGCCTCGACCGTGATCTCGCGCCCGGCATAGCCGTGCAGCGGATCGGCGAACAGGCACCAGCGCAACGGCGACCAGCCGTCGCTGACCGCGTCGAAGGTCGCCGGTTTCCACTGCCGCCAGAACTTCCACAACCCCTCCCCGGTCATGCCATGATCCAGCATGCCCGTGAGGTTATAACCGCAGAGCTTCGGGTTGGAGCGGATCGCATTGAACCCGAGTGTGCGCTGGCGCGCGTGCAGGCGCTGGCTCTCGCGCAGCAGATCCTCGGGGAACGGATAGACATCGTCGAAGCCCAATCGCTTCCAGTCAGCCGCCAGCGCCTCGCTCTGGCGCTTGACACTCGCGGCGTCCTCCAGATCGGGGCGCGCGCCAGCCTGCTCGAACCCGCGCCATTCGCCGATCACGTCAAACAGGCTGCCGATCCCGTATTCGGAGAGGAAGACCGGCTTGCCGTCGCGCCCCAGATCGCGCATGAAACGATCGGTCGGCGGCAGTTGCGGGGTCTTGGGGTAGAAGTGGGCATCGCCAGCCTGGCGCACGTAGCCGCCGTCGCCTAGCGACACCTTGCCGCCACCCGGTCCCTCCACTCCCCAGACGTGCTCCCACTGGTCGCCGTCCGGATTACTGGCCGAGCCGATAGCCCATTGCCCGTCCCACCGCCCACTGCCCAGGAGCACCAACCGGGTGCGGTCGAGTTTCCGCAGTTTGGGCAGGAAACCCGCCGCTTGCCGGAAGACGGGGCCGTCCTGCGTTTCGTTCAGCAGACCCCAGATGGCCACGCTCGGGTGATTCCGGTCGCGCAGAATCATGTCGGACGTGTTGCGATCGAACCGCTCAGCCATCTTCGGCGAGTCGCTCAGGCACCACGCCGCGTAGCACTCCTCGTACACCAGCATCCCTATCTCGTCGCAGAAATCGAGCTGCTCCGGCCACGCCACACCGGCGATGTAGCGCACACAGTTGAACCCCGACGCCTTGGCGTTGATCACATCGCGCCGGACATGATCCGGCAACACGGCTACCGTGTGGCCAATCGGGACGTGGTTGCCGGTGTGCGTACTCTTGAGGAAGAGGCGCTTGCCGTTGAGCTGGAAGAAGCCGTCCACCACACGGAAGTCGCGAAAACCGCAACGCACCGCGTGCTCATGTCCGCGCTGGTTCCCGGCCCAAACCGTGGCGGTGACGCGGTAAAGGTACGGGTCGTCCAGATTCCATGGCCGCGGCTGGGCAATATCGAGGGTCAGTTCGTGGGTGGAACTGCCGGGCGCGAAGTTCGTCGTGTGCTGGAGCCCCTGCAGTTCGTCGCCGCCGGCCGCCGGAGCCACGCTGAGAGAAACCTC
Organism: uncultured Victivallales bacterium; assembly: GCA_964635275.1. Lineage (GTDB taxonomy): Bacteria > Verrucomicrobiota > Kiritimatiellia > UBA8416 > CAZWPN01 > CAZWPN01. The sequence continues at coordinate 1,149 of CAZWPN010000215.1, read as the reverse complement.
TCCGCCGACCGGTGCGATACCGCTGTTACGGACTGTCAGCGCCACAGCGACGCGGCCGGTCTTCAGGTCCGGGCGGGCGAACAGGTCAGCCACGTGTACAGGCGGCAGGTAGCGAAGCTCGACGGGGTACATGATTCCGCCGCTGTTGAACGAGCTGCCCGCCCGTGGAGGTACAACCTTGTTGCGGTGGGGCGTCTGGCTCAGCACGATGCCGTCGATCGGACTCTCCGTTGGGTTGAGCACGCGCACGGCGAGCAGGTTGTCGCCCTCGGGCTTGAGCATTTCGGTGACATCGAACTCGAAGGGCGTCTCGCCGCCCTCGTACGAGCCGGCGTGCTTGCCGTTAAGCCACACATCCGCCAAATAGTCCACCGCGCCGAAACGGATGAAGACGCGGTCCCCGCCGGGAGCGCGAATGAGCCGGAAGGTGTGCCAGTACCAGGCGACACCGTGATACGCCGGCAGGACCTGCTGGATGATGCCGGGCACCGGCGCCTCCTGGGCGTCGGCGCGCGTGACGCCGAACCACTTTTCCTCGCGGCCCTTGTTCTGCGGGTCAGCCGCGATCTTCCAGGAACCCGTGAGCGTCTGAACAGCATAGTTCTTCATCTTATCACCTCCCAATCGCCTCCGGCATCGGCACGTTTGTCTCGCGACTGATCTTCTCCAGCGACGCCACGGTTTCCGCAAAGAGCGGCACGCCCGAGCGCTTCACTTCGGCTTCGTGCTCAAATTCCTTTTGCCCGGCGAAGTACACGCGCGCCGCGCCTGCCGCCGTCGGACTGAGCCGCAAGTCCTGTAGCATCTTGTCCATATCCTTGCGGAATTCCGCCGGATCGCGGAAGGAGCCGATCTTAATGGCGCCGAAGAAGTGGCTCACGCGGGCCGAGCTGGTGGCAGTATCGCTGACCTGGGGCCCGAAGGACGCGCCGCACAGCACGCTGCACAGGATATCGACCATGACGGCCAATCCATAGCCCTTGTACCCGCCAAACTCCTCACCCTCGCCGCCCAGCGGAAAGATGCCGCCGCCACGCCGGTGCAGCAGGTTGTCAATCATCGCGTGCGCATCCGACGTGGGCCGCCCATCGCTGCCGGCGGCCCAACCCTCTGGCAGCGGCTTGTTCAGGCGATCATAGACCTCAATCT
>CAZWPN010000214.1:0-5092 GCA_964635275.1 uncultured Victivallales bacterium | reverse complement strand
AAACCGCAAATCGGCTTAACTTGATAGCTATGGGGCGAGCTCTCCGAGCGAGCCGCTGCCGCAAGGCCTTCCGCAATGGGTCCCCCGGTGGTACAGCGCTTAGGCGAAGATTTGGGCAAATTGGGAGGGATCCGGGGGCGATGCGGCCGCAATCCGTTCCTTGACACCGGCAGACCCCACGGGCATATTCCAAACGGACTGCAAACGGACTCTGGAGGAGAAAGCAAGATGATCAAGGCGAAAGTTATCGGCGCCGGCGGTTACGGCGGCGTCGGAATCACAGAACTTCTACTGGCGCACCCGGAAGCCCGGCTCACAGCGCTGGTGGACGTGGAGAATGTCGGGCTTCCCATGAGCAAAATCTACCCTCACCTGGCGGGATTTTGCGATATGCCGATCATCGCGCCGGACAGCCCGGCAGCGCGCGAACCCGTGGATGTGGTATTCACATCCACGCCCGACGGCGTCGGAATGAAGGTCGCGGCGGCGGAGTTGAGCGCCGGCGCCAAACTGATTGATTACAGCGGCGATTTCAGATTCAACACGACCGAGGCCTACGCCGAGTACGCGCGCCGGATCGGCCGCGACCCGGCCCACGCCGCCCCTCAACTGCTCCCCGAAGCTGTCTACGGGCTGCCCGAACTGCACCGCAAAGAAATCGGCCCCGCCACACGAATCATCGGCAATCCGGGCTGTTTTGCCGTGAGCTGCATTCTCGGCCTGGCCCCCGCAATTCGGGCGGGATTGCTTCAGCCTGAGAGCATAATCTGCGACTGCAAGACCGGCGTCTCGGGCGCCGGAAAGAAACCCAGTCCCACCTTCCACTATCCGGCGCGCTACGACCACATGAATGCGTACAAACTCGCGGGCCACCAGCATGTGTGCGAAGTGGAACGTGAACTCAGCCTCGTTGCCGGCAAGGACGTTCGCATCACGTTTACATCGCATGTGGTACCGGTTTGCCGTGGCATCATGTCCACCCTTTACGGAACACTCATCGACCCTATCAAGGAGGCCGATGCCCTGGCACTCTATCAGGAGGCATACCGGAAAGATGCGTTCGTAAGGGTTTTCGAGAGCACGGCTCCAGTCGGGTCCCCGCACGTACGCGGAACCAACTACTGCAATCTTGTGGTCAGCGTGGATGAACGCTGCCGCCGGTTGCGCGTCGTTTCCTACATCGACAACCTGGTCAAGGGACAGGCCGGCTCTGCCATGCAGAATATGAACCTGCTCTTCGGGATGCCGGAAACAGCCGGGCTGAACCGGCCGGGAATGTATCCGTAACATATTGAAAACAAGGAGTACCGCATGACCAGCAGTGAATCAGCTCGGACAGTTGTTGCAGGCGACGTGGAAATCGTGGGATCGGTGAAAGCCGCAGGTGGTATGCAGTTCGACGGCAAGTTGAGTGGCGATCTGACGTGCGGCGGCAGCGTGTCAATCGGCCCAACCGCAGCTGTAAAGGGAAATATGACGGTTGAGTCCGTGACGCTCAGCGGCCAGTTGGACGGAAATATCGCCGCACGGGACCGGATTGAACTGAAGAGCACAGCCAAGGTGACCGGCGACATCAAGTCTAAACGGCTGACCGTCGAAGACGGGGTCACCTTCACCGGCAAAGTTGAGGTGAATCCGGGCACGCAAGCGGCACCGGCGGAACCTGTCGAGCGGCCAAGACCGCCGGCAGAAGACGAGAACCGGCGTTCGGTCGGGCTTTTCGGCAAACGGTAGACTCCGCCTTCGTCTCAGAACCCTTTCTGGAGCTCCATCGTGCCGGCACCTGATCGCCCCACCTTTATCGACAGTTATGCTTCCGTCCAGGCGCTGCGCCGCATGCAGCCGGCGGATGAGACTGGCGATAAGGCGGACGGTTCCACTCAGTCGAAAGACCGGGCGCCCATCGCGACTCGAATACGGCACACGACGGTCCCGCCACGGTTCGAAATCACCTGCTACCTGTGCGGATACGCGTTTGTGCTGACAGGCCGTCTTGATAAGGTACTCTGTCACAAGTGCCGGCGATTCCTGAAAACGGACAACCAGACGATCGATACCCCGACATGGTCTGGCACCATTCAGACGCTGGGTTCCGTGGTGGTTGCTCAGGGTTCAGTCATCAAGGGCGGCGTGGTGGACGCTCTGGATCTGGAGTTGCGAGGCAAGGTCACTGGAGGAGCGTTGCGGGTGCAGCGCCGGCTTGAGGTCTTCCCGAGTGCTGACCCGAACGTCTCCCTGCTTTCTGCCCGCGACTGGGTGCTTCACGAGGGAACACGCCTGACCTTCGACAGCGCGCTGCAGTGCCGGGATATTGATATTGGCGGCACTCTCGAGGCAGACGTGAAGAGCACGGGGCTTGTAATCGTCCGGGCCGGCGCCGTGTTCTGCGGCAGTATCGCGGCACCGCGATTGATCGTGGAAGAAGGCGCCGCACTGACGGCCACCCTGCGCATCGGCAGGGAGAACCGCCAGGGAGAGTAGTCATAGGAGATAAGTCATGGCAGTGAAACACGGTTTGGGTCGGGGTCTTGGAGCATTGTTGAGTGATCGGTCAGCGGTCGCAGGCCCGCAGCAGGGCGCCGGCGCCTCGCAAGAGGCTGAGTCGCCAACGAAACCGGCGGTACAGAAAGTCGCCGTGGAAGCCATCCGCAAAAGCCCTTGGCAGCCGCGCCGTCACTTCACCGAGGATACGCTCATGGAGCTGAGCCAATCCATCAAGGAACACGGCGTCCTCCAGCCGATCCTCGTGCGCGCCGTGGCAGGCGGATACGAACTGATAGCCGGCGAACGCCGGTTCCGAGCCTCGATCCTCGCCGGCCTGAAGGAGGTGCCCGTCATCGTCAAGGAAGCCGACGACGGCGACGCCATGAAGCTGGCTCTGGTCGAAAACCTCCAGCGCGAAGATCTCAACGTCATCGAGGAAGCCGAGGGCTATCGGACGCTGAGCGACAAATTCAGCCTCACTCAGGAACAGATCGCCGGGGCCGTCGGAAAGTCGCGCGCCGCCGTCGCGAATACACTGCGGCTCCTAGCCCTGCCCGCCGAGATCAAACAACTGATCACGCAGGACAAACTATCCGCGGGGCACGCCAAGCTTCTCGGCGGCGTCGAGATAGAAGAGGATCAGAAACTGCTCGCCCAGCGGGCACTCAAGGAAAGCCTGTCGGTTCGTCAGCTGGAACAGATCATCCAGAAATGGCGGCGGGTGCCACGCAAGCCGCGCTCCACTCGCTCCGACATCCCAGAGTCGCACCTCGACTATCTCCGGGACCGCCTGCACTCGCATTTCGGAACCAGTGTGCGCCTCCACCCATGCCGCACGTATGCGAACGGCAAGAAAGGCAAAGGATGGCTGGAGATTGATTTCTACTCCAACGACGAGCTGGATCGTGTCCTGCAAATACTGGGCATCGCCGAGGAGTCCATCTGATCACGGCAGCCCATATGGAGCAAGGCGTCCGACACCAGGGATTCCGACGGCCGTTGCTGACCGGGCTGCTGGTTCTCTGCGGCACGACCCTCTCCGCCTGCCGACGCGAACCGGCGCCTTCCTCTTCTTCTGCGCCGGCAATTTCCGCACCGGCAGCCCTTGAGAGCGGATTCCGCGGCGAGGCAGCCATGGAAGAGGTTCGGGCGCTGGTAGCCATCGGCCCCCGGCCAGCCGGAAGCGCCGGCGCGGAGAAGGCCGCGAACCACATTGGGGACCGTCTCTCGCTACTGGGGCTCATCCCTTCGGTGGACGTGTTCTCCGAGATGACGCCATCCGGAATGCTCGTCTTCCGCAATGTGATGGCAGAGATTCCAGGCAACGGCGATCGGATCACCGTCCTCGTCTCGCACTATGACACCAAGGCAGGATTGGGCGATCGGTTTGTCGGCGCCAACGATTCAGGATCCAGCAGCGGCGTTCTGCTGGAGGCCGCGCGTGTGCTCGCAGCCGCCTCGTCGCTTCCCTCCGCATTCATCCTCGCCTTCGTTGACGGCGAGGAATGCCAGCGCAGCTACGGCCCTGGCGATGGTCTGCACGGCAGCCGCCGTCTGGCCCAGCGTCTCACGCGCGACGGCCGCGCGGCAAAGGTTCAGGCTGTGTATGTCATCGACATGGCAGGCGACCGGGACCTGACCGTCACTCTCCCGCGCAACAGCACGCCGAAGTTGATCAACCGGATATTCACCGCCGCGCATGAACTCGGTGTTCGCGGCAGGTTCGGGCTGCACACGTCATCCATCGTCGACGATCATGTTCCCTTTCTGGACGGCGGCATGCCGGCGGTAGATGTCATTGATTTCGCCTACGGCCCACCCGCCGCAACCTACTGGCACACAATCGATGACACCCTGGATAAGCTCAGCGCCCAGAGCCTTGAGACCGTGGGGCGCGTTGTGATCCGCGCCGCCTTGCAGCCCCCCCTCTAAGCTCAGCCACCCTTACACGGCCACACTTACACGTCCTTCACTCGATCAAGCGAGCCGTGAGAGACCGTGTAAGGGTGTGTAGGCCGGAACTCCGGTTCCGGTCATAGCGAGGGATGGGAGAGCGGATGTCGTGGGATCTCATCCTTGTCGCTATCGTTGTCGCGATCATTGTCGATGAAGATCGGGACAATGATCGAGAAGACGATCAAATCCGACAAGGATCAAGACAAGTATTAAGGACAACCGGAATTGTCACCAATTCCGCTCCAGACCAACCACCTCATCCCACCGTGGCCGGCGTGGAAGCCGGCCCTCCAAGAAGGCGTGAACACCGAAACCCGTTTCTGTTTCCTGTTTGCTTTTTCATGGTGTTTGCCCCTCTCTCTTCCGTCGCGCTCCCATGGCTTCTGTCCTGCACGCGCGCACGTTCGTGTGTCACACGAAACCCTTCCCACTACATCATCCAGCGTACTATTCTCACATCGGGGGGGGGGCAAGAAATATGTTTTCCGCCCTCCCCCCCCATCCTCCCCATCGGCGGTCCGATCGGCGTCATCGGCGTAGGCTCTTCTCTTTCCTCGCCCTCGCCGCCCACAGGGCGGCTACTACAGAAGAGGCGGATTCCTCCCTGTAGTAGCCGGCGTGTCGCCGGCGTCTTCTCCGACCCCGTGACGCC
>CAZWPN010000213.1:0-5108 GCA_964635275.1 uncultured Victivallales bacterium | reverse complement strand
GGTTAAGGGTGCGTTTAAGAGTAATGCGTAAGCCCGACTCACTTACCAGATCCCTCCGCTAGAACGACCACAAGACCTAGGGAGTACCCACACCAAAGCCGGAAGAACCTAAAGTTACACGCCAGGCTGTGGAGCGATCAGATTCCTGATGGCATCCGCCGTGGTACGTCCGATTCCGCTGACCATTGCCAAGTCTGAGGCACAGGCGGTGAACACGGACTCTATACAACCGAAGGCGTCAAGCAGCCTATCTGCACGTGTCGGGCCGATTCCCGGAAGCCCCTGCAACACGAACAACTGCCGCCTCCTTAAGCCCTTGGGCCGATAGCCATGGCGCTGGACAGTGCGTATGTTCCTTCGGCTCACCTGATCCGCCGTGAAACGCAGCAAGTTCGCCGTCTCTTTCGGTTCAGTGGAGCGCAAGCACGGGATGCCGAGAAAGATCGTCAGAGTGACGATAGCGCCCTGAATAGCCTCCCGCGTAATGCCGGAAAGACCGCCATCCCGAGTCGTTCCCTCGATGATCAGCACGGGTACAAACCCGCAGCCGGCCATGCGGCAAGCCTGCGAAAAGAGGCGCCCATCCGCGATCGAAACAGCCAGATCCGCAAGTGTCTTGCGCTCCACCAGGATGCGATTGTCGAGGATGTAGTCGCCAAGCTCGAGCCGACGGATCATAATCCGGAGTCTCGGCAATCCTCGCAGGCACTCCAAGACTCCCGACTCGCGCTCCCGATCATCAACCGTGATAGCCAGCGGAGCATCACCCTGGCGGCCGAGCCCTCCGTCGCAGTCATCCTCCTGCGCGCAGCCTGGCGACTGGACCGTAGGAAACTCAAGACTGTTGCCGTCGTTGGCCGAACCGGGAGCGCCACGCAAGACCGATCCGTCCGTGTCCATCCTCAACGCCCTCTCAACATCTTCCTCGCAAGGAAATACTCCGCGACGAACCGAGTCGGATGGGCTATGACGCGGCCTGATACAAGTGGGAATGGAACGTGATAAAGAAAAGGCCGGTCTGAAAGACCGTACGCAAACCGACAACCTCGGCGTCGGTGAGGGTCATCCCAACGCGGGCGGCGGACTCTTCACCAGCGGCCTTCCTGGACAAGCCCAGAAAATAGCCGCCTCGCTCGGCCTTCTGAAGAGATATGATCGTCGTGGTGCTGCCGCTCTTGTGAAATAGCCCGTTCCGTTGACCACCCAACTTGTCAACGCGGCCCTCCAGCACAGAGAGTATTTCACAGATGTCAGCAAAATCCAGTTTCACGGTCAGCTTCTTGGCCCAATCGAAGCTGGCCGGCTCAATCTTGTCACTCGCCCGCGTGGCGACCGAACGCTGGGTTGCCATTTCCAGGAAGAAACAGTTGTAGCGGTCGGAGTCGTTCCGATTGAGGCGTGGCTCCAATTGCATGGCCGCGCCAGTGCCGGCGCTGTTGGGATGGTAGAACGTGAGTTTCTCGCGATGCAACCGGTTGTTCGTTGCGGACTCGCCAACAGGATTGCCTGTTGCGCCGGCATCCACATCTCGTGGTGTGTTAACGGTTACTGATGCGGCGTGCGGGGTTCTGTTCGTCGGTGTCATGATGTGTTTCTCCTTGGCGTTTGTGTTGTTGTGAGCGTTATGCGTGTCCACACGTGATTGTTGCCGGGTGTCTGCCCGCATCGGCGGCGTTGCGGCCGAAGAGACGGAATAGCGCGGGCCGCCAACCGCCGGAGCACGGTTATCAGAAAGGAAGGCCGTCATGGCTATCTCCTTCGTTGTTGTTGGCGGCGACAGCTTGCGTTCCTTCGCTTTCCGCCCGTCCGGCGGCAGCATCGGCCGAAGAAACCTGGCGCGGTTTGCCAAGAAACTGGACTCTGTCGGCCCGCACGCGCAGACGACTTCGATTCTCGCCCGAATCGGTCTTCCATTGGTCAAGTTGCAGCCGGCCTTCCACCATGACCGGTGAGCCCTTTCCAAGATACTGGCCGCAGGTCTCCGCCTGCTGCCCCCAGACGACTACGTCCGCGAAACAGACCGACTCGACCATCTCACCAGTCTTGCTGCGGTACTTCTCGTTGACAGCCAGTCCCAAATCCGAGACGGCAATCCCGGTGGGAGTCCTTCGCAACTCCGGGGTTCTCGTCAGATTTCCCATTAAGAACACTCTATTCATGGTTCCCATACCTTCCTCCTGTGTTTTGTGTTGCTGTGCTAAGTGACGGAACATGTGCTTCTGTACACATACAGGAACGCGCGCTGTCACTTACCGAAAATAATGTGGAAAAAAGACACCTTATCGTGTAAGGGGTTGCACTGACATTAGTTAGGAAGGCGGAATGCAAACACTGGCGAACTGGCAGGAATGGAAAGATAAATGCGCCTTGGCGTTGTGCGCCGAAGATACGCGGCGGCAGTTGCCTGGCTTTGTTCATTCCCGGTTTTCGCATTTCGCTCAGGCCTATGCGGGAACCACGAATGCCGGGTCGGCGGCGGGTTTGATTCCATCCTCCGGTGAGGCGTGGCACCGGTTCGAGACCCATTTCCAGATCCATGACTCGCCCGGCGGTAAGAAGTACAAGGAATGGCTCTTTGCGCGAATGGAAGCGAGGGGATACTCGGCGCAGGAATCTGTCGAGGCTGGGGCCACCATGTTGCTGCGGGATGTCGTACGCGAGTATCTGCGGCGGGAGCATTCGAGCCGCAGGATGATCTCTATCAGCCACGGGGCCGGAGGTAGCTGCCATGAAGGAATGACATTGAGCGTTGAGGAACTCCTTCCAGGAACGCTCGATACGGCGCGCGCGGTAGAGGATCGCGAACTCGAAGCGATGGCGTGCACGGATGCGGCAGGGGCCTTTGCACGGCTGGATCGCCGGGAGCGAATTGCACTACTGGCTCACGAAGCCGGCATGTCTTTGGCACACCCGGAGGCCCTCAAGGCGGCCGGCTGTGGACGGAGTGCTCTGACCGCGGCTTTCCACAGCGCGCTGACTGGAATCGCGGCCTATACCCGCGAGTATCATCCGCGGGAAGGGAAAGCCGTGCAGGCCGCGTTGGCGTGTCTGCTGTTCGAAAACGTACGCCGCCGGGTCTTCCTTTGGGGAAAATCGGAAAACGGCGGCACACCATTCTGTAAGTGGATGGAGGCAACACCATGACACCGGAATCCGGAATACTACACAGTTGTCGAATATCCCAGCGGCGTAAGCTGCGCCTCTGGCTGGCGGAGTGGCGGATGTATAAGGAGATGGCAAAGGTTCCCCTGGTAGTAGATCGGCCTGAGACTGCGGTTCGTGCCACGATGACCACAGCAGAGGGTATTGGTGGGGAGGTGAAAACGGCGGGATGGCAAGCTCCCGATATTGGACAGGTCAGGCTGCTCCATCCGGCATACATGGATATCGACAGGATGAGGCCGATCTACGTGGCTGTTCTGAGGCGAGCGGGCGAGACATCGTGGTTGGTAGCGCCGTTCAGCCGGTTCGCCCGGTCGGCGGTGCCGGGTGAGTTGCAGACATGCCTTCGGGCTGCGCCGTTGCGTGTGCTTTGCCTCTGGAATGCCCGTATAGTGAATCAGGAAGCGATGGCGGCTACATGGTTGTGCAGAAGGATCGCTGCAGCTCAGGTAGTAAGTGCCTTGAAGGTGTGGCTGAATCTCAGTGAAGGGAAACCCCTGCAGCAGGCGTTGGTATCGCGGGTTGGTCCGCCGTTGGAGCATCCGCTTGATCCACGCCACGACTACATGCAGGAGGAACTTGAATTGCTTGATGCCCATCTTGGGCCTACCAGTTCAGAGGTTGGGCGGAGCGCAGCGCTTGTCTACGCAATGCCCGAGTCCGAACTTCGCAGGGCGGCAGAGTTCCGCAGTGAGTATGGCAATGATGGGGAAGGCTGAGGTTTCCCAATCCTCGCTGGCGAGTCTTCGCTACCTTCGGACACCTCTCCATCCGGATTCTTGCACTGTGGTTGCATGGGTGGGGCGGACCACGGTAGTGGGTACCGTTGGATGGCAGAAAGAGGGCTCTCAGCCGAGGATCATGAGGAGAATCGCCGTCTTGATTCATACCCCCGCTTCTGCCATCCTCATAGTCATGTCATCGCTACGGCAGACCGGTTCAAACATGACTCCAACCCGTGCGGACCAAGGTGGACCGGTATCAAGCGAAAAGCGATCTCTTATCAAGCGTGCCTTCCCGTTCCTGCGGTGGTTGCCTTTGCCGCCCGGCGTCTTGCGGGCGGATCTGCTGGCGGGGCTGACCGTAGGTCTGTTGCTGATTCCGCAGGCGATGGCTTATGCGCAGTTGGCGGGGCTGCCGCCGCAGTACGGCCTCTATACCGCCTTCGTCCCGGTCATCGTTGGCGGGTTGTTCGGCTGGTGCGCGCAACTGCACACCGGCCCGGTGGCCATGACGTCGCTTCTGACGGCGTCGGTGCTGGGCGCGGGGATCGCCGCAGGCTGGGGGGATGCGGGTGAACTGGCGGTGTTGCTTTGCCTGATCGTGGGGATTCTCCGGCTGATGCTTGGCGTGTTGCGCATGGCCGCCCTGGTCAACTTCGTCTCGCACCCCGTGATCGTCGGATTCACTAATGCCGGTGCGCTGATCATTGCTGCGTCGCAACTGCCGCTATTGGTCGGGTTGCCTTCGAAGGCTTCGTCGGTCTTCGTGCTGGACCTGTGTCACCTGGCGGTGCGCCTCGGCGACGCGCACCTGCCGACGGTGGCGTTTGGTGCCGGCACTGTTGGCGCGATTCTGTTGCTGCGGTGGTGGTGGCCGCGCTGGCCCGGGGTTCTTCTGACCGTGGTGGCCGCGATTATTGTCAGTCAGTTCCTGAACTACGGCAGCGCCTTGGGCGGGCAGGTTGTAGGCAGGCTGCCGGCGGGCCTGCCCAATCTCACACTCCCGGTCTGGCACTGGGATGCCGTACCCAGGATGCTGCCGGGAGCGGTGGCCATCACCTTCGTGAGTTTCATGGAGGTCTTGGCGGTGTGCAAGATGATCAGCTCGCGGACACGCGAGCGGCTGGACATGAACCAGGAGCTGATCGGCCAGGGCCTGGCCGGCATCGCCGGCAGCCTGACGCAGTGCTACCCGGTCAGCGGCTCGTTCTCACGGTCGGCTCT
>CAZWPN010000212.1:0-5121 GCA_964635275.1 uncultured Victivallales bacterium | reverse complement strand
GCATAGAACCGGCGCTTTGCAGGGTCAAGCTTGATCGTCGACTTGATCGGGAGCGACAGCTTGATCGTCCAGCCCCTGCCGTTCCAACTCAAGGTGGTTGGCGGTTGGGAGAAGCGAGTGGATGCGCGCGGTCGGAACCCAGTTCGCATCCGCAAATACGAAGGCACAGATTGTGGTGGAATAGCATGGATTTATTAGCATGCCTCCGGCCTATGCTGGCCGGTGCCGGCCGAAAAGCGATTTCTTATCGATTGTTCCCCCGCGGTTGGAGACCACCGGTACAGCTTGTCACAGAGATTTTACATTCCTGTTACCCCCATTTTACCCGCCGAATCTGCCTTATGCCATAGTTGCGCCTTGACATGTCGACATATCGAGATGAGGAATAGCACCTGTGTCTGAGTCGAACAACAATAAGGCAGGTCTGACGGGGCGAAGCCGGGCTGTTCTGCGCAGACGCCCGCCCGGGAAATCCGCCGCCGCCGTGGACCCGGAGACGAAGACTCCTGGCGAGCCGACTTTGCCTGAGCCTGGTCCGCCTACGCCCGCGGCGGGGGGTGGGAATCGTGCCGCGCCGGGCGAGACGCCGGAAGCGTCAAAGCCGGAGGGCGCCGCGGAATGGGTGCGGCAACTAGGTCCGCCGGTCGTGGGCTGCGTGTACTTCCTGATGGGAGATTACGAGACCGCGCTGGACGTGGCGGTCGAGACACTGACCCGTCTGAGCGGACAACCCGTCACGCATAGCGGCTCACCGCCCGGACTGATGGATGAGGCCTTGGTTCTGCGAGCGGCCGCAGAAGCGGCACGGAGGAGAACGCGTCCCGGCCAAGTTCCTGCGAAAGCCAACAATCCGGTGCTGGCGGCTCTCGGCGCGCTGCCGTGGGAGTCGAGGACACTGCTGATCTGGCACGAATTGAATGGGCTGACCGAGGAGGAAGCGGCCGGCCTGTTGGAAATTACGCCCGGCGAAGCGTTCGCCCGGCTGGAGCAGGCTCGCGCACGCTTTGCCGCCGCCTATGCGCCCAGCCTGCCGCCAAATCCCGCCTTGGCGCTGGAAGCGCTACGAGCCGCAGACGGTCCCCCGTTGCCGCCGATGTTCATGCGACTCGTGGAACGAGCCGTGGAGAAGAGTCGCAGTGCCGCATCGCGCGGCGAGACTCAAGAACAGGTATCTTGGCGGGTGGATTGCATCCGAATAACACCGACAGAGGGGCCGGTCGATCTCGAATGTCATCCATCGGAGCTGCGAAAGCGATGGTGGATCGAACAATTGAGGCCGGGCCCGCGCGCGATTTCAATCCTGGCTGTCGGCCTGTCGGTCGTGGCTCTGGTGGCGGTCGGATTGTGGAATCCTCGCTGGAACCAGAACCCGGCGTCGGCAGGGGGAATCCCTCCCGGCGTGCGGGCTGAAACACACGCCAAGGCCCCATCGGCGGAAGCCTCCGTCGATTCCATCAACAAGGCCATGACAGGACGGGGATTGGTCGAGTACCAGGGCGAGTGGCTCACGCCGGAGAGTCGGGACGAACGCGAAGTGACCCGACTGATGACGGCACGCGGGTACATCTATCATGACGGAGTGTGGACGGAAGAACGTCAGTACCTGGAATCTAAATCCCGTCGCGAGCCAGACACGGCGGCGCAAGTTCCAGAGACAAGCAAGATCGAAGTTTCATCGGTTGCGGTTCAACTACCCGTGACGCCGAATTCCCCTCCGGCCCCCGAGCCGGCGGCCCAAGCCAAAGAGAACCCCAAGCCGCCGCGCGAGCCGCAGGCGGTTGAAAAGGGTGTCGGCCTGACGGCGGCGGAGCAAGCCACGATAGACGAGGCCATCCTCCGCATCAAGGAGGACCTTCTGGCCACGTGCCTCCTGTCGCCGCTGGACCAAAACCGTCTGCTATCCAAAAAGCTCACTCTGGCCGAACAGCGAAAGCTCGGGGCTCAGGATGACGATCCAAGACGGAGGCTTCATCAGGCCATCGAAGAAGCGGAAAAGAAAGGCACAGCCCCTCCGTTTCGTCCGAAAAACTTCCAATACGGACACGGGGAAGAAACGCTGGTGGGGTTGGCCTTGATCAAGGCCGGCGTGTCGCCGGACCATCCGCTGATCCGACGAATATGGAGCGATCTGCAAAGACCGGATCTTCCTCCCGATTCGGGTGCCGGCACCACCTATCGTGACGGCGTCGGGCTAATGTTCGTGGAGGCCATGATCCACTCGCCGGGCTGGGAGCCGGGTGAGGATGCCAAGGTACAGGCGTGGGTCAGGCGAGTCGCCGAAAAGCTGGTGGCGGCCGGCGGCGAACGGGGACGGTGGGGTTATGGCGCGGGCGGGAGCTACTTCGATAACTCCAACACTCAATACGCAACGCTGGGCTTGAAAGCGGCAAGACTGTGCGGATGGAAACCGGACCCCACCCGTGGCTCCATGCTGTGGCAAGCCGTACTGGACCACTTCCTTAGGGCCCAGGAGAAGGATGGCCCTCCAGTCCAAGTCAAAGTGCAGACGGGAAAAGCCGACCAGAGCGGAGTCGACTACGCATCCTCAGTTTGGGAGAAGTCGCTGGATTCGGACTACGACTACCAGGCCACGGCGATGGCGCGGGGCTGGTCGTATGTTGTATCGTATGATCAGGTCCTCAAACCCGGCAGGATCATCAACGCCGGCGCCGTTTCCGGGGGAGCCAGCCTGAACATGACGATTGCGGGGTTGACGGCGATCATCCTCGCCCGATCAGAAATGGGGTCGTTGCGGAAGGAGGACGAGGCCAGGACCGACCAGGCCATCCGCGACGCCATGGCCTGGGTTCAAGAACACTGGACAGGCGGCGCTGACGGCTACGGGCTGTATGGAATCGAGCGATTGGGAGTGCTCGGAAACCTGGCGAAGATCGGTGGACACGACTGGTATCGTGAACTGGCGCCCGGCTTGGCCACGTGGGTACTAGCCGACAATATCGGGCCGGCTGCATATGGCCAATGCGCAGAGCGCGCCTTCTGGTTGCTCTTCCTGTCTCGGGGCACATCGAGCGCGTATGCCAGTCCGGTTTCTGATGATCGCCCTTAACAAAGAGGGACTCCGAGAATGTCACCCGCCTCAGGCTGTCACAGAACTTTTACATTCTTGTTGCGTGCATTTCACCCGCCCGAATCCGCCGTCCGTCATAGTGGCGCCGTGAAGCCAAACCGGAAAGACGCGGTCACGCCTGCAGCGGCGGGCTCCGACTGCCGACCCGGTGGAAAGGGGGCTAGGGGAAATAGATAGGGCGGGTTGAATGAATGTGTTAACGTCAAATTGCGAACGAGGGGAAGACAGAATGAGAACAGATCGCGGAAACTCGATGAGAATGATGGTTGTCAGTATGAGTGTGTTGCTGGCGTGTGCGTGCGCCGGTCTGGCGCAGGAAAAAACCGCCGATCCCTTCGTTAAGGGATCCAAGCCGCCGGTAAAGGCGGCAGAGATGCCCGCGCCTTCATCGCAGGAGCAGCCGATAGTTCCAGGCATGGTACGGGCACCTAAGCCGCGGATGGTGACGGCAGAAGCCACCGCTGGCGAGGTCACATCCGAGAGTCCGATTGAGGTGATGAAGCGCATCATCATCCCGGAGCTCAACTTCAAGAACGCTGATCTTCAAGATGTGGTCAAATTCCTGCGAGACGCATCCACTGAGTACGACGGGAAGAAACGCGGCGTGAACTTCGTTCTGGACCTGAAAGATGCGACGCCCCCGGCCATCACGTTCACCGCTCGCCACATCAGTCTGCTTGACGCACTGAACCTGTGCACGCAAGTCGCGGGCCTGAAACACCGTATCGAGGGCAATGTTGTCATGATCGTTCCGGGAAAGAACGGCTCGGATGAAGCCCCCGACCCCGACCCTTTTGCTGATGCTCATCCCGGTGCGAGCTTGCCAAATATCGAGATCGAGGTGCA
The DNA here is from genome assembly GCA_964635275.1 of uncultured Victivallales bacterium. Classification (GTDB taxonomy): domain Bacteria; phylum Verrucomicrobiota; class Kiritimatiellia; order UBA8416; family CAZWPN01; genus CAZWPN01. Next base: position 1,187 of record CAZWPN010000212.1, on the reverse strand, counting down.
ATTCGTTGCGTTCGATACGACAAACTTGGAGAAACTGGTGGCGTCGGGGGGGCTCAACGGTGAATCCCTTACGAAGCTCTGGATCGGCGGGGCGGGTCATCTGCTGGCTGCGCCCAGGGTTGTAACGCCGGCCGGAGCAGAAGCCGTCGTCAAAGGAGTGACCGAGTGTATCTATCCGACAACGTTCGCAGTCTCCCTAAACACAAGCACAAACGCCGGTGGCACCAACTCCGTGCACAGTCCCATCGTGCAGCCCGGCGGCTTTGAGACGCGTGAAGTCGGCGCAATCCTTCAGGTTATCCCGGAGATGAGGGAGGACGGTATGATCACACTGACCCTGTCTCCTCAGTTTGTCGAGGAACCAGTCTGGCGCGACTATGGAAGCAAGCACTTGGATGCAAACGGGAAAGAACAACAGGCGCGCATGGAACAGCCTTTCTTTCAGACCTATACTCTGTCGACCTCTATTGCCGTTGCTAATGGGCAGCGAACGTTGATCGGCGGCGGCACGCTGTCGCGAGACCGCAAACAAATGGTATTTATATTTGTCACTGCGCGAAAGGTTGGCATTCGCGGAGAAAGCATCAAGTAGAAACCGGCCACGTTGGGATACGCAGATGCGATCAAGCTATCCATATATCGTGCTGGCATTGTTGATCGCGGCGGCTGTCGCCATTTTTGCGGGCGGCAGCCGCCTGTCCCACCGGGAGGAGCAGGTGCGCATCGCGCGGGACCGCGAACCGCTTCGCCTGTTCGCCGCGTCAATGCAGGAGGAACTGAATCGGCTTGAGCGGCTTTATGAGTCGCACTTGTGCCGCATCGCGCGAAATACGCCCACGAACGACAACATCAAGATCCTGATGGCCTGCAGTTGGCTGGAAGGGCTGAGGCAGGTGTCGGTATTGCCGACTCAGACGAACACCCATGCGGCACCGATGCATGTAACGATAGACCCCGGTGCGGGTATGGGAGCGGTGCTTCCGCGGCCGGCGTTTATCGGGATGGAGCGCACTGGGGGGGCAAAGGTGCCTGCTATGATTCTGCCGGACGAAGTTCGGCAGGCGGATGTGCATGACTCCGGCTGGCTGGATCAGCCAGGCGGACCGCCGGTCTTCTGGTATCGCCGCTCGGGCGACCTCTGTATCGTCATGTCGGTGAGCCGGGAGCGGGTGGCGGAATGCATGAAC
>CAZWPN010000211.1:0-5123 GCA_964635275.1 uncultured Victivallales bacterium | reverse complement strand
CGAACACGACAAGGCGCTCAAGCGAGTCATCACCGCCCTCTTCAAAGACGACGCCCAACTCTTCAAACAGTTCCAAGACAACGAGTCTTTTCGCGGCTGGCTCACGGAAACAGTCTTTGGCATGACTTACGAGCAGTGATGCTGACGATGGAGGCGAAGTACCGGGGTCGCGCACTTGAAGAGCGTTGGGCGGATCACCAACCGCGAATATCAGGAACTGACCGGCGCTAACCGGCAGACGTCACTACGGGACCTCCGGGAATTAATAGCTCACGGCATCGTCGCTCAGATCGGAACAACCGGTCGAGGCGCCTATTATCGGCTCCAAAGGAAACGCAACATAAACGTCGCCACCGCCCGCACGGCATGTGTCTTAACCGTCGCCAACGTCTCGCAAAGGACTGCGTCGCGTTGCCGCGTGAGTTCCTCCTGGAATGCCGGTTGCCTCATCCACCGAAAGGCCGTTGCACGGCTGACGCCGGCGGCCTTGGACGCCAACTGAACATCCGGATTGCCCACCAGTGCCGTCAGCAACGTCATCTGCCCGTCGGGCAGCCGCGTGTCCGGCCCGTGCCCCGTCTCTGCGACCTTTGCGATCTCTGCGTGAACATCCCTTTCCGCCCTGCTCCCGCCGCATGTTCTCTCCTAAGCCGGCCATGCGGCATCGGCAACGCTCGCCACCTCAAACGATCTGGCCCAAATTACGCCAGCGCACCTCAGGATGAAATCAAGGAGACCGTCACCCTGACGGAGCATGTGGCGGCGTGGAAAGACCTTGACCCTCTAACAGTATCACCTATGATAGTTGGTATACATGTGACAGGAGGACGGTTATGATCACGGTTTCCACAATGGAAGTGCGGAAGAGCATGGGAGACATCCTGAACCGGGTGGCCCTGCGAGGCGACGAGTACCTCGTCGAGCGGAAGGGCAAGGCCCTGGCGGTTGTGATGCCGGTCGAGAAGGCGGAGGCCATCCGACGTGCGGCTCGCCTGCGTCTGGGCGATTGGCTTGCTCGGCCGAACGCCACTAAGACGGATGCGGAGGCCATGACGGTGGCGAACGCGGCACGGCGCGCAGCCCGTGTATCGAAACGCGGGAGGTGAGTGCATGCCCCCGCTTCGAGCTGTGTTGGACGCCAATGTCATCATCAGTGCCCTGATCCGGCCAGATTCGGCACCGGGTAGAGCATTGGCCGCGGTAGTTAAGGGGATAGCCGTGCGCTTGGTAACGTCGGATCCGTTGCTTGCAGAACTGCAGGCCGCACTTGAATACCCTCGTCTTCAGCGCTATCTGAAGATGAGCAACCAGGACAAGGATGAGTTTGTCATCCTGCTGGAGCAGATCGCCGAACCGGTCCGCATCGCCGACCAACCCGCGCTTGGAGTCTGCCGGGACCCCGATGATGAGCCCTACCTTCAGACCGCTTTGGCCGGCCGTGCCGATTGCATCGTAAGCGGCGACGGCGACCTTCTGGACATGAAAGTTGTGGAGCACATTCCAATCGTCACCCCGGCCGATTTTGAGCGTATTCTAAAGAAGAACAAAGAGTCCGACTGACCATGCGTAACGACACCCAACTCAGATCCAATGTCGCCCGGCCGCTATCGAATGCCGAAGAATGCCTTTATACGGTTCCGGAGGCTGGATGAGGTGGTTGAGTCTGATGCCGGCGCTCCGGTGACCGTGCGCAGGCCTTCGAGTCGCTTGGCGAGGCTGTCGGCAAGGTGGGTGGCGGTCTCGGGATTGGCGGTGAGCACCTCGGCAAACAATTGTTTGGACACGACGATGAGGGATGCATCCTCATGAGCACGGACGCTGGCAAGGCGACGCTCGCCGGTGAGGAGACTCATTTCGCCGAAGAAGTCCCCATCACGCAGTACGGCAACGTGCGAGGCGGGGCCGCCACCTGGCGATTCCTTCAGTATCTCGCAGGAGCCTGAGAAGATGATGAACATCGAGTCGCCCTCGGCGCCTTGTTGAACTATAGGCTCACCGGCGGCGAAGGTCAGGACGGGCGCCTGATCGGCAATCTGGCGCCGTTCGAGCTCCGAGAGACGCGATAGCATCGAAACGCCGGCCAGCATTTTAGCGACATCCTTCCGTGCATCCACCTGCAACTTCGCCCTGTGCTCGCGTTCGATGTGCGCGAGGGACACGTCCCGGATCGGGAAGGGGATGTTGATCCCGTGTCGGCGCAGCGCGTACCACAGGTCATTGTTGATTGCGGCACGAGTCCTGGACTCCGCCGCGCAGTCTTCGGTCCAAAAAACGATGTCATAGGTGATGGCGAAGTCGCCGAACTGAAAGAGCCGGACCTCCATCGGAGGATTCGCAAGTACTTTTGGGTGGCGGCAGACCACGTCCTTAATGACCTGCCTTACGGTGTTGGGCGGGGCGTTGTACTCCAAAGCGATGGTGTGGTGCACGGCGTAGTGCTTGTCCGGTTTCGAATAATTGCTTACTCGTCCGGCAAGGATGTCAGAGTTGGGCAGATAGACAGAAACTCCGTCACGCGTGATGATGCGCGTGGACTTCCAACTGATGGCCGAGACCCTTCCGATCTGGTCGCCGACCTGGATCCAGTCCCCAATCTCGAATATCTTCTCCATCTGCAGGACAAGGCCTGAGAAGAAACTGCTGAGGGTGGCTTGCGCGCCGAGCCCGACGACGGCGGTCAGTACCGCTGACGTGGTGATCAGGCTGGTGAGGTTAACGTCGCCGAAGGTCCGGAGGAGAATGATGGCGATCACGGCGTAGCAGACGTAGAGGGAGAAGTCCCGCATGATGGTGGAAGGCGCCGGCCGGTTGCGTAGGTACAGAGGCATTTCCACGAGGAACACATAGGCCAGTCTCACGACGGCCCAGGCCAGAACGGCCACAGCGACCATGTCCATCCACCGCTGCATGTCGGTGAACCATCTTGCCTGTGTGCATGCCGCGAAAATGATGCGCAGGGCGACATGGAGGATGAGTAGCCCTAATGGCAGGCGGGGAAGGCGGGTAGTTCTGCCCGTGGCAACCACGTAGGCAATCAGCGCAATGAAGCTTACCCATAAGAACCAGGTTGTCTGCAGGAATGGCAGCATGGTAGCTCCTGTATGTTCAGTAGTGGAAGAGACTCCCGCCGATGTACTCGCGCAAGATGGACGTGCCCGGAACGACGCGCGACTGCGCCGGCAGGAAGTTCAGCAGGAATTCGCTGAGGCGACGCGCCTCCACGTATTCAGGATGGTCCGGCTTGACTTCCATTAGAAGCGGGTCAACCAGCGGCTTCAGAACGGCCAGTTCATAGTCCAGCGCGGAGTTGAACGTCGCCGTGGCCTCGCGCTGAAAGGGGAATATCCAACGTTTCTCCCCGGCACGGACGCCAGGCCAGAGCCTCAGCGTTTCCAGGGCTGAGTGTCCCCGGTATTTCTTGTCGCGGACCATCCGACGCATCAGGCGGTTATCCGTCGTGGATATCCGGTTCCCGGAATCAACATTCAACTGGGTCAGGGCGCTGACGTAGATGGAGAACTTGCTGTCGCTGCGCAACATGCGCGTCAGGAGCGGGTTCAGGGCATGAATACCTTCGATAACGATTAGTTGGTCGTCGGCCAGGCAGATCGGTCCGCCGCGGACCTCCCGTTGTTTGTTTTCGAAATTGAATCGCGGCAGGGTGACCGCTTGCCCCTCAGTCAAACGAAGAAGGTGTTCGTTGAAGAGCGGTAGATCAATTGCTTCGATGTGCTCGAAGTCAGGGGTTCCGTCCGGTCCCTTGGGATTACGTTCCGGGCCCACGAAATAGTCGTCTGTGGACATAGTGACGGCGCGCAAGCCGTTCACCGTCAACTGAGTGCAAAGGCGTTTCGCCAGGGTGGTTTTCCCTGCGGATGAAGGGCCGGCAATCAGGATGATCTTGATCTTCTTCCGTCCGGCGGAAATGGCATCTGCGATTCGGACTACCTTGTTCTCGTGAAGGGCTTCGGCGATCCTGACCAGCTCCTCAAAGCCGCCTCGCGCAATGGTCTCGTTGAGCTGTCCGGCGGTTGTCACCCCCAGGATACGGCCCCACTCCTTGTGCTCCTGGAAGATCCGGAACAAGTGTGGCTGATCCTCGAATGGAGGGATGATCAGCGGGTTGTCGCGGTCGGGCAGGTGAAGCACAAACCCCGGGGGGTAGTGGACAAGCTGAAAGCGCTCCAGCACGCCGGTTGAAGCTGCCAGGGGGCCGTGTGCCAGGTCGGAGTAGTCGCCGCACTGGTGAACCACGATTCGGGGGGGATTGCGGTACTTCAAGAGCATCAGCCGATCGAGTTGCCCGGCCTTTTCCAAGTCTGCAACGGCGTCGGAGTAGGATACCTTCCTGCGAAGGATCGGGATGTTCTGGCGGACGAGATCACGCATCCGTGCTTCAACCTGGAGAACCTGAGAGGCGGTGATGTCCTTCGATCCATTGACCGCGCATGTGCAGTACAGTCCCAGCCCGAAGGAATGCTCAAGCGAAAAGCGTGCGGATGGAAACGTGTCGCGTACGGCGCGAGTCAGCAGGAACGCGAGCGATCGGCGATAGATCCGCCAGCCGTGGGGATCGTCCATGGCAATGAAACGCACGCTGCAGTTGGTCGTCAGGGGGTAAGAAAGCGATACGGAATCATTGTTGACCAGCGCCGCTATCCACGGAAGGCCATCCGGCGACATAGGACCGGGTGCAAGGGAGCCGACTTCACTGCCCTGCTCTACGTCAATGGTGTTGAGGTTCTGGATGTGCACACGTATTCGCGACATGTCGGGATGCTAGGGTGAACGGGGCGCCAATGCAAGATTCTACCTCTCGCGGAGGACGGAGTTCCACGACCTGTCCTGCGTAGCCTTGGCGAAGCGGGACGCTGCGTCCATCGTACTGCGAATCGAGTGCTCCAGGAGGGACACTCTGCGGACAGCCTTGCGGCAGCGGCTCGCTCGGAGATCTCGCCCTACCCAGCCAGACATGTGACGCAAGGCGTCGCATCTTTCTAGAGCGAGGTCGCATGTCAGAATGTGAGTGCGTGAGTATGGGGGAGCGAATATCAGGTCCCACACTCATAGACTCCCACACCCACACACTCCGGTTGCGGGCGTGGCCCGCCTTGGTATGTTCC
>CAZWPN010000210.1:0-5123 GCA_964635275.1 uncultured Victivallales bacterium | reverse complement strand
CATTCTCAAATGCGACCTCGCTCTAGAAAGATGCGACGCCTTGCGTCACATGTCTGGCTGGTAGGGCGAGCTCTCCGAGCGAGCCGCTGCCGCAAGGCCGTCCCAATGGGTCCCGCCGGTGGCACAGCGATTAGGAGGATTTTGGGACTCGACAAACGCTTGTGCATCCCTGCCACCGGTGTATACTCGCAGCACATATGAGCGGAACGATTTCTGGTGGGCAATCAATCAGGGGAAAAAATATCAAGCACAACATGCTTTTGGCTGCAACCTGCGCCTCCGCGTTGATGTTGTCCGCGTTGGATGTGAATGCAGCAGCCTCGAAGAACGAGTTCGACATCGTACTGGTGGCTATGTCGCCTACAACGTGGTCATCCATCAAATACAACACAAAAACAGGCGAGGCGTGGCTTGCGCAGAGTGGCAAGTGGGTGCCAATCGAGGAGGCGGCGAAGATCCCAAAAGGGGAATACGCCATTAAGATGATTGCATTGTCCAGCGACTGGGCGGCGATACGATTTGAGGTAAATACCGGACAATCATGGCAGTGCAGAGGAGGCGTTTGGGTGGAGATAACTCACGATGCCGCGGCGCCTGTTGATCAGCCTGCGGAATCAAAACCACCACGGTAGCGAGGCGGTGCCTAACCCGTCCGCCATATGGTGGGGCGCTTTAGCTCCCCTGAGCTAAGTCGAAGGGGCGCCGCCCTCCGGCGGGCGCAAGGTGCGCCCCTGCATACTCCTAAGAGACTGATGCGTCACCGCGAGGCGCCGATTTCGCTTTCTGGCGGATTCGTCATCTGGTAGTTTCCGGCCAATCACTAGCAGCGGATCGTCATGGTTTTCAGTTCGCACCTTTTCATATTCTACTTCCTGCCGCTCGTGCTGGCGGCTTACATGCTGCTGCCCATGCGCGGAAAGCACGTATGGCTGACGGTGGTCAGCTATATCTTCTACGGCTGGGCCAATCCGTGGTTTGCCACCCTGATGATGTTCCAGACGGTCGTGGACTGGGTGGCCGGGATGACGATTGCCCGCCAGTGGGGGCGTGGAAACGCCGCGGTGGAATTGCTGGCTCCGCGCCAGCCGCGAGACCGGATGCAGAAGGCCGCACTTGCGACGGCGCTCATTTCCAACCTCTGTCTGCTGGGCTTCTTCAAGTACTTCAATTTCGGGCTGGACACATGGAACACGGCCATGTCGGCGGCGGGCTGGGAGGCGGCCCGTTGGGATACCCTGCTGCGTATCACCCTGCCGCTGGGCATCAGTTTCTACACGTTCCAGTCAATGAGTTATGCCATTGACGTCTACCGCGGAGACGCGCGCGCGATCCGCAGCATCTTCGACTACATGTGCTACGTGGCCATGTTTCCGCAACTCGTTGCGGGTCCCATCGTCCGCTTTCAGGACGTGGCTGACCAGTTTATCGTTCGCACGCACACGCTGGAGAAATTTGCCCGCGGCGTGGCGTTTTTTGCCTTCGGCATCGGGAAGAAAATCCTGCTGGCCAACCCGTGCGGCAAGGTGGCCGACACCGTGTTCGACGCCGGTAGCGCCGCCGTTCTGGACGCTTGGTACGGCGTTTCTGCCTATGCTTTTCAAATCTATTTCGACTTCAGCGCATACTCCGACATGGCCATTGGCCTGGGGTTGATGACCGGCTTCCTCTTCGCCAAGAACTTCGACTCGCCCTACAAGAGTCAATCCATCACGGAGTTCTGGCGACGATGGCACCTTTCCCTGAGCACGTGGCTGCGTGACAACCTTTACATTCCGCTGGGAGGCAACCGCAAAGGCGAGGCGCGAACCTACATTAACCTGACGCTCACCATGTTGCTGGGCGGGCTCTGGCACGGCGCTGCTTGGAACTTTGTGATCTGGGGCGGTATTCACGGGGGGATGCTGGCGTTCGAGCGCACGCAGGGGCGGGACAGCCTCTACCGGCGCCTGCCGGCATTCGCAAGGACCGCAATCACGTTCGTGATCGTGCTGATAACCTGGGTCTTCTTCCGCGCCAAAGACCTGCCTGCGGCTATGGGCTATCTCGGAAACATGTTCGGTTGCGGCCCCACGCAGGACGGGCAGGGGCTCGCCGCCGGATTGATCTACCATCCATACTACGCGATTTTCTTTCTCATCGCCGCCGTGGTGACGTGGACCTGTCCCCAGACGTGGGACTACACTCGCCGTCTGACCTGGGGCAAGGCGCTCTACGCGGCGGCGCTGCTGGCGCTCTCGGTGGCGGTCATGGAAACCCAGGCGTTCAACCCCTTCATCTACTTTATCTTCTAAACATGAGCCACGGTCACCACCATCTATCCCGCGAGGAGCAGGCGAAGGCCGAGATCGGGCACACCGAGTCCACACCTGCCATCAACATCTTTCTGACGGTGGTCCTGGCGGGGATCGTTTGTGCCGTGCCGGTCTGGCAGGCTGTCACGGAATGGCGGGCGGGGCGGCGGCCTGGATTCCTGGATGTCGTGAAACTGCTGCCGACCCGCGCCGAATGGAGGGCATTAGCGGCCGCCGACGGACCGGGCGGAGTGTTCGCGCAGTTGCGGCAGACGAACAACCGGATACTGGCCGATATCGGCCGCTATGAAGCGAGTCTGAAAGACGATTCGGGGCTGGTTCGGTCCCTGGTTCCGCCCATGCAGGCGGTGATCACCGGCGGGTTGTTGGGCGGCAACGAGGACGCCTATTGCGGCCGCGACGGGTGGCTATTCTACCGTCGTGACGTGGATTACGTTATGGGCCGCGGGTTCCTTGACCCACGGGTTATGGCCCGCCGCGCCGCCGGCGGCAACGAACTGAAGGCGCCACCCCAGCCCGATCCTGTAAGCGCCATCGTTGACTTTCGCAATCAACTGGCGGCCAGGGATATAGAGCTGATCGTTGTCCCGGTGCCGGTTAAGCCAAGCATTCACGCCGAACGGTTCACGGCGAGGTATGAAGGCTGGACGCGGCCTGTCCAGAACCCTTCGCACGGCGAGTTCCTCCAGAGGTTGCGCCGGTCGAATGTTCACGTGCTGGATCCAGGCCCGGCGATCATGGCGGAGCGCCGGCCCGACTCATGCCCGCTTTATCTCGCGACCGACACCCACTGGACTCCGTCGACCATGGAACGTGTGGCCGGCATGATTGCCGATGAAGTCCGGCGGGTTGCCGAAGTGGCGGATGTGCCGCCGCCGGCGTATGGCGCGGTCTCGGTGTCCGTCACCAATACCGGTGACATTGCTGCCATGCTGAAACTGCCTGCCGGGAGCGCTTTGGTAAGTCCCGAGGTGGTCACGGTTCGCCAGGTACGGGACGGTGCCACCGGACTCTGGCGACCTGATGAGGGTGCCGACGTGTTGCTGCTGGGGGATAGTTTTGCGAACATCTACTCCCTCGAACCCATGGGATGGGGCGAGGCGGGTGGACTGGCAGAGCATCTCAGTCTTGCGCTCGCGCGGCCAATCGATGCGCTGCGGCGCAATGACGCAGGATCCTGGGCAACCCGCAGCATGCTGGCCAACGAACTCGCGAGAGGCCACGACCGACTCGCTGGAAAGAAAGTGGTAGTGTGGGAATTCGCGGCGCGTGAATTGAGCGCTGGCGACTGGAAGCTGATCAAGCTCAAACTGGGAACGTCGCGGCCGGCCGGGTTCTACACGCCGCCACTTGGCGCATCGGTCACTGTCAGAGGAATCGTGCGCGCCATTGCCGCAGCCCCCCGACCGGGAAGCGTGCCATACAAGGATCATATTGTGGCTCTGCACATTGCGGATATCGCGAGCGGCGGGGCGGCGCCCGGCGGCAGTCAGGCCCTTGTCTACATGTGGAGCATGCGGGACAACGTCTGGACGCCGGCAGCGCGCTGGTTGCCTGGACAGGAAATCACGTTGCGGCTGCGGCCCTGGGTGGACGTCGAATCGCGCTGCGGCGCAGTGAACCGGGCCGAACTCGCCGACGAGGCCCTTGTCTTGGAGATGCCCTGCTGGGGGGATGAATGACCCTGTCAACTCCGACCTCTCCTGAGGGCTTCTCTGCGCGCTCACTGCCACCGACCCCAAAAAGATGATGCATGGCGGCAACCGCCGCTCCGCATCGGTAGCCACCGCGGCCTGCCCTGAGCCTGTCGAAGGGCTCCGTTCAACACATTCTATAGGCCATGCTGTTCCCGAATCCTCGCCCAAGCGCTGTGCCACCGGCGGGACCCATTGCGGACGGCCTTGCGGCAGCGGCTCGCTCGGAGAGCTCGCCCTACCCAGCCAGACATGTGACGCAAGGCGTCGCATCTTTCTAGAGCGAGGTCGCATGTCAGAATGTGAGTGCGTGAGTATGTGGAAGCGAATATCAGGACCCACACTCACAGACTCCCACACCCACACACTCCGGTTGTGGACGTGGCCCGCCTTGGTATGTTCCCCAGGTAGGGCGAGCTCTCCGAGCGAGCCGTAAACACAGAACGCACACGGGTCCGCCAAAGGAGCCCTCAGGGCTGCTCGTTCATGCTTGCTCCACAAGACCATCGGTGTATGCTCCCAGTACGACCGACAAAACGCTATTGGTTGGGCCACGGGACGACACCGAAACAGAGACGCGTTATGGGACAGCCACGCCATCACGAAGTGAGCTCACGGAATCTGCGGAGGAATAAGACCGCAGCCAGCTTTGAGCGCGCCGGCGAGACTCAAGCGCGGAGGGATAGTGGCGTCAGAGCCGTGTGGGATAGCGTGCCCGACGCAACGGCATATCGGCTTGTGCTCTCTCCCGCAGGGCAGACGCATTTCGAGTACGTAAGCGCAGGTTTCGAATCCTTGTTCGAACTGCCAGAGAGCATCGTCCTCCGGGATGCCGCCCCGCTCTACGGACTGCTTCATCCAGCAGACCGCGACGATGCGATCAGCGCCCAGAAACACTCGGCCGAGACCGTCAGCCCGTTTCGGCACGAATGCCGATTCAAGTTGCCGAGCGGCAAGACCCGATGGATTCGCTGGCATTCGATGCCGGAACTGTTGCCGGCCGGCGGTGTCGCTTGGAACGGCGTGGCCATTGACATCACCGCCCGCAGACAGGCCGAGGAAGCGTTCCGCGAACTCAACGCGACGCTTGAGCAACGTGTTTCCGAGCGAACAGCCG
>CAZWPN010000209.1:0-5181 GCA_964635275.1 uncultured Victivallales bacterium | reverse complement strand
GCTCTCCGAGCGAGCCGTAAACACAGGACGCACATGAGTCCGCCAAAGGAGTCCTTCCTCCCCTAGCCGAGGATCAGGTGCCAACTTCCCAGTTGACCCTCCGAATGGCGTGTGCCACCATCCGGGCCATGAGGGTGTTCCACGCGTGTGTCCTTGTCTCCGCCTCGCTGTTGCTCTCTTCCCTGTCGACCCTGGCCGACCTGCATGTGGAGTGTGGCTTCAGGGGGTTCACCAAGGCACAGGCTTGGTTTCCGGTTAGGGTCTCCGGCTGCGCTCCGGGCACACCGATCGAAGCGAGCCTTATCGAGAAACAGAACTACAGACGGGGATCGGAACAGGTTCGCTTTCGTGCGCTGGGCGCGTTTCCGACAGGCCAAGGGCAGCCGGCTGTGGTCATGTGCCGCAAACCCCAGGATGTCTATGGCGATGTGGTGTTGCGGGTCAAAGCCTTCCTGCCGGACGGAAAGATAGAAGAGAAAGACGTCAAGGTCACTACTGTTCAAAATCAGGACACGTTTGTCCTGACGCTCTCCGACACCCCCAACGTATTCGATTTCCTCGGGAGCATTCACCTCCCCAACCGCGGGGTTGTCTGTGTTGTGCCTTGCGACCGCGATCGCTTCCCGTCGCGCCGGATGGAGTTGAGCGGCGTAGATGTTGTGCTGCTGGATGGAATCACGGGGGGGTTGTCGCCCGCGCAGTGGGAAACGCTGGAGGAATGGGTTGTGTCTGGCGGGACAGTGATACTGACAGGCAGGGCACTGCTGGCGGAACGGCAGCGTCCCGGTTCGGGGCGCGGCGGCTTGTTTGCCGCCGCACGCATTGAATCGGACGATACAACCTGGGCGGAGAGTCCGACATTATCCGCCGCGATCGGGCCGTTTGGAAATCAGCTTCTGCGCGTAAGCGTCTGGCCGCTCACAGTGCCGGCTCGCTGCAGCATTTTGCAGGACACCGCCGGCGTGCTTCTGGCCGGCGAGGACGTCGGCGCAGGCCGCGTGGTGGTTCTGGGGTTCGACTGGCAGAACCCTGAACTGCGGGATCGCACTTTCTCTGAAGGCGTCCGGCAGGCGATGTGGGACAGGGTGCTTCGTCTGGACCGGAAACTCCATAGCGGCGCGCCGGGCCTGGCGCTGGTCACGCCGGACCAGGCAAAGACGCGTTTCCTTCTTTCCTACATAGCCGTCTTCCTCTTCGCCTACGTGTTGATTTTAGGTCCGCTCAACTGGGTGATCCTCCGGTCGCGGAAGAAACTCGAGTGGAGCGTGGTGACGGTGCCGGCTGGGGCGGTGGTGTTCTCCCTGGCAGCCTTTGCGATCGGACTGGCGCTCCGTTCCGACAAGGTCATCCAGCGCGAGGCGTCCATCGTCATACCTGGAAGCGGACGGGGGTATCTGCGTGGTAGCGTGGGGGTTCTCTCGCCTGACCGGCATCCGTACACGATGCAACTGGCCAGTCCGTCAGGCCTCTTTGGAACACTCGATCAGGATCGAGGGAGCCCTGCTTCGCGACGCGACTTGGAGACCTACTCCTTTGACGGGCTATGCCGGCTCTCCGGGGTGAGAATCGGCATGTGGTCCATGCGCTACCTCTGGACCGATGACGTCATTCCGCTGGGTGGCGACATCACCGCCACGGCATCATGCACCAGCAATACCGTGACCGTAACCGTCTCGAACGACCTTTCCTCCGACCTGCGGAATGCATGGGTCTTCGTCCGCTGGAACCGGGTCTACCTGGGCGATATCCCCGCAGGAACGACAACGAATGTCGTCCTGCAGATCCGTCCTCCCAGCCGCGCCTTGTTTGGACGGTGCAAGAACTGCAGCCGGTATCACGGGAGCGGGACACCCTGGGGCGCGGAAGATGAAGGCGGCGCGGTGGCCATCTCCAAAGAGATCCACGAGCAGTTGACCGCTCTCCACGCTGCGTTTGGCGGGCTGTTCGAGAAGCCGATCCTCGTGGCGTGGCAGGACGAGGTGGATCCGCTGGTGGACGTGGACCGGCCTGACGCCCATCGCGAGGGGCTTCGCATGGTAGCGGTGCCGATACCGCTGGCGCTCGATGGACCGGATTTAGACGTGCCCGTGGGCGTTGTGCCGATGCGGGGCAGCGATGGCGTTATGAATCTTCAGGATGCATCTTTTGTGGGTGACATCCGGCTGAAGCCTTACTCTGCCCGCTATCGCCTACCGGCCCAAGCGGGCGGCGAGTCCGTCCCCGAACCGGCTGAAATACCGGGGATGTCCTTCTCCCCGGATGAGTCCCTCGCGTTATCGGGTAGGTACATGGCCGGCCGTGCTACAGCGCAGTCCTTCACGGAGGGATTATTGCCGTTCAAAGGTGGCGAAATAGAAACCACACGGCTGACATTCTACTGGGACGCCTCGGAACCCACGATGGACGAGAATCTCACGGAGGGCATGCTCCTGGCCTATGATTGGGCGGGAACCAACTGGGTGGAACTGGCCAAGGTCAAGGCCGGCGAGCGGCATCTGGATGTTCCCGACCCTCAGCGGTTTGTTCACGGACCATCGGGGATCGTCCGGACCCAGTACCTTCCAGCCGGCAACGCCGTTGAGTCGGGCCGTGGCAGCTATTCTCTGATCTACCTTGAAATGGCCCATGAAGGCCGACGGAAGACAGGACCATAAGGCAATATGATCCGCATTGAACATCTCACGGTTCGCTACGGTTCGCTGGTGGCGGTGAACGACATTTCGCTTCATGTGCCTGCCGGCGAAATCTTCGGACTCGTCGGCCCCAACGGCGCAGGCAAGACCACAACCATGAGGGTGCTTTGCGGTCTGCTGCCCGCTGATGCGGGCCGCGTCTGTGTGGATGGCCACGATGCAGCCGACGACGGATTCCAATCCAGGATCGGATACATGGCGGACTTCTTCGGGGTGTACGATCACCTGACCGTCCACGAGTACCTCGAATTCTTCGGCGGGATGTACGGATGGACCGGACTGCGCCTTCAGGAGAGGATTGCCTGGGTCCTCGACGTCGTGAACCTTGCTACGAAGGAAGACGCGTTTGTGCGCACCCTCTCGCGCGGAATGAAGCAGCGCCTCTATTTTGCCCGGTCCGTGGTCCATGATCCGCCGATGCTCGTTCTCGACGAGCCGGCCTCCGGGCTCGATCCGCGCGGGCGGGTCGAGTTGATCGAGACGCTCAGACGGATGCAGGCCGCCGGGAAAACCATTCTAATTTCCTCCCACATCCTGAGCGAACTCCAGGGGTTGGTAACGTCCGTCGGAATCATGGAAGCCGGCAGGCTGGTGGATGTCCGCTCGGTGACGGAGGGGGCCGCTGCGGCACATCGCCGCACCGTTCTCCTGCATGTGGCGGCGCCAGACAGGGATCGGGCGCTGGCGCTCCTGGCGGCGCAGCAGGGCGTTCATGCGGCGCGCCCGGCCGACGGCGCCATCCTGGTGGAGACCGACGACGACGACGCGACCGTTGCCGCGCTCGTGCGTCTTCTCGTCGCCCGGAACGTGAGCGTTCTGCTTCCGCGGATGGAAGGCGCCGATCTGAAGGAAATCTTCCTCAGGATGACCAAAGGGGAGTTGATGTGAACGCATTCCGATCCTGCCTGGCACAGCATGTGCCGCCGCCCCCGCTGCTCCTCAAGGAACTGCGCGTTCGCATGCGGGCGCGGACGGTCGTCATCACAAGCAACCTGTACATCCTGGCGCTCTGTACCACTGTACTTTTCTCGGTCTTCTTCATCGGCAACCTTGGGGATGCGCTTGGCTGGGAGATCGGCCGTTCGCTCTACCGGTTCCTGGTTAATGCTCAAAGCCTGCTCATGCTCTTTGTCGCGCCGCTGGTGGCGGCCGCCGCCATTGCCGAGGAGCGCGAGCAAAAGACGTATGACACTCTGCGGGTGACCCCCGCCAAACCGGGGCAGATCGTGATGGCCAAACTGGCGGCGGCGCTCGGGTGTTTCCTGATGCTCATCATGGTGTCGCTGCCGATCGCCAGCATCTCGTTCATCCTCGGCGGCGTGGCGCCGGCGGACCTCATCGTTGCCTACGCGTACACGCTGCTCTCCACGATGACGGCTGGCGCGATGGGTCTGTACTGGTCCGCGCGGTTTGAGCGTTCCATCGCGGCCATTCCCGCAGCCAGCCTCTGCGTGGTCCTGTTGCTGGTCTTCGGTCCGATGCTCGCGCAGGCGGGAGCGTTGTCGCTGGGTGTTATCTCGCCCCTGGCGTTTCTGGAGGCTGCGTTCGACGGAACAACCGTGGCGTTCTTCGGGATGCAATGCCCCGTATGGGTGCCATCGTTCCTGATTCTGGCCCTGTTGTTCGTCTACTTCGTGGGCGCCGTGTCGGTCCGCCTCCGGTTTGATCGGGATCGTCGCTACGTCCTGCAGCGCCTCGTGGCGTTGGTCCTGTTTGTTTTAGCCATGGTGTTCACGGTGGGCGAGCACACCGCATCCTCTCAACCGGCGGAGGCGCGCCAGACGATGAGTTTTGTGCTGGGCTTGGTCCTCGCTGCCTTGTTTGCCGCTGCGCCGTGGCTTGGCGCCAACCGGTCCGTGGCGGAAAGCGAAACGAGCGCCTCCCCCGGGGCATGGTTGCGCCGCATAGTGGTCAGCGGGCCCGGCTTCGTTTTTCTCATGTGGCTGATCACGGTGCCGGTGGTCCTGATGGCGCTGCGTACGGTGGGCAATCTCAAGATTCCGGTCCTGTCCGTGTGGCAAGTGCATGCGGGAGTGATCGCTCCCGCCGCGCTGGCGTGGGCGGTTCTGGGTGCGGTTCTGGCTGGGCGCACCACCGCAAGAAGGCGATTTGCCGGCCTGACGGCGGCATACATTGTCATGCTGGCTGTGACGTTGGTCCCCCTGATTGTCGCGGGCGTCGTTTCGGCGCGGAGTCCGGACAACGTACCGGTTTGGGTCCAGGCGCTCACGCTGATCAGTCCCGTGTCCATGATTGGAGCCATCGCTGAGCCACAGGAGATGCAAGCCACTCTCAAGACGTTGATCGGGGTCATTGGGAAGGAAGGTCCGTTAGCGATCGCCTCAACGCTCTACATAGTGCTTTTGCTGGCGCTGGCGTTTCTGAGGCGGATGCTGGCGCCTCGCGAAACCCCATCTGGGCCGTTGAGTTCAGCGGATTGACCACCTCTGACTCTGGAGGGCCAGACCAGGGGGAGCTGGAAGCTCCC
>CAZWPN010000208.1:0-5229 GCA_964635275.1 uncultured Victivallales bacterium | reverse complement strand
GCCAGACATGGCAGGCCAACAGAAGAAAGGTTGAACACGAAGCCCTTCGACTTCGCTCAGGGCAGGGCCGCGAAGGAAGGGAAAGCCTTGATTCGCGAAGGCTAATCTGTTTTCGCGGTGACTCGGGTGCCATGTTACTGTATAAGGCCGGGGACGAAGGAAGGAACGGATGGCCACGGCAACCATAGGAATCGTCAGCCAGAAGGGCGGAGTGGGTAAGACAACCACCGCCATCAATCTTGCCGCCTGCCTCGCGGAACGGAAGAAGCGGGTGCTTCTGGTGGATCTCGACCCGCAGGCCAACGCGACCAGCGGCCTCGGGATTGGCAAGAAGCAGGGCAGCAGTCTATACCACGCCTTGCTGAGCGGGAAACCTGCCGCCGATTTCGTCCAATCCACCGCCGCGTCCAACCTGTTCATTATTCCATCGGAACGGAACCTGTCCGACGCCGAGTTGGAGATCGCGCGCGCCGACGGTTATCTTCACCGCGTCAAGGACACCCTCGCCCCGCTGACCGCTGCGAGGGAATATGACTACATCCTGCTGGACTGCTCCCCATCACTCGGCGTGCTTACCATGAACGTGCTCACCGCCTCGGATACGATCCTTGTCCCTATCCAGTGCGAATACTATGCGCTCGAGGGCCTGGCCATCATCAACCGCATCATCCGGCAGTTGAAGGAGGCCGGCGCCAATCCCGGTCTTGAGATCGAGGGCATTGTGATCACCATGTATGACGGCCGGACTAAATTGTCGCAGGAAGTCGTGCAGGAAGTGATCAACCATTGCGGCGCCAAGGTGTACGAGACCCTCATTCCCCGCAACATCCGGCTGGCCGAAGCGCCGAGTTTCGGCAAACCGATCATCCAGTACGATCCCCGGTGCACCGGAGCGGTTGCCTACCGCCAGTTGGCGCGCGAATTCCTGCACCGGCGCCATCCGGAAATGGTCGACGAGCGGCCCGCGCTCGGGGCGGCTCTGCGCCGTGTTTTCGAGACTCCCCAAACTGATATGGCTCCTTTCTCAACCCTTCTCCATCCATGAACGCATCCCGCAAAACACTGGGCCGCGGACTCGGCGACCTGATGGTCGAAGTTTCCCAGGGAGAGAAACCGCTGTCGGCATCGTCCGATCGTGCCTTTCTTCAACTTCCCGTCGAAGGCGTTTCCGAAGACTGGAACGGGAACGGAACCGCGCAGTCGAAGGATGCCCCGCCGGACACGCTCCTGCAGTCTCTGCGGACGCACGGCGTCCTGCAACCGATACTTGCCCGGAAACAGGAGCGCGGTTATGTCGTCATTGACGGCCGCAAGCGGCTCCGGGCCGCCCGGGAACTTGGGATGAAGACGATTCCGGCATTGATCCTGAACAACCCGGAGGCGGACGCCACCATTCTGGCAGCCGAAGCCAACCGGCGGCCTGAGGAAATCCAACCTATTCCAGCGCCTGCCGCAACACAACCCGAGTGCGCTCCTGGCACTTTACCGGCCGCTGGCAGCAGCGAATGCGTACCGGCCCCTGCAATGGTCCGGCATACCGATTGGCGTATTCGGATCCTGTTTGCCTCGGCGATCATGGCGGCGCTGCTCTTCGGGATTGCCGGAACGCTATGGTTTATCAACGCCGTTCCAACGCCGTGGGACGATAACGCCCCGGTGGAGAGATCACCGCGGGGAGTCGGCAGCGCCTCGCCGAAGACAGCCGCCGCCGGAGTGCCGGATAAGGCCGTTGTGCCGTCCGTGGCACCATTGGAACTCGCGCCAAGAACGCCGGGATGGGCGATCAAACTGGCCGTCAATGGTGTTCGCGTGATCCAAACCAACGCCGCTGTCGCTATTACTTTCGACAGACCGGTCTTTACACGGTACGTGGCTTTGGCGCCGGAGGCCGGCGCAGTGCTGGACAATCTCGCCGCAGCACTGAATGCGAGCGGGGCTTCGCTGCAGGTTAGGGTCTGCGGTCACACGGACGATGCGCCGGTTCGCGCCGGCGGCCCGTACCGCGACAACTACGCGGTTGGACTGGCCCGTGCCGTCGAAGTCGTGGAATACCTGCGGCATGAAGGCGGTCTAACAAATGCTGAATTCACCGCCGTGTCAGCGGGCGAGTCCGATCCCCCGTATGCGAACGATTCCGTGGAAGGCCGCCTGAAGAACCGGACCGTCACGATGGAAGTAGCTGAGAAAAGCGAACGTCCGTAGACAGATGCCGCCCACAGGGCGGCTACTACAGAAGAAGCGGCTTCCTCCCTTCACCAGCCGACGTGTCGCCAGCGTCTTCTCCGACTTGGTGACCCGGTGACGCCCATCCCGCATCGGCGTCCTCGATTCTCTTCTTCGAGTACGAGAACGAGGACCGCTCCGCTGAGGACGAGGAAGAAGAGAATCGAGGGAGAGAAGATACTCTACGCCGACAGGGAGGATTGGATCGCCGATAAGGAACCTTATTTCATCTTTGTTCTGGGAGAGGAACGAAAGTTCCTTTACAATGTGGGCGTGAAGGATGAACCGATAACGACATGTTCGTATCCCAAGGCGATTGTTCATGTGGATGGGGATGCCTTCTTTACCTCGGTTGAACAGGCGTTGAAGCCGGAACTGAGGGGAAGGCCGGTGGTTACCGGGCAGGAGCGAGGGATCATCGCATGTGCCAGTTACGAGGCCAAGGCCTTGGGGATTGCCCGCGGAATCATGCTTTCCGAAGCGCGGAAAATATGCCCGGCCCTTGTCATACTGCCCAGCGACTACGAGACCTACAGCCTGTTTTCGAATCGGATGTTCAGCATCATACGGCGCTTTACGCCCGACGTGGAGGAGTACTCCATTGATGAGGCGTTCGCCGACATCACTGGCATGCGAAGGGTTTTCCGCTGTTCGTACGAGGAGATCGCACGGAAGATCCAGGTTGACGTTGAAAAGGAGCTCGGCCTAACGGTGTCGGTGGGGTTGAGTCTCAGCAAATCGTTGGCGAAACTCTGCTCCAAGTTCCGGAAGCCGAAGGGCTTCACCGCCGTTCCGGGCCGGGTGATACACGTCCTGTTGCAGCGCACCCCGCTGGACAAAGTCTGGGGATTTGGTCCGAATACGGTGAGTCTCCTCCAGAAAAACGGGCTTCGAACGGCCTATGACTTTGTGATTCGTCCGGAGGATTGGGCCTCGAAACTTCTCGGCAAACGAGGACTGGAAATGCGGGCGGAATTGCGCGGGCACTGCATGTGGAAAGTCGAACCGGAGGCCAAGTCAACCTATGCCAGCATCATGAAGTCAAAGACATTCACGCCGCCCTCGACGGATCGTGCGCTGGTGTTTGCGGAATTGGTTCGGAACATGGAGGGCGCACTGGCCAAGGCGCGCCGCTTCGAACTGCGGCCGAAAATGATAGGGGTCGTGCTGCGGCGGCAGAACTTCCTGCATGACGGGCTTGAATGCAGGCTGAGCCGGCCCAGTGCGGCCAGCCAGGAGGTTCTTCCACTGGTGCGGACTCTGTTCGACCAGGTGTTCAGCGAAGGGGTGCCTTATCGGGCCTCGCTGATATATCTGGGGCTGCTGGAAGGCGACCGGCAGCGGCAATATGAGTTATTCGACGATCCCATCCGGCTGGAGAATCTGCGGCAGTTGAACCGGGCGGTGGACGAGATCAATGACCGGTACGGGCGCGCCACGGTGGGTTCGGGCGCATTACTTTTCCGTCGGAACAAACCAGTGGTCGCGCGCGACGCACGGCCGGACCGCGCGAAAGTGATCCTGGCCGGAGAAACCGCCAAGCGCCGTCTCGCCATTCCTTACGTGGCGATCAAGGTGTGAGCTTCAGGAAGGCACCGAACTTGGCGTCCAGCTTCCGGATGTGGTCGGTCAGCCAGTTCACAAGGAATGTGTTGGTGAAGCGCGCGAGTTCATGGGTGGCGCCGTCCTCGTCGAAATCCCGAACGAGATCGGCCAGCGTCTTGCGCAACGACTCGTGCTGCTTCCGGTGTTCCGCCATGTCGGGATACCCTTTCTCCCGCATGAGGTTCTCTTCCGTCGTAAAGTGATGCTCCGTGTACTCCACCATGAACGACAGTGTCTTGGACACGTAGTCCACCCCCCGGTTCGCTGCGATGGCGGCGGAAAGATCCGAGACGCGCTTCATCCATTCCTGGTGCTGCTCGTCAATCAAGGGGACGCCTACCGCCAGTTTCGAGTTCCAGCCGATATTCTCCATAGAGGACCTTCCTTTCCGTCAGGCGGCCATCATACGGGAATTGGCCCTGCCGGTCATCAGGTTTCTGGATGGCGCGGAGCAAGGCTGATTGACTAATCATGATGATCCAGTGCGTACTGAATCGTACCGGCGTTGGCGAGGATTTTTGGGTGCGGCCCGGCTTGACGCCTGGGTACATGGCAGGCAGAATGCGACATGCCCTTGTGCAGACGGGAGGACTGGATGGTTCTTCGGGAGATTGTGGTGCAATGGTCGGCCGGCACTCGCACGGTGAACCCATGCTGACATCCGCACAGCGCCGGCTGTTTCGATCTCTGCACCGCAAGCGTGACCGGCAGGAGCAGCGCCTCTTTCTCGTGGAAGGTCCGTCTTGCGTTCGCGAACTACTGGCAGCCGGCTGGCTGGTGGAATGCGTCGCGGCGACGACGGAGTGGACGGCACCGTCGTCCTCCGGCGTGATCCCCCTCGAAGTCAGCGCGACGGAACTGGCTTCGCTCTCGACGATGGAGGCGCCGAACCAGGTGGTGGCCATTGCCCGCATGCCCGCCGAGTCGGATCCGTTGCCGCCGCGGGGGCTGACCCTTTGTCTTGATGGCGTCCAAGATCCGGGTAACCTCGGCACCATCCTTCGGACGGCGGCGTGGTTCGGTGTCAAACAAGTGGTGTGTTCGCCGGGATGTGCGGATCGTTTCAACCCGAAGGTTGTCCAGTCTGCCATGGGCGCGCTGTTTCGGGTGCCGGTGAGCGTCCTTCCCTTGGACGAATATCTGCGGGGACTGCCGCCGGGGATTGATATCTTCGGGGCGTTTCTTGAAGGCGCCAGCGCCTACGAGCAGTCGCTGCGTGAACCGGCCGTGTTGATTCTTGGCAATGAGGCTAGAGGTATTTCGGCGGAACTTTGTCTTCACATCCGCCGGCGGATCTCCATTCCGAGATTTGGCTCGGGAGAGTCGCTAAACGTCGCCATGGCGGCCGCAATTCTTTGCAGCGAGTGGCGTCGTTCTCGGTAGCCGGAGTGTCGGCGGTTT
>CAZWPN010000207.1:0-5231 GCA_964635275.1 uncultured Victivallales bacterium | reverse complement strand
GCGTTTGCTTGGGGTGCAAAAGGTCTCGGGTTCAAATCCCGACGCCCCGACCATTGATGCGGATGGATGGCGTTTTGCCGTCTCGATTCGCGGGCTGATGGAGATGTGTGCCGTGGGCAATATTCTTCCCGTGATTATTCAAGGTGGTATGGGAGCCGGTGTGTCGAACTGGCGCCTTGCACAAGCCGTTTCCCGCATCGGACAACTGGGCGTTGTTTCCGGAACAGGGCTGGATCAGATATTCGCCCGCAGGTTGCAGGAAGGCGATCCCGGCGGTCACATGAGGCGCGCCTTGCAGGCCTTTCCCCTGAGGGGACTTGCCCAGAGCATCATGGAAGCGTTTTACGTCCCCGGAGGCAGGAAGCCGGGTGCCCCATTCAAAGTGAGCGTGATGCATACGATAGAGGGCCGTCACGGGTCGCAGTCGCTCTGCATCGCAGCCAATTTTGCCGAGGTTTTTCTGGCGCGGGAGGGGCACGGTAATCCCGTCGGTATCAACTATTTGGAGAAAATACAGTTACCGCACCTGCCCTCGCTTTACGGGGCCATGCTTGCCGGAGTGGCGGTAGTCATCGTTGGCGCAGGCATTCCATTCGCTGTTCCGGCCGCGCTGGATGCACTTGCGATGCATCAGCCGGCGACGTATCCAATCTATGTCAGTGGCGCTCTTGCGGGTGCAGACACTCGCATGCTGTTCAATCCGAGACTGTTTTGGGATGCAGACACCGAGCTTCCCGGTCTTTCGAAGCCGTATTTTCTGCCGATTGTTGCCTCTGAAGCGCTGGCCACAATCCTTTCCAAACGGGCGAGCGGTGGCATTTCTGGTTTCGTGGTTGAGGGCCCACTGGCGGGTGGACACAATGCTCCGCCACGCGGGAAACTTGTGTTGGGCGACGATGGGCAACCGGTGTATGGGCCGCGCGACCAGGTGGCCCCGGCCGCCATGCGGGACTTGGGGTTGCCTTTCTGGCTGGCTGGTTCCTACGGTACTCCAGCCCGACTCAAAGAGGCGTTGTCGGAGGGTGCGGCCGGAATACAGGTTGGCACGGCCTTTGCCCTTTGCTCCGAGTCAGGGATGGACCCTGAAGTCCGGCGGGCGCTGATTCTCAAGGCTTTGGCCGGTGAGGCCAGAGTGTTCACCGACCCTCGGGCATCCCCGACCGGGTTTCCCTTTAAGGTGGCGCAACTGGAGGGGACGCTTTCGGATGAAAACGTCTACCGGAACAGGAAAAGAATCTGCGATCTTGGATTCCTGCGCGAACCCTATCGCCGCGAGGACGGGTCTGTGGGGTATCGTTGCCCGGCCGAACCCGAGGCGGCGTATGTGGCCAAAGGTGGCAAGGCGGGCGACACAGAGGGGCGTAAGTGTCTGTGCAACGCGTTGGTTGCCAACATCGGCATGCCCCAGTGTCTGAGCGATGGGACTCGTGAGAAATGTCTGATCACGTTGGGTGATGATTTCGCGGGCGTCGGGCGGTTCTGCAGTCGCGGGCAGACCGACTACACCGCGGCGGATGTCGTTCGCATCCTGCTGGGATAGGGGCGCCATTACTGTCAGAACGGCGATCCCTCGGTGTCTTCTTCCGGTGGTGTGAGCTGGTCAAGAGACGGCCCGTCTTCAGAAGGATCAGGCGCAGAAGCCCCCTTGGAAGTTTCCACTTTCCATGCGGACAGGCTCACAAAGTAACGCCCTTTGTATTCGTTGCCGCGCAAGTCAAAAGACACTGTCACTCGCTGACCGGGCTTGATGTCATTCAGAAGAGCGCATCGATCCTTGACGCACTCGAACTTGATGTCTTGCGGGTAGCGATCCTCTTCTGTGGTCACGACAAACTCACGCTTTGTGAACCCGCTGTCGAACTTCATCGCATCCATGATCACCTTGACTGTGCCCGTCAGATTGTAGGTTGCCACATCGTACCTCCCATGGAAACATCGCCGTCAACAGAGCGCTGTCAGTACCTTTCCAGCTTTGGAACCGACGGGGGCGAGTATATGGATGGAAAGATGGGCAAAGCAATCACGTACTGCGGAAGAATGGAAGGTGGAAGGTTGGGAGCAGCCTAGCCGCAACGCATGTCCTGATCGGATACGTCTCATGGGGAGGGCGGAGTTACACGACGCCGCGGCAATCCGGGGGGCGAAAGGGTGTGTGCGTTCAATCCTTTGCCAGGGACTTTCGGGCCCGTTCCAACTCGCGCAGTTTCGCCTTACCCACGGTCGGGAACTTCAGGTCGAGGGAGCTCAAGGCATCAACTGCTATGGCTGCAACGGCCGCATGCGCGAACCACTTGGAGTCGGCCGGAATAACATGCCACGGCGTATGGCGAGTGCTCGTTTCGCGGATCATCTCCTGGTATGCCTGCATGTAAGCTTGCCAGTGGCGCCGTTCCGATACGTCGTCCATTGCGAACTTCCAGCGCTTGGCCGGCTCGTCGATGCGGGCAAGGAACCGTCGCTTTTGTTCTTCCCGCGAGATGTGAAGGAAGCATTTGACGATCTTTACCCCGTTGCGCCCGAGGTAACGCTCGTGTGCGCGGATGTCTTCGAAGCGCTCCTTCCAGATGTCTTTTCCGAGCAGGGACGCAGGGATTCGCTGAGCCGCGAGCAACTCGGGGTGGACGCGCACAATCAGTGTTTCCTCATAGTACGACCGGTTGAAAATGCCGATCCGCCCGCGCTCCGGGAGGCACCTGGTTGTCCGCCAGAGATAGTCGTGATCCAGTTCGTGGGTCGTTGGCGCCTTGAAAGAATAGACCTCGCACCCCTGGGGATTGACGCCGGACATAACGTGCTTGATGGCGCTGTCCTTGCCGGCCGCGTCCATCGCCTGTACTATCAGCAGAAGCGACCAGCGATGATCGGCATACAACTTCTCCTGCATGTCAGCCAGACGCTCAACCCGTTCGCGCAGGAAGACGACGGAATCCTCCTTTGACCGGATCGGTCCTGTGTCAGCGGGGTCAATGTCCTTCAGGCGAAAGTGCCGGGGCTCGTCAACCCGGCACATGTCAACGATGCGATCGGTCATTCCCATGGCGTCCTCCTATCCGATATCCTTCAGTTCCACAGTCCGCCTCCAGCCCGGATTAGAAGCCGCACAGCCACAAGGCCGGCAAAGAAGGCCGCCATGGAAGCGACGTAAGAGCCCGTCGCGTAGACCGCGGCGTGCAGGTACTCGTTGGCGCGGATCATCTCCGCCGTTTCGTAGACCATCGAGGACATGGTGGTGAGCCCGCCGCAGAAGCCGGTGGCCAAGAGGAGGCGGGCCTCCGGGGAGACGGGTCCGCCCCGTGCGGCCAGAGCGGCGATGACGCCTATCGCGAAACAGCCGGCAACGTTGGCGGCAATTGTTCCGAACGGCCAGTCGAATGACAGGCGCTGAGACGCGACGCTCAGGCCGTAGCGGGCCACGGACCCGGCAAAGCCGCCGATGCCAACCAGAAGCGCCGAGATGACGGGACGGGTCATGGCGTTGTGTATAGCCGTCGTCGAATGTGGGTCATATTCCCCCGGGGGCCTCCGGCCGAGAAGGAAGCGGGGCGGGGACAATCACGAAAAGTGTGACCTCGGGCCGTGCGAGAAAGCGAATGGCCGGGCCCCAGGTGCCAAGTCCGCGGCTGACGTACAGCCAACTGCCCTTGCCCAGCTCGTGCAGGCCCCGTGAGAAAGGGTAAATAAGGTGCACGATGAACCCGAAGGGCTGGATCTGACCGCCATGGGTGTGCCCCGAGAGTTGAAGATCGAACCGGCCTATAAGCTCGGTGGGTGTGGTGGGGCGATGCCGCAGGACCACGGTGAAGGGGCGCTCTTCGCCGGACGGGAGAAGATTGCCTTCCTGGGACGGCCGGCGGCCGACGAAATCACGCCCTGCCGGATCGTCAAAACCCACCACTCGAAGCGAATGGGGACCGGCCCCGATCAGCGCGGCCCTATCGCGCAACACGATGAAGCCCGCCTCGCGAAGGGCCAGCATCGAATCCGAGAAACCGGAATAATACTCATGGTTGCCAAGGACTGCGAACTTGCCGAGCGGTGCGTCCAGTTGACTCAGAATATGAAGCAGTTTAAGACGGCGCGCCTGAGGTGTGTCGACGGTGTCGCCGGTCACAACGATCATGTCAGGTTTCAGTTCTCTCACGATCTTCACGGCGGCCTCGATCTGCCGCCTGTTGGAGAGCAGGCTGAAGTGCATGTCGGAGAGTTGTACGATCCGAATGGGACGTGCCGCGGAAGACAGCCGGGGCGTGGCCAGTTCGACTGCGCGGACACGGATGCTCGAAGCCTCGAATGCTCCCCAGACAAGAAGAATGACGATGAGGATCCAGGCAACACGGATGAATGCCGGCGCGCGGATGCTCCAAACCCCGATGGCAGGGATGCTTCTTCGTCCAAGACGGACGACCAGATTCCAGATTCCAGCTGGAATGGCCAGGCAATAGAGCCAGAAGAGGACGGCAATCCATGAGTCGCTGAGGGCCATGACTATCCGGGCCGCCATGGCGCAGTTCTCCCTGTCAAGAACTCGGGCAAGAACCGGTGCAAGTGTGAGTAAAACGACGAGCAGATACCGGACCGTGCGCGCGGTATTGGATCTCTCCTTGTGAGGGAATCCGCGCGATATGAGGTGCACAGCTCCCGCGTTAAAGAGCCCCAGTACAAGGATGAAGACGGACAGAAACACCCACTGCATAAATCACCTTGTTGTCCCAAACGCCAGTCCTTTCGAAGCCTGCACACGATGGGCCCCAATGTCCAACCATTTTTTGGCCGCCTCGCAGGCCAGGGGCACTTTGTGATCCATTGATCGACGCCGACGAATGCATCGCCGGCCAACAAAAACGCACATCGATTTGTAGGCCGTGCATGTGCTCCATCCGGCGTAAGCTCGCCCACGTCAATGGATCCCAGATGCGCCTCGCACACGGGTCCGCCAAAGGAGTCCTGCCTTCACCAGCCGAAAATTCGGGCGATTCCTCACGTGAAGCGCCCTTGACGAGGGCAATCACTTCTCGTATCTTCGGTTCTTGTGCTGTTGCCGTGACTGCGGCGTCCCGACGGTGTTCTAAGCACGGTGCAGATCATGGTACAAGCGCGGCGCTCGACGGCACACGAGCGCAAGTTGTAAGTGGTTAACATCTGGCAACATGCCAGCTTAGCTCAGTTGGTAGAGCAGCTGATTTGTAATCAGCAGGTCATCGGTTCGAGCCCGATAGCTGGCTCCATTAAAA
>CAZWPN010000206.1:0-5232 GCA_964635275.1 uncultured Victivallales bacterium | reverse complement strand
GCGCAGCGACGGCGCGGTGCCTGGCGGCCGTAGTCGGCCAGCAGGCAGCGTGCCGGAAGCGAGCAGTAAGTCTGTATTCAGACGCTCTCCTCTCGTCATGGCTAGCGCTCGTAGCCGGGCGGGCACGCTTCGCGGTGGCGTAGGCGCGACCCCGGCGTACTCGCCGGGATCAGGCGCGCCCCAGCCATCCGCGACGCGTGACTTGCGAAGCCGCACGGCTATGAGCGCGTGCCGATTGCCGGTAGCGAAGCAGAGGACCGGACGGCGCGCCTGATGTCGACCGGACGCGCCCTGCGCGGAAGGCCGCGGCAGGCGTCGATGGGCCGGTCTTCTGCGGAGCGATGAGGTGGGTGCTGGGAAGGCGGGTGGGCGTTACGTGACGCGTGAGGTTCAACATGAGGCGCGTCCGCGCGCCCCATGTTGTAGCCCTCCACGCGATTGTTAGGATGTCTTTTCCTTTCGATTTGCGCGTTTCTGTAGAAAGGCATAGGTCGCAAATGCATCTGCAAAATGGAGAGCGGCCAGTTCTGCGGGAGCTGGCGCCACCTCTGGCGTCTCGAGAGGAACCGGATCGATATACTGAAGTCCTCGATTGGCCAAAGCGTGTTGCCATTCTCTTCTTACCCAAGGTGATTTCGCGGCACTCTGGGACCAGAAGAGATAGAAGACATCTTTTGAAATGACCTCTTCTGCCAGGCGACTCTCCCATAGGTCACCTGACCTCAGTGAAAGTGCATCGAGGAAGACGTCCAGATCAGGCGCGATCTTCTTCATGCCCTGGATTCTCCCGAGAACATCCATACGATCACTGTTGGCGTACGATGCGAATGCTGTTCTGAGTCTCTCAAGTCGTGAACGAAGGTGTCTCTGCGCGGGTGACGGTTCATCAGATGACAACCTTATTTCAAATAGCACGCGAGCGATCCGAATCCCACCGGCGAAAACGTCAAAGTGCCCGTTGTGGAAGTCGTTAGCAGTATCTGGAGGCACATGGACACGGAACGATGCGTTCGATGGTTGGCCTGTCCAGGTGACCTCATCGAGTTCATCGAGTGCAGTTAGTGTGGCGAGGTGTAACCGAAGGTTGATTTGTGTCCCGAGTTCAACAGGTACACCAGTGCGAAGACCGACTGTTTCGGCGGGTCGCACGCGTTGAGCCAACTCCATGACTGTCGAGATCTGTTCGCGAAGATGCACCCACACGTTGAGTACGAATGAGTGCCCTGGTTCTATGGCGCGTGGGGCGAACACAGAGAAGTCTACCGGGGTGATACGACGGGGTTTCGCTCGCTCAAGTGTGGCGGGTGAAGCCATGGGCATCTTCTTACACTTCCTCATCCTGCGAGGTCGCATGAGCAGAGGTTGGACCAACATGGCCAAGTATGAAATCGCAGCCGCTGTAGCAAGTGCGTAACGTCCTGACTTGAGGGCCCACACGATCAAGACAAGAGGGCCGACTGCGACGAGCAATGTAACCAGCACCGCGAATGCAACGGACAGGACCGTTTGGATGGTCTCACGGATATCTGACCACGCGTTTATTGTTTTGCACTCCCATCAAGTTGTTGAGCGAGTTCCGGTTATGCCCACCATTAGTGGAGATAGTGAAGCAAAAGGATTGAAGCGTCAACAGTATACAAGATGCAGTGATCCATGTTTATGGCCTAACCTGCGGTTTGTGAGGATAGTCGGAAGGATGGTGAGTCGACAGTTCAGTCGACGGGAAGTAAGCGGGATGCGAGCGGGAAGTGGCGGTTGGCGCAGCATTGGTTGCGGAAGCACGTCCGGGGCGCGATATCGCGTCCGTGCCGGTTTGGTTTGCTGGCGCTCGCGTCGCCGGGCGGATGGCGGGTCGTGGCAAGTTGCGGCGGGACCGTGTTGACCAGATTAGCCGTGTTGACGGGGGGGGCGCGGCGAGGCAGTGGGCGGCGTGAGGTTGATTTTTTGCGTTAGGTGAAGGCGGGCGCGATAGTGCCGGAGATCCGAGGGCGGCGGGTCGAGGTCCGTGAGAAATCGGCCGGCAGAGACGGTGGGACGCCAAAGGCGGCGGGCGGACGGAGGTGGAAGATGTTTAAGCCAGGGCAGTCGGGAAATCCAAAGGGGCGGGCGAAGGGGTCGTATGGCGGGCGCATTCAGGCGTTGGCCGTATTGGATCGGATGATGGCGGATAAGAAGCGGCAGCAGGCGCTCATGCGGTCGTTTGTGAAGGAGTTTGACGAGGGGCCGTCGAAGTTTTTCAAGAACGTGATCGCGCCGTTGTTACCGAAGGAGGCGAGGATGCAGGTTGAGCATGACGGGATTGTCATGTGGCGGAATCTGCTTGGGCAGGATGTGCGGGCGGCGGATGTGGGTGGCCGGGGGGAGCGGAACGTGAACGGTGATCAGTGCTCGGTGATCAGTGAACGGTGAACGGTTGGGAGGTTGAAGATGCCTTTATGGGTAAATTACATGCCGCATCCGGCGCAGCAGCAGATTCATGACGCAAGGGAGACGCGGTTCAGGACGGTCTGCACCGGGCGGCGGTTCGGTAAGACGTATTGTCTGGCCGGTGAGTTGCTGGACTGGGGCGGGTCGCGAAAGGGCGGCGATTATGGGTGGGTGGCGCCGACTTACGGCGTGGCGGAGCGTGGGATCGATGCGTTCCGGGCGATTTCGAATGGGTTTACGGTGGTGTCGGGCAGGGCCCCGAGTCGGATTGAGTTTCAGGGTTTGAAGGGGTTGGCGCCGACGCGGATCTGGTTTCTGTCGGCGGATAACCCGGACAGTATCCGCGGATTCGGGTTCCAGGGTCTGGTGATCGACGAGGCGGCGTCGATCCCGCGCGACGTGTGGCATTACGTGCTGCGGCCGACCATCGCCCAGACGCTCGGTTGGGCGGTGTTTGTGAGCACGCCGAAGGGTCGGAACTGGTTCTACGACATCTTTGAGCGCGGCATGGACCCGACGGAAAAGGACTATGCGAGTTTCTCGTTCCCGAGCAATGCGTCGCCGTATTTCCCGGCCAAGGAGTGGGAAGAGGCCAAGCGGACACTGCCGGAAGATGTGTTCCGGCAGGAGTACATGGCGGAGTTCATGGAGGACAGCGCCGGGGTGTTCCGGGGCGTGGATGGGTGTCTGATACCGGAAACTGGAAACTCGAAACTGGGAACTGAAGCATATCACCGGAACGTGGTGATCGGGTGCGATGTCGCCAAGCACACGGACTGGACTGTGTTGATTGCCATGGATGCGGAGACCGGGAAGTGTTTTGCCATGGAGCGGTTCAATATGCTGGACTGGCCGATCCAGAAGGAGCGGATCGTGGGGTTTGCCCGGAAATGGCGCGGGCGGGTGATTCTGGACGCGACCGGGGTCGGCGACCCGATCTATGACGATTTGAAGCGGGTGTTGCCGGATATCGAGGGGTTTGTGCTGACCGCGGCGAGTAAGATGGATGTGATTCAGCGGTTGCGCGTGGCGATCGAGCAGCGGCAGGTGGGGTGGCCCGCGGGGAGGCGGGCGGGCGGTCTGGCGGTTGGACAGTCAGACAGTCAGACTGCCGGACTGTTTGACTGGGGCATCCTGACAAACGAGATGAAGCGGTATGAGTATGAGATCCGGCCGGGGGGCGGGTTCAGTTACGCGGCGCCGTCGGGGTATCACGATGATTGCGTGATGGCACTGGCCCTGGCGAATCATGGGCGGTGGCAGACCGGGAACTGCGGGAACATGTACCTGGTATCTTCCGGGCCGTTGCGGATGAGACAGCGGGTTGGGAATGCGTTGTGATTAGGGGTTACGTCGGTGTTGAAGGTGCGAGACCCGCCGCGGGTCGTAGTTACCTTCCGACGCCTGGTTCGATGTCTATGTCAACTTCCTTAGCCATTTCTCCGGAGATGGTTCAAGACTCATCTCATACGTTCCATCCACGGTGCCCGATCCGGTGAAGAATCGCTTCAGGTACTTGTTCACATGATACTGCATCTTCGGAATCAACTCCTTGACGAGGGCTTGAACTTGGCGTGCCTTATCGTCCGGGAGTATGGGACTGATCGTGTCGACATACACCGCCGAATCGCGGATGGCAAATCGAACCTGATTCAGGAGCCCGAAGTCGGCGATCGGGCCATCGACATCGCGATGAGCGATGGATTTGTCCCGGATCTCAATGATGCTCTCATGGGTCTCTTTGTGCGGTGCCGGCACAACGTCCTCCGACAGACGTACGGTTGACCTCTGTTTGAAGGGGCGCGCATAGGCCGTAGTTACGGCAATTGAGATGGCTTTGCGCACCGGGTGACCAAGAGGAAGGTTGGCCGCGAAAAGCTCGTCCAGGAACATGTCTGCGTCGACAAACGAGGCTCTCGCGTACGCGAACTTCCACAGTTCCAATCTCTCATCTTGCGTCGGCATGGTCATCTTACCTCATCGAACAGTGTTATTGAGCCTACCTCGCTTTGGTGTGGACTGTTCGTACTTGTTAGGAGCAGTTTGCCTGTACGGGAGGTAACGGTCAAGTCTCTAACCGTCTGCATGTGAATTCTTTGCCCGTTGCCGAACGATCCTATATTTGCCGGTGAAGTAGGTTTTTGCAGAGCGGTGAAGTCGGTTTTATACGGGGAGACCGCCTCAGAAGGAAAGTTGAGTCAGCATAAAGCCTACTTGAGCCCTCAATTCCGGATAGAAAGTGCCTCGCCTAGGGCGTGGACTGCGATAACGGTTTGCTTTGCTGGTGCGCCGCGGCGTCCGGGGGGCGGGAAGTTGATTTTTGGCGTTAAGTGAGGGGGGTGATGGCGATGGAAATCTATAGTTCGAAGTCGAACCTGTGGCGGGAATATTACAACCCGATTACGGGTTTGACGCTGGCAAAGGTGCGGTCGCTGCAGGAGGCGGGCGAGCGTGGGCAGTATGCGGATCTGCAATGGTTGTACTTCTTCATGGAGCGGGCGGATGCGATGGTGTTCGCGATCATGCAACGGCGCCGCGCGGCGTTGCTGAATTGTGATTGGGATATCCGGATCGTGTCGGAAGTTGAAACCGAGGTCGGAGATCGGAAATCCGAGGTCCGAGGACGGAGATCGGCGGGCAAGACGGCGGTGGAACGGCAGCGGGGGGATCGGGTGCTGGCGAATGAGCAGGCGGCATGTCTGCGGGAGGTTTACGAGGGGATCGACAACTTCAAGGAGGCGATGGCGTTTCTGTTCACCGGGATCTTCCGTGGATACTCGCATCTGGAGAAGCATTACGGCGCCC
>CAZWPN010000205.1:0-5250 GCA_964635275.1 uncultured Victivallales bacterium | reverse complement strand
GGGATGATTTGGGGGCTTTTACGCGGTATTGTCTATTTGTCCGATTCATAGTAGTATGTGGGCTTGGGCTGTGATCCGCAGGGCCCATTCGCGACACTGGACAACAAACAAAACGTGCGGCAAGGAAAGTCGGAACCGATGAACAGTCGTAGCAAACAGGACAAACCCGTCGAAACCATTGCACTCAGACTCTATGGTGAACGCGATCTCCGGCTCGAATCGTTCGCGCTGCCAGAGATCAAAGACGACGAAATTCTGGCGGACGTGGTGTCCGACAGCGTCTGCATGTCGTCGCACAAGGCGGCCATCCAGGGAATCAAGCACAAGCGCGTTCCGAAGGATATTGCCACCAACCCGGTCATCATCGGGCACGAGTTCTGTGGAACCATTCTGAAGGTTGGCAAGAAATGGCGACGGAAGTTCATGGCTGGGCAGCGCTACAGCATCCAGCCTGCAATCAACATCCCCGGCCGCGAGTACGACGCCCCAGGCTACTCGTTCCCCTTCATCGGCGGGAATGCAACGTCCATCATCATCCCGAAGGAGTTCATGGAACGTGACTGCCTCCTACCTTACAACGGCGACGCATTCTACAAGGCGTCTCTGGGAGAGCCCATGTCGTGCATCATCGGAGCGTTCAACAGCCAGTACCATAACAAACCCGGCGAATACCGGCACGAGATGGGCATCGTCGGCAACGGGAGGATGGCCATTCTGGCCGGCGCAGGCCCCATGGGCTTGGGCGCGATTGACTATGCCCTGCACGGACCCCGCCAACCCCGAATCCTCGTGGTAACGGACGTGGATCAGGCACGGCTGGACCGCACCTCCGGGCTCTTCACGCCGCGCGAGGCGGCCATGCATGGCGTCGAGCTCCACTACGTCAACACATCCAAGGGCGACGCTATCGCCGCGATGAAGGCAATCGCGGGTGAATCCGGCTTCGATGACGTGTTCGTCTTCGCGCCAGTTGCCGCGCTCATTGAGCAGGCTTCACGCATAATGGGCGCGAACGGCTGCCTCAATTTCTTTGCCGGTCCATCGAAGAGCGACTTTGCTGCAACAATCAACTTCTACGATGTCCACTACAGCTCTCACCATGTCGTCGGCTCTTCCGGCGGCAACACCGACGACCTGAAAGAGGCACTCCAACTGCTCGGCCGCAACCAGATCAACCCGTCCGCGATGATTACCCACGTTGGCGGGATGGACTGCGCCGCCCAGACGATCCTCGACCTGCCATCCATACCGGGCGGCAAGAAGCTTATCTACACGCGCATTGCCATGCCTCTCACGGCCATAGCCGACTTTGCCAGGCTGGGCCAAGGCGACCCGCTTATGGCCGAACTGGCACAACTGACGTCCGCCAACAACGGACTCTGGTCTGCCGAGGCGGAGAGTTACCTGCTGGCCAACGCCAAGCCGCTTGTCATCACAACGAACGCAAAGGCCTAGTCTCTAGCCGGCTGCCCTGCGCAGCGATCCAAGAGGGAGGTGTCTGTTGAATCCTGATCGAGTCATGCAGTACGCCATCGCAGTCCGGATGGCCATCATGATGTGTCGCCCCCGCGAAGGACGTCCTATCGTCTCGTTGGTCGAAACAGGTACAGCGCCTGCCGGTACGCTGGACTTCAGTGCGGTACAATCGCCGGAGGCACTCGTCGCCGGCATTCGCACTGCCACCACCACCACGGGCGAAGTCAGGCCGGTCGCGATACGCACGCCTGCCGGGCTTTTCGCCATCCACCCTTCTTCGCCGGGCACAGACGGCGCACGCTTGCAGGGATGTGTGGCCCTCGTGACCGGAAGCGCCCAGGGCTTCGGCAGGGGAATCGCCGAAGGTTTGGTCCGGCAGGGAGCCAGCGTCGTGGTAGCCGATCTCAACGCCGCACTGGGCCAGGCATTCGCCTCCGAATTATGTGCGGCGGCCGGCCGACCGGCCGCGATATTCCAAGCCGTTGACGTCACACGATCCGTTTCGCTGGACGCCTGCGTACGCGCCGCCGTTCTGGCGTTTGGCGGCATGGACATGCTGGTCGCCAATGCTGGCGTGCTCAAGGCTGGCGGCATTGATGAAATGGATGAGTCTGCGTTCGATCTCGTGACCAACGTGAACTACAAGGCGTTCTTTCTCTGCACCCGCGCTGTGGCGCCGGTGATGAAACTCCAGTCGGCTCTTCACCCAGGCTGCACCATGGACATCATTCAGATCAACTCCAAATCCGGACTGGAAGGGAGCAACCGCAACTTCGCCTACGCCGGCAGCAAGTTCGGCAGCATCGGACTCACGCAGTCTTTTGCGATGGAACTGGTACCCAACAACATAAAGGTCAACGCCATCTGCCCGGGCAACTACTTTGAGGGACCGCTATGGTCTGATCCCGAGAAGGGTCTTTTTGTCCAGTACTTGCGCGCCGGGAAAGTGCCGGGTGCCAAAACCATTGAGGACGTCAGGAACTCCTACCTTGCGAAAGTGCCTATGAAACGGGGGTGCACACCGGACGACGTGGTGACAGCCATACTGTACCTTCATGACCAGCGCTACGAAACCGGCCAAGCCATCCCAGTGACCGGTGGCCAAGTCATGCTCAACTGACCCCTGTCTAGTCGGTGCCAGCTTATTCGCGCTTGACCCCGCCATCAGGCAGCGACGGGAAACGGCTCGCCCTCAGCAGGCGATCCACCAGTGATGCTTTCCTTAGCATCATATCGTCCGCTCGAAGCGTTCGCCGTTTCCCTGTTCTCGTCACCACCTCTAGACTG
The DNA here is from genome assembly GCA_964635275.1 of uncultured Victivallales bacterium. Taxonomy (GTDB): domain Bacteria; phylum Verrucomicrobiota; class Kiritimatiellia; order UBA8416; family CAZWPN01; genus CAZWPN01. The sequence goes on along the minus strand of CAZWPN010000205.1, from coordinate 2,487 downwards.
CCGTCAGCGCCAAGGGCCGCTACTCGCCAGTACTTGTCCACTATGTAACGATAATCGTCGCCGTGCTCGCATGGATGCACATCCGCGGCGCGAGGCCCGGGTTTTTTCGATACCTTCGTCTTGCAATACACCACGGCATCACCAACCCTAAAGCTCATCATTGATCTCCACAGGGCTAATTCTACACCCGTTTCTGAATATCTGCGAAGATATTTATGTTGTTGGGTTTGCCTTCGCCCGCGCACACATGATCAGAACTGAATACTGAAGGCAGACAGAGCCTTGATTTCACGGCTGATCGCCTCCATCACCGCCGAAGAAACGCCCTGGTCAACCTTCATGATCGCAAGCGACCGGTTTGTCTTGGCATCATGTGGATTGCGAATGTCCTCGATATTGATGCCGGCGGCGGCAAGTTTGACGCCTATCGTTCCAATGACGCCCGGCCGATCATCGTAGAGGAAGATGACGGCGTTGCCGGCCGGCTCAAAATACAGTTTGTTGAATTCGTTGATCCGCGAGACCATCAGCACCCCCTCGGCCACCGTGCCGCGCACGCTCACCTGCCGCAGTTCCTCAGCGCCAACCTCACTGGTCAGATCAATGGTAATAGCCTCTCCGTAGCCCTTCTGGCTCTCGGGAACACGATTGACATACTCGATCCCCTTGTCGACCAGGAACTTCTGGGCCGCATGTGAGTCCATGGCGCGGTCAAACTCATCCGACAGGCCCGCCACCACTGGAACCACCAGCCAGTCCGCGAACTTGCCCAGCCTTCCGTAAAATGACGTTTCGATCCGCTTGAGCGGCGCATTCCTGCCCGCCATGCACCGGCATAGCCGCGCCATCGTGTTAGCCAGATCGCAATACGCGCGGTCCAACCCGTCCGGGATGTCCCGGTTCACGATGAAACTCGTTACACCCTTGAAATCGAAATCCATCAATTGTTCCGCGGACCGCTTGGCCGCTGTCCAATTCGCCTCATGCGTGCTGGCGCCCAAGTGCGGTAGCATGATGTCGGCGATGTCGGCGATGCCCTTGGGCCCAGCCTCATCCTTCGGGTAGACGTCGTTCAGGAGTCTCAGTTTTCGCTCGGGTTTGATCTTCCGCATCGCGTCTTCGTCAATGATTCCGGCACGGGCGCAGTTGATCAGCGTGGCGCCGGGTTTCATGAGTGATAGAAACTTCTCGCCAACCAGCTTCTTTGTTTCCTTCGTCTCAGGGATGTGGAGCGAGATGTAGTCGCACTTCGAGAAGATCGTCTCCAGATCCGTCAACTCCACGTTCATCTCCTGAGCGCGCTCGACGGATATGGCCGGGTCAAATCCCATCAACACACAGTCGAATCCGCTCAGACGCTTGGCCACCAGACGCCCGATGTTGCCCAGGCCGACAATGCCGACCGTCTTGCCGGCCACTTCGCGCCCCATGAACTTGGTCTTCTCCCACTCGCCGCGGCGGCATGATGCATCGGCGGCCACCACGTGCCGCGCATCCGCGAGCATCATGGCGACCACCTCCTCGGCCACGCCGTTGGCGTTGGCGCCAGGCGTATTCATGACATCAATGCCCTTCTTCCGGGCATGCTTGATGTCAATCGTGTTGTAACCGGCGCCGGCGCGGATCACCACCTTGAGCGACGGCAGCGAATCCATGATCGCCGCTGTGACCTCTTCGCTGCGCACAATGAGGGCATAGGTATCGGCGTGTTTGGCCGCCAGTTCACTCAGGGGAGCGGACGTGTCCTGCACCACGGCGTAGCTGCCATTGGCCGAAAGCATCTCGGCCGCTATTTTGTCCAGTTTTGTCGGAATCAACACCTTTCGCTTCATGGCTGACGTCCTCTCTGCGTATGGCTATTTGACTGAGCGGTCACACACCCGACCGCTGCACTGTTCGGAACAGTATTGGATTTCCCCTCACAGATCAAGCGCAAGCCCCATCCCACGATCGTCGGCCAAGGAAGGCAGGACTTGCTGCGGACTCGTGTGCGTCATTTGCTTAAGGCTCGATCGGAGATCTCGCCCACGTGGGGAACATACACAAATTCTTGTCTTTCTGGGTAGGGCGAGGCCTCCGGCGGAGCCGCCGCCGCAGCCCTCAGCGAACACACACGACCCGAAAGCCGCAGTCGATGTCCGTGCTCGAGGGAGCGTAGTTGATCCGGTACGCCGACCGGCACCCCACTGGATCGCACTTCCAGGAACCGCCACGCAGCACACGGCCCGACCCCGACGATGTCCCAACCGGGTCTGCCACAGAACCCGATGAATAGGTGCCGTACCAGTCCTGACACCACTCCCAGACGTTGCCGGACATGTCATGCAATCCCCACGCATTCACCTGCTTCTGCCCCACCGGGTGCGTCTTGCCTCCGCTGTTGCTTCCGTACAATCCGATCCCGTCCAGATCGCCGTCCGCGTTTCCCGAGTGGAATAGCGTACTCGTCCCTGCCCTACATGCGTATTCCCATTCGGCCTCGGTAGG
>CAZWPN010000204.1:2481-5268 GCA_964635275.1 uncultured Victivallales bacterium | reverse complement strand
CGGATCATTTTCCAAGGCCTGTTCGTTTGGCATGGAGGAAACGGGCAGACCGGGAACCAGCGTCGGGGAGCGAAATGGGGCTGACATAAGGCCCTGTAATTCAACGATGTGTGAGTGTCTTGAAGTTCCCTTGAATCTGAAGGCCCGCTAAACGGGCAATTGTGCCCTTGCGGGCAACGGACCCGCGGATGTTGCCATTCGCGTCGGCTGGCACGTCTTTGAATACCCCATCGGTCAATCTTGTGACCCCGTTGAAGGTGACATGGGCGGGATAAGCAGGATCCGATCCAAACAGCGCTAAGTCGTATCGGTTGCCCGGAATCAGACCGCTGACTGTGATGCTGGCAGATGTGCCGGTTGTGGTATCCAATTGGATGCCGTCGCCTCTCAACGCGTCTGGCACGGTGGTCCAATTGCCGAGAGAAAACGACTCGCCGCTTCCCGCTCCAAGGGTGACTTTGACAGGATTCGTTGTCGCGGAGCCATCCATGGGCACGAGGGCTTGAGAAGTCTCGGATGTGCTCAGTTTGTCTATGGGCCCGGTCACGGTGTTCCAGATTCCACTGCTCAGACCCGTATAGAAGCAAAAGGCGCCGGCAACGTCTCCGGACTTCCTGCCTTGAGAGTGGGTGGCGGGTTCGAAGTCGACGCCGATGACTTTGGAAACGCGATCAAATGCCGTGAGGTAGATGGTGAATGTGCCCTTGGTGGCGGAGCCAGTCAGCGAGGTCCAAACCAACTCGCCCGTATCGCGATAGTGTTCCGAATCAACTCCATGCACGGCGTCCGGTGTAGAGATGGTGGCCATGTTACTGCTGTTCGGATTCCAGGAACGCTTAAACCCCTTCCCATAGTCGTTTTGAGAGATCTTCACGCCGCTGGGATCTGCCACACCACCGAAATTGGAATCAAAATCGGAATGGTCAACCCAACGCCCGTTTTCCAGGCGAAAGCGGTGATTGCCAGTCGAATAACTCTTGACCGCAATCATGGGCCGATCGGCCTTGTCCAAGCTAATAGTCCCGTGACGATTGAGCCAATTATACTTAGGATCATCCTTCATCTCCTCAAGGATGATTTGGCCTTGATTGGGGCCCGCAGTGGATAGGATCGGAAATTGAATGGGTGTCCCATCCGACTTGAACACCGTCATGCCACCGTCATCGGAATAGGCGTAGAGAATGTGGGTCCCAAGGGCAGCCGGGTGCGGGCCGCGAGTATTTGTGCCGAGCAGCCCGATCGAGATGTGCATGCGGTTGTTGCTGTCCCAGCACGGATAGAAAGCGGATCCGCTGAATCCACCTTTGTCGGTAGGACTGCTGTATTCGGCGGCTGGTGTCCATGCAAAACAGATTTCTCCTCCCTTTCTGGGTTTGGGGCCACCAAGCGAAGTCCATAGCCGCGTGGTTTCGTCGTAAGAACACAACGGAAGGAATGAAGAAGACTGCTGTGCGCTCCAGAACAACTGGCCCTTACGATCTTTCCAAAAGTGCGGGAACGTGGTGCCCTTGGAAATGGGGCATTTAAGCGGGGTGCCGGGGGGCTTGTCCTCCCACTCGATTTGGGTAAAAGAGGAGACATCCTCGGGCTTGTCGGAACGCCAATAGCCCATATCCATGCGAGTGTGCATGTCGCCAGTCACATGGATGTAACCGGAGCGGTCGACAGCAACGTCCCAAACCTTATGATTATTGGCGGATGCCGTGTAGCCTCTGGCTTTGGGATCGGCGCCTCCGACCAGCGGCTGGCTCGCCGCCGCCGAACCGTCGAGAGGGATTGTGGCGACCATCATTCTTTCGTCACCCTGTCGAGCGTAAACCGTATAGACGTGTTCATTATAAACCGCCGTCCTGCAACTATTAGCATTCCTATTGATGGAAGCCGTGGTGAAAAGCTTGCGGGTTGTGTAGGTGTGACTAGGGAGCCAGAACGGTTCGTCGACCGGGCCTGTGGCGGCAGCCGCACGTTCCGGCGGGACTACCAGAGGTGTCCCGGCGGTGGCTGGTGGAGGTGCGGATGTTTGCGCCTGCGAGTTGACCATCGAGTACAGCAGGGTGGTGAAGGTCAAGGATGTCAGTCTGTTCATGGGCGTGTTTCCTGGTTGTGCGTTTGTTGACGAATGGTAAGTGTCAAGAGTTGATCCCATTGAGCCACAAAGCCGCCGTCAGTAAACCGGCAACCAAATCGTGAAGTAATCGCTCTTTCGGTTGAGCCGTGCGTAGTAGGGAATCATTGTCGCGGTAATGGCACGGTCGCCTTCCGCCAATGTCGGGTGTGCGTTCGCGAAGCGAGCCGGCCGGTAGAGAGCCGTTTCGGTCGCGTCGTCAACCAGCTTGTCCGCCGACAACCGTGCGGTTGTGCTGTGCACCAACGATCCGGAGAGCTTCATCACGCCGCCGAGTTCTTCCGTGAAGACGGGTTTCAGATCGGCTCCAGCGGGGATGTGCACCTGATCCAGGCCGACAGTCTTTGGCACGTCGTCTCCTTCAAGGCAGTAAACCACAGGCCCGCGCATGACGGCAACCTTGCCGCGATCATCCTTCACCTTCGGATTGGCAGCCATGAAGCGAACCATCATGGGCAACTCCAACTCGACGACATCGCCGTTCCTCCACCTCCGTTGGATGCGGTGATACGTTCCGCCCTGGGCGCCGCCATTGATGCGGCAGTCGGTCTCAACCTCCATCCAGATTTTCCGACGGCGGTAAAAGCTATGGTGAGAAAAAGGGATACATTTTTGCCCAAAAAGGAAAATGTCGCCACATACGAACAGCTTTACGAAAAGGT
>CAZWPN010000204.1:0-2471 GCA_964635275.1 uncultured Victivallales bacterium | reverse complement strand
CGGTTATACGTTCCGCCCTGGGCGCCGCCATCGGAGGGCTGGCCATTGACCGCGATGCTTACAGGGCCGTTTACCCAGCCGGGAATCCGCAGGAATAGGCCAGACGGTTCTTCATCTGGTACCTTTTCCAGAACAAGCCGAACCTTGCCGTCCCAGGGATAGACGCTGGTCTGCCGGCACTCCAGCGCGCCGCCCTTAGGCAGGTCAACTCGGACGCGATTGTCGCCATATAGGTTCACCCACAACCCCTCGTGATTGAAGTTGTAGGCCATCTCGACCGACAGGGCGATGGCCCGCATGACTTTGGGGGGACAACACGCGCAGTTCTTCGTGTATTGGCGCCTCCATGTGTAGTTGGACTCCCGCGGATCTCGGGTCCCATTCGTAGCAAACCGCTTTGATCCGGACATTTGTTCCTGAGGATTGCAGTAAAAGAAATTGGGCAGGTCCAGATCCACGCAGCCCGGCACCGTGTTATAGAGCGCCCGTTCGGCGGCATCCATGTAAAGCGCCTGGCCGGTGAGGCGAAACATCCGGTAATACCACTCCATGTATAGACACTGGCCGCAGCTCTCGCAATAGGCGCGGTCGTTCGGAAGATCGCAGGCCAGGCCGACAGCTTCTTGGATGTTCTGGGCAGGATACTTCTTGCCGTTGAGGACTTGTTCCGGCCTCTCACCTCGGAAGACCGGTGCCACTGCACCCGTGATGTAGGTTTTCTGGGTGAGCATGTTGGCGGCCAGTCGCACCAACGCATCGAGGAGGGCTTGTTCCCCGGTGCGGTCATATAAGGCGGTCGCCCCCGCCAGGTAGTGAGCCGTAACCGTGTTGTGCCCGAAGACCTCGCCTGCCTCGCGCAGCGACGGCCCGAAGGGTGACCAACCCCGCGCGTAGATGCCTTGGAGCCATTCGAGGTATCGCTGCTCGCCCGTGCGTGCGTAAAGTGAATGGCACGCCCAGCCGAGAAACCCATCCGAGGTGTTGGCGCCTCGGCTCAGGTAAAAGAGCATGGCATTGTCGGCGATGACGAGGAAACGGTCGTCGCCGGTGGCTCGTTGGTAGGTTCTCGCGGCGGTATGCAGGTGTCCCGTATTGTAGGCCAGCAATCCCTGAAAGCCGGCCTGTCGTTGCTGCTTCTCGGATTGCTCCCACACCATCCCATCCTTGGCGTCAAATCTCTTCAAGACAGTCCGCGTGTCAACCAATCCGTCTGACCGCTGCACGCGCGCAACGATCGGGATCCAGTAATCGAGCTTGCCCTTAAGATAGTCATCCGGACGATAGGCATACAGCCGCGAGGCCGTATCCAGCACCAAGTAGCAGTCGCCGTCAGACCAGATGCACGCCAGTGCTCCACCCTCTTCCAGTCCTGCGGCCCGTAACAGGTTGCGGAAAGTGGCACCGTTTTCAACGGTCATGAAAGACCCGTCCAAGACTCCGGGAAGATAGATGTCCCGCAGGCGCCGCATCCGGTCTTGCCAGAACCCCCCCGTCCATTTGACGGCGTCCAACGGCATGTCGGCTGGGATCCTGGCGTGGCTCGGCGACTTCATGGCGGGAGAAGCGGGCGGCGCGCCGGCAGCGTCCGCAATGACTATGAGCGTAACGACCGTCAGTGCCGCGATGCCCAGCTTGCAAGATCGTTTCACTTGTCTGCCGTTTCCTTGGTGTTCATGGATTGAAGACTCCGATACAGGCTGCGAGAGTCTCCCAATCTCAGTTCTTCGTCTATCAAGTGCTTCAGGATGCGAGGTTGTTGCGTGCGTGTTTCATGGTGTCTTCAGTTGCGAATCATACAGCGCCTTAAGCACCGCCTGGTAGGTCGCTCGCGGCTTGAACTGCTCGTCAAACAATCGGGCCTTCTGGCCGACCAGCCAATGTTGGTTGACCGCTTCGGAGAGCCCCCAGACATCAATGCGGTTCACACCGGCTTCCCGGGCCGCCTTGACGAGGCCGTAATAGCGTTCCGTCTGCCGCTTTTCATAGTCCGCTGGAAAAGGATCCCCCTTCTTCCATTCCATTCCCATGCTGACATCCAGTTCCGTGATGTAGACCTCCAGGCCCAGATCCTTGAAGCGCCGGATGTTCTTTTTGACACTGTCCCAATCGTAAGACCGGTTGACATTGAGATGGCCCTGGAAGCCCACCGCATCGACGCGAACGCCACTGTTGAGCAGGTGCTTGATCAGTTGATAGAGGGCGTCGCTCTTGCGGTTGATTTCTTCTACTCTGGGTTCGCGGATTTCCAACTGTCCGGAGGCCATGGAGGCATACTGCAGCGCCTTCCGGAAAACGACGGGGTGCTTCTCATTGATTTTGGCTTTGCCTGTCAGGCCGGACTAGTCAGCTTCGAATCCCATGCGCATCCACACGCAACTCCCCCGATCAGGATCATCTTTTTTTTTTCTTTCGCCCTACTCTTTGGGGATGAGCATTTCATTGAAGATATTCCAGACGTCCATCTTACTTTT
>CAZWPN010000203.1:0-5330 GCA_964635275.1 uncultured Victivallales bacterium | reverse complement strand
TGGTCGCCGCCTGCCATTCCGTCAGCAACCGGCGATGGCGTTGCAGTTCGTTAGCGAATTCCGGGTTGGCCGCGAGGTTGCGCGTTTCGCCGGGATCGTTCTTCAAGTCAAACAGCATCTCCGGGCGTTGGCCGCAGGAGAAGACGATGTACTTGAACCGGTCGGTCCGCAGCATGCGGCCGGTTTTGGCAGGGTTGTCCGGGTCCGGATCGAGTTCGGTCACCACGAAGGGCTGACCGGGCAGGTCGGGCCGCTCGATGACTGGGCGCAGGTTGACCCCCGTGACCTGCGGATCAACCGGCACGCCGGCGAAATCACAGAGGGTCGGCAGAATGTCAACGCCAGAGGCGAGGTGTGTCTGGTCCACGCGTCCCGCCGCAATCACGCCGGGCCAGCGGAACACCAACGGCACGGTCACCGGATTCTCGTACAGCATTAGTTTCACCACCCAGTTGTGGGCGGCCATCCCTTCGCCGTGATCGCTGGTGAACACAACCAGCGTGTCTTCCTCCAGGCCGGAATCGCGCAGCGCATCCATGATCCGGCCCACCTGCACGTCCGTTTCCTCAACGATACGGCTGTATGCGTGCAGATAACCGCGCCAGTGGTCGTCGGTGAAGTCGGTTGTCGTGGTCATTTCCTGCCCGTAGGTGCGCCGGTTTCGGCATTCGGTGACGAACTCCGGTTCGTTCGGATCTATCGCCAGGTTGTGCGGGAGTTCAGGTCCTTCCGCAGCCGTGCGGGGCTGGATCGATCCCTCGATCAAACGATAGCAGATGTCGTGCGGATTATGCAGCGACACCACCAGCAGGAACGGACGCTCGTGGGGTTTTTCCAAGAACGTGATGGCCTGGTTGACTGTCGGCGCATCGGTGGCCCGGCCCAACCAGGATTGCGGCGGTTCCGGGAACGTAAGGAACTCAAAGCCCTGGCGATCGCCAGGTTCCCAGTAATAGACGCAGTGATCCAGATGCCATTTTCCGGTGTAGGCGGTCTCATAGCCAGCCTTCCGGAGCCGGTGTCCGAGGGTCGGGTACGCCGACGGTAACGCGCAACCATTGAAACGTGTGCCCATCTCGTGCGGCATCCGGCCGGTCATCAGCGAAGCGCGTGCCGGCGAGCAGACGGGCGAGGTGCAATACGAGCGGTCGAACCGCACGCCGCTCGCGGCGAGCGCGTCCATATTCGGCGTATGCACCGGAAACTCGCACGCGCCCATGGCGCGCAGCGACTGCTGGTCGGTGAATATGAACAGGATGTTCGGTCGCTTGTCGCTCATCTTCCTGGCCCTTCCAGGATGTCCGGTTTCCGGGGCGGCATCTTGCCGCCCGCCGGATTGAGTTTGTCGAGCACGGCCTGAAGCCGCGTGCGCGCGGCGACCGCTTCCGGGTTCTTCGACTTGGCCGACACTTCCGGCTCGCTGAAGGGCGTGTCTTTCATATCGAACAACTTACCCGACTGATCCAGCTTCCACTTATCCTCGCGGACGTACCACATCGGGCTACCAAAGGACACGCCCACAAAGATCCATTCCCGCGGATTGAACGGCTCGCCGCGAAGTAGCGGCAGGAAACTCCGGCCGTCATAGGTTAACGGCTTGCCGCTGCCCGGCGAAGCCCCTTCCGCCATTCCAAACCCCGGCAGCCCGGCCGCCAACATTCCCACTCCGGTCATTCGCATTACGTCACGTCGGTTCATTGGATCTTCTCCTCTTTCGCCAACATTAGCATCTTTTCGGTGGCCGAGAGCGGGCGATAATAGCGGATGACGAGTTCCTCCGGTCGTTCCTTTCCCTGAGGTGTTGCATCAGTACAAAATAAGCGCTCGCCGTCCACGAGTAGGCGCGATCCCTAAGCGGCGCACCGTTGTCGGCGGCATAGTTCTCGGCGAAGCCGGCGACGCGGCAGTTGCCGATAAAATCAGCGGCGATTTGCGACGCCATTCTCGATTGCCCCATCCGCCGCAGACCGTCGCAGGCCAGCAGCGTGTAGGGTGCCCATACCGGGCCGCGCCAGTAGCCGTCGCGCTCGTGCAGCGGGCTTTCAAGGGTTTCCGTGGCCAGACCGGCGGCGCAACGAAAGCGTGCGATGGCCTTGACGCAGGCCTTCTGTTTGGCTGTCGGCAGGCGGTCGCCGAGCACCACTGTCATCCATGGCTGCAAGGCGTCGCCAGGCTGGGGGAGGGCACCTTGTCCCGGCCGAATCGCGCGGGGTTCGCCAGCGCGCCATTGCAGGGTCAGATGTCGCTTCAGCAAGCGCGCCGACTCCTCGCGCCAGAGCGTGGCGTCCGCGCGACGGCCAATCCGCTGCGCGACTTGCGCCAGCGCATCGAGCTGCAGCACCAGATACGCGGCGATGTCGGGCGTGGCCAGCGGCATGCCGAGGTTCATGATGGTGCTGTTGTCCGCGCCCGTGTCGTTGCCGTGATGAATTTCCGGCAACCCGTCGCCATCCTGGTCGCGCGCGTTGAGCCACCAGCGCGTCCATCTGACGAGCGGCTCGTAGGCTTCGCGCAAGCGGGCCGTTCCGGGATCAGCCCACTCGATCATTCGCGCCAGGGTCCAGCCGTGCACGGGCGGCTTAACGAATTCCCAGCCGTAGCCAATGGGGTTGTAACTGTCCGGGAAGCAGCCGTCGGCGTCCTGCTTGTCCGCAAACGCCTGGAACTGATCCCAGGCCAGGTCCGGATGGCAGCCGGCCAGGGCGAGCGCGTTGAAGCAATGGTCCCAACTCCAGACCCTGTTCATGCCATGCTTGGACATCAACATCACCTGCCGCGTCACGTTTCCGCGCGGCGGCGCCAGACAACTCCACAGGATGTAACCGGCCAGGGCGCGGGTCTCTTCGTGGCCCGGCAAGGCGGCCGGAAAGGGTTTCAGGAAAGCGGCGAACTCCGCACCGCGCCGCGCTACCACGTCGTCAAACGGCTCTCTGTGCGAAGATGCCGGCCAGGTGGACTGCATCGCCTCGACCGCCAGTTCGGCCCACTCACCCTTGCGCGGAACCAGTTCGATCACGCCGCGCTCAACCCGATCGCCCTGCCACGGCGCATCGAGCGTCATGCGTCCGGTTAGGCGCGTGACGGCGAACTGCCCACAGACCGCGTTCAGCAACACTTGGATACGGTCAGCGCTGTGCGCGAAAATCACCGGGCAGTAGCTCTTGAGGTGCTGGAGCGTCAACCGTGCCCTGCCGCCGCGGACGCGCAGACGCAAGGCGCCTCCCGCCCCGAAAACGCATTCCAGGCGGGCGCCATTACCCTGGAGCACGGTCAGGGCCGGGGAGCTGGATGGCTGTGCGTTGATCGGGCTGCCCTTGGCATCAAGCAACTCGATTCCAAATGTGGAGCCGTCCCGCACGCTATGGCAGGTGCGCAGGTAGAATCCGGGCGGGGTGTAATCAATTTCCCGGGAAAGTGAGAGCCAGGAATCCGGAACAGACGCCGGCACCACACGGGGATCAAAGGTGCAGACTGGTGGAACAGTGTTTTTCTTCACGCGTTTCTCCTTTCACAAACTCAGCGGCTCGTCGCCCGTGGGCATGGGCGGGTAGTTCGGCTGGCCGATGTTCTGGCACAGCTCATCGATCCGGTACGGCCGGTTGTTGGCCATGGACTGGTTTGCGGCGACCCCCACCAGGATGGACCAGGCGCCGGAACGCTGATCCGCCGAGCGCTTGTACGGATCCGCTGGCGGCGTGTGGCTGAATACGTCACGAACCAGCGGCGCGTCGCCGCCGCCATGGCCGCCTTCCGCCTTCCAAATATCAATACTGTACGCCGGCTTGCGGATCGGATAGACGCGGATGTAGGTATCCGCGTTCTTGAGCGCGCCCGGAACGCTTCCGTCGCCATTGATATACACGGTCTCCTGGCACATGTGCTCCAGGCGGCCCTTGGTGCCATTGAAGGCGACCGCATACCCCTCCCATGGATTGAATGCATTGAGGGAATAGGACAGCTTGGCCCCACCGGCATAATCCACCACCACGTTCATGCTGTCCTCAATGTCAATTTCGGAGCTGAAGACGCAGCGGTCGCGGAAATAGCCGTCGTACTGTTCGCAGTCGAGGTAGGTCTCCTTGAGGCCGTTGTTGGCAGCCAGGTCGAGGCCGAACGGACACGTGCCGAATTCCGGGCAGCCGCGGCAACGTTCCTGACGCCGGGTCAGGCCAAGCCGATCCGCCGTCTTCGGCGTGTAAAAGCGGCGGTGCCCGGAGGCGTACACGCGTTGCGGCACGTCGGAAAGCCACCAGTTGACGAGATCGAAGTGATGCGTGGCCTTGTGCACCATCAATCCGCCGGAGTTGGCCTTGTTGCGGTGCCAGCGGCGGTAGTAGTCGGCTCCGTGGTAGGTGTCGAGCATCCAATGGAAATCCACAGAGAGCACCTCGCCGATAGTTCCTTTCATCAGCAGGTCCTTGACCTGCGTGCGGGGCGGGGCGTAGCGGTAGTTGAAGGTGACCCTGACCTTGCGGCCGGTCTTCTTCTGCGTGTCGAGGATGCACTGGCATTTCTGCGCGTCCGTGGTCATCGGTTTTTCGGTGATCACATCGCAACCGAGTTCCATGGCGCGGCAGACATATTCATCGTGGAAGGCATCCTTGCACGTGACGATGACGGTGTCTGGCCGTGTCTCCTTCACCATGCGATCGAAATCCGTGTGTGCGTATAGCGGCACCTTTAGGGGTGTGCCGCCGTCCGCGGAAGTCCACTTTGTCACCCAGCGGGCCATCATGTCGAGACGTCCTTGGTTGCTGTCGCACAATCCCACCAGGCAGGCTTCCTCTGGAAATCCCTTTGCTGCCGCTTCGGTGTACATAAAGGCGCGCCCGCCTACTCCCACCTGTGCGTATCTCGTCTGCTGCTTGTCCATCGTTTTGCTCCCTTGTCAGTATCGCTCGGTGGACGAGAACGGGCGACGAGAGCGGTGGACGATTGAAACCCGCTCTACTCGTTATCCGTTATCGTCGCCCGCTATCGTCAACCGATCCTCCGTCCATCCCCCGCGTACCCCATCCCGGTCTGTGTCTGCGCGAAGGCGGAGGCCCGGTGCCGCACGTCGCTCATTTTGGCGACCAGGTTTCCCCGTTTTCCTGATACCACTCCTTCAACAGCCTGCGGTGTTCCGCGAGCACAGGCGCTGATTTCGGATCCTTTGCGAGGTTGAACATCTCGCCGGGGTCGTTATCCAGGTGTTTCCTTTCATTTTGCCAGCCACGGATCCACCCATGGCTGGGACGCTTTATACTTCACTTCACCATAATGGGTGAGCCTATCGCGTTCGAGATAGCGGCGTCCGTCCAGGAACTCGTCTCCCTGCCGGTCCAGCC
>CAZWPN010000202.1:0-5378 GCA_964635275.1 uncultured Victivallales bacterium | reverse complement strand
TCCTGACGCTGGTATCGCACGATCCCCCGCGGCGCCCAGGACGATCTGAACGCGATAACCGACATAGTTGCCACCATCGCCCTTGAGGTCGAAGGTGTACACATCAAACGTCCGGCCCGTTTCCTGAGGAAGGGGGCCATAGCTCACGATGCCAGCGTAGAATGCGAACTTGCCGTCACCCGTCTTGCGGATGGTTACAGGGTCGGACCAAGCCAGACCGTCCTTCGAAAAGGTCAGCTTGGTATCCCCGGCACAATAAACGAACATGTACTGCTTCAGGTAGGTGTTGTAGGTCATGTGCCACCCGATGCCGACGTCGTTGGTCGCACTGCCGGGATGGAAGACCGGCGTGCTTTGCCCGCCGAGTCCGTCTTCAGTCCAGTCGCCGTTGAAATACTTCTTGAAGGGTGTCACCTTGCCGTCTTTGGCATTGGCCAACACGTCGTCGAATTTCGCTCGCGCCACGCTCAAGGGAAGCTGCCGCTTCACATTCTTGGGACCCATATTGGCGGATTCGTTGAAGTACACATACAGCCACTGGTCCTTGACGATGAACGGGCCGCCGCTGATACTCTCGTCGAAGCCGAACCAATCATTGTACGAGGATACGATATGGCCCAGGTAAGTCCATGAATCCCCGTTGTTTTGGGAATACGCCAACCCGACCCGACCCTTGTATTCGCCGTTCTCCGCGAAGACCCGCTCCAAATGGCAGAACCCCAACAGATTACCGTTGGTACACTTGTATAGACTCTGGATCCAGACGCCACCACCGAAGCCCTGCATATCGATGAAACTTTGGTTACGCTTCTCGATCAGCAGCTTCGCCATGGGGTTCTCCAGGGTCCCCTGGGACTTCTGCATCACCGTCCCCCAGTTCCAGAAATGATACCATTCGTAATCGTTGTCGCCCTTCTTCACGGAGGTTAGAGGCGTATCTATCCAGCTGATGCTCGGCAGCCTTCCGATCTCCGTAACCGTCGTCGTCAGGGCGGGCGGCTTCAGCGCTTGCGTCGTCGCGCCGGCCGCCGGGCTCTTTTCGACGGCGTTATCGGCCGCTGACACCGTGCCAACCGATATCCTTACGGCCAGCACGACGCTGGTTGTCATTCGCGACACGCGATACGTAACACCCGATTCTGTCTGCTTTCTCACAGCTTTCCGCTCCTCTTTCACAGGTCTTAATCTATTCCCATCGAGACAAAGAGTGCGGCGAGAGCAAACTCATGCTCACTCCACCCTCACTCGGTAGAACTTCTGCCCCGCGCCATTCACGGCATCCGTGTAGACATTCACCGTTGGCGTGGCGGGAAGGCCGTTTGTCAGCGTGCTGAATCCGGTCATCAGATTCGTGGCCGTTTGCACCGCGTATACCCGCCCTGTGGCGCTCTGCCACGTCACCAGGAACTCGTCCGCCGCCGCCGGGTTCGGCGCCACCTGGTACACCACCAGCCGCGAGACCGGATTCGTCGGATCCGTGCCCGCCCAGTATTCGTCCAGGTTGCGCATCCCGTCATGGTCCCGGTCGGCGCGGTCCCCGCTCACCGCCGGGTTGGCCAACTCCTCGGCCGTGAAATACGCCTGACGCCACTGTTCGTATGCGCTCAGCGGTCCCGTCACGTACCGCACGATCACGATGCCCGAGCCGCCGGCGCCGCCAGGATGCCCGTGCCCGGAGCCCCCCGTGTTGTCCCAACACCCGCCGCCGCCGCCACCACCCGTGCCGTTGGTGCCGGAAGTGCCCGCACCGTGCAGCACGTAACTCCCGCCGCCCCCCGATCCTCCAATGCCGCCGGAGTTGTTGTTGACCGATCCGCCTCCGCCCCCGCCCGCGAACCAGCCGGCAGGCGATCCCCACACGCTGAACTGGGTGAACTGCCTGCCGATGCCGCCATTGCCGCCGGGCGTGCCGGACGAGCCGGAACCCGTACTCGATCCGTTTGAGCCGGCTGCCCCTGCGCCGCCGCCGCCGCCGGAACCGCCCCAACCCGAATAGACACCGCCTGTGCCTCCGCTATAGCCCTGACCCGCCGGGCTCGCGCTCCCCCCCGCGGGTCCTTGGCCTGACGTCGCGCCCCCGCCACCCCCGCCGGACCCGCCGTCACCCCCCGTGCCGCCGAGGGCACCCCCCCGTCCGCCGCCGATCGCAACAATCGCCGAGGACACCGAATTCGAGAACACCGAGTTCGTGCCATTCACGCCAGGGGCGCCGCCGCCGCCGACAGCAACCGCATAGGTGCCCGCCACCAGGGGGAAACTCGACGTATACACAAGGCCGCCGCCACCGCCGCCGCCGCCAGGACCGCCCGTTCCTGCGCCCCCGCCGCCGCCGGCCACCACCAGCAGTTCGACGTTGCCGCCACTCGCGACGTTCATGTTGGTGGGGCCCATGCCCGCCGTGAAGACGTGAACAGTCCAATTCGTGCCGCCCGCGTCGGTATAGTTCGTCACCGTGCCGCCCGTGGCATGCACGCTCCCAAGCAGGCCATTGGTCGTCACCTGCACACTGACCACCGCCGATTCGCCCGTCACGCCCAGGCTGTCAATGGCCCGCGCCGTTAGCGCATAGGCTCCAACCGCCACGTCGGTCCACTCGCAGGTGTAGGGACCGTTCGTATCTTGGCCCAGCTTGACGCCGTCGCGGAAGAACTCGACCTTGTCCACCGTGGCGCCCCGGGCCGAGGCCGTGGCCGCAATCGTCACATTCGTTCCCGCCTTCAGCACGGCGCCGTTCAGGGGCGCCGTGATCGCACACGTCACCTCGGCGGCAAAGTTCGCCTGCACCGTCGCCGGGGCGGCAATCGTGACGGTCGTGTTCGTGGCGTTGGTGTTGCCGATGGTGGCCGCGCCGCTCGCCACGGTCCACTTCTCGAACAAATACCCGAACGCCGGAGTCGCGCTGATCGCCGTTGCCACGCCGCGGACGACCACCCTCGCGCCGCTGGGCACGGTGGTCCCGCCGGTGCCTGCCGTGACGGTTAGCGTCGTGTTGGTGCTCGGAATGAACTCATACGCGCCGATGTCGGGCGCGGCGCCCTGCGGGACCGCGACACCGTCAAAGTCCTTCGTATAGCCCAAGTTTACTCCGTTGTCTATACACGCGGTGGCAGTGGAGGAGAGATGATAGTCGCCGGCCCCGAGATTGACGAATCCCGGATTGCCGCTGTAGTTGTTGCCCTGATTCCCTCCCAGCGACGAACTCACGAGAATGTTGTTTGAGCAGGCGATGTAGGAGCCCATGCCATAGGACGAACCCCCGTTGATGCAGGTATTGTTGTGGAATCGGAAATTCGAGGGAACAATGCCGTACTTCCCGTCGCCCACGTGCAGGCAGATCATGGGCGATCCCACGATGTTGACGATGACGTTGTAGTAGGCGGCGACATCGGTGACCGGTTCCCCGGACAGTCCCCCCGACTCCAGGAAGCCGCAACTGTTGTTCACATAGTTGTGATGGGCCTTGACCCGCGAGACGGTACCCCACAGTTCCACCGCGCCGCCGTCGCTGCCGTAATCGTAGGAATGACCGATCAGGTTCACCAGCCGGCAGTACGCGACTTCGATGTCCGACGCTCCGGTGTTCATGATGACGCCGTTGCCGCCATAGTCGTCGTCTCCGCCGGGATCATCGTGGCAGGGGAGCATGTCGTGGATATTGCAGTGTGTCACCAGGATGGAATGGCCGGTCGTATACACCCCGGCGCCGGAGCTGTTGATCTCGCAATTGGTGACGGTAACGTGCGACCCGGCGATGCTCACCCCCCAGGCTGCGCCCCCGCCCGCAGTGCCATTGCCGAAGATGTGCAGGCCGGCGAGGACGATCCAGTCTCCGGTTATGCCGATCACGTCCACGACGTTCGTGACGCCGATCGCAGGCTGGTTCCCGGAACCGTACGACGCGTAGGTGATCGGATTGTTGCTCGTCCCCGAATTCGCGATGGCCAGCGATCCGGTCCACGCGCCGCCGCATTTGAACATCACGCTGTCGCCGGCGGCAAAGAGGGTCGCATTCACCTTGGCCAGCGTTCGCCACGCCGTATTCGTCGTCGTCCCGTCCCCTGTGTCGGAGCCGTTCTGGCTATCGATGAAGTAGACAGAGGACCAGGCGGGCAGGGCCGCAAGCGACAGCGCCACGCAAAAAGCCATCACGACCATTCGAGTCGTTTTCCTATTGTTCACATTCTGAACTCTGAATTGTTGTTGGCCTGTTTGAACGATAGTAATCACCGGGCCGCACCAGCGACTCCGTTGCGCCGTGTGGTTGTACCACCACTTGTCAGTTTCTCTTTGATTTGGATAAACGCGTTGTGCTTTCCTTCCGCCTTGGACCAACGCTCGATTTCGGAGAGGTCGACGGCATAAGCGTTGGCGACAAGGATGGCTTGCTGCAAGCATTGCGTATCGTTGCCGTGGTAATACCAGGTGAGCCGGTCTTTCACGCAATCGGTTGGCGAAATAATCCGCACGATTCCAGTTGCAGTTGCGATCTCGTCAATTTGCTTCACCGGTTCCTCTCCAACGGCGAGTGGTCCGGGGGGAACTCGATCAGAAAGTTGGCGTCCTGGCGTCGGAAATACCGGTTCTCCTCACGGAAACCTAAGGCCTCCATGGCATCCTTGATCCGCGAACGCTTCGCGAACCCCGCGTTCACAAAATCAAGGTCCAGGGAGACGTACTTTTCCTGGCTGTAGATCGAAACACAGGAACCACCGGAAAGCACGACATCGATATTGCGGCGGCGGAACTCAGCCGCCACGAAGGCCGCGAATTCCAAGCGGGTCATTTCGGCGACTGGTTTCACAACGGCTTCCCCCTTCGACGTGGTCGCCGCCGGACGCTGCGCAATCGATCCCGCTCACTGTCGGGATAGAACGACAAGGCCTTTTCAAGGAGCGCCCGCAATTCCCGCAAGAAGGGGTACCTCGGGTTGAAACGGTAAAGCCTGGTTCTGCCTGCCGTTCGACTTGCCAACACACCTCCGGACTCCAGTCGGTCCATTTGCTTCTGGATGCCATAAAGATCCGTTTCAAATAGCCGGGCAATCTCGCTCGGATAGCCCTCGTCGCGGGCAAGAAGAAAGAGCAGGGTCCGCTCCGCGTTAGTGGAACCCAACAATGGTTCAATCATGACGAGACTCCTTCCACCAATAACAATGGTGATATCACCAATATGTTTGGTACTTTAGCCGCACAGTTTAGACTTCGCAAGACAATCTTCTGAACTTCTGAGGTCACCGGGGTGAGGCCCCCCCGGGCTCCAGGGACAGGCCAGCACTATCACCGACCACCTGCCACCCTTCCTCCGCCCCTTACCGGAACAGGAACATCGTGCCTTTAGGCGGGCCCGGCAGCGCATACTTGATGATCACGATGCCCGAG
>CAZWPN010000201.1:0-5387 GCA_964635275.1 uncultured Victivallales bacterium | reverse complement strand
CCGCCCCCGCCTCCTCGATCAGGCCGGCGATACGGCCCAACTCCGTCTTCATCGCCGTGGCCACGACTACAGCTACGCCAGTGCCCGCGGCGACGCTCGTGCCCATGAACACCATGTTCTTGCGGTCTCCGAGCGGGATGTCGCTTTGCTCCAAGGTCCCAGCCTGCTTGCTCACCGCCTCCGACTCGCCGGTGAGCGCGGACTCGCTGCACTTAAGTGCGGCCGCCTCCAGGAGTCGGGCATCAGCCGCGACCAGGTCGCCGGCTTCCAGCGCAAGGATGTCACCGGCAACAACTCGCGAGGCAGGTATCGAAGTGACTTGCCCATCGCGGCGCACTTTGGCCTTGGGCGCGGTCAGCTTCTTCAGGGCCGCGATGGACTTCTCGGCATTGAACTCTTGGCAGAAACCGATGACCGCGTTGAGGACGACTATGGCAAGAATGGCGCTGGCATCAACGACTTCGCCGAGCAGGCCGGAGATGACACCGGCGGCCATGAGAATCCAGATGAGCAGGCTCTTGAACTGGCCAACAACAATCCGAAGCGGGCTGATGGGTTTGCCTTCCTTCAGTTCGTTCGGGCCGCTGGTTGAAAGACGTTGCGCCGCTTCCCGCGAAGAGAGTCCATCCGCAGCGGAAACAAGCAGGCTCAGCACGTCCTCCGCCGGCTGGCTGTGCCAGGATGTGCCCTTTGGCAGTGCGACGATGGTCTGTGCCGTGGTCATGCGGTGTTGCCTGTCGAATTCCACAGCACTTCTCCGCTTGTTCTATCTAACTCCTGCCGCATCGGACGCAGCGGGGCGCCTCTGGTTCTTTAACGTGCAATAGACTACGGCAACATGCCCCCCGTGACCATGGGGTCAAACCCTACCGCGCGAGTAAGGATGTGGTAGGGTTTCCCCCCATCGCAGATGCACCGGCCTTTGTCACAATGACCATCAGAACTCGGGAGTCGAGATATGCGCAGAGCCTTCTGTCATGAATCCCATCCCATGTGGGCTTTGCCCACAACCCTCACCCCGTCCCTCTCCCAGTGGGAGAGGGCGGACATATCTTGTCTTTCTTTGCCGTTTTCGGCGGTTAAGGCACTAAGACGCTTCGGCTTAGCTTTCGGCATACGGGGTTCGGGGCGTATCGCTGTTTCGCCATGGCTCTCAGGCCAACCGTCGCTGCAAGACGCAAACCGAAGGTAGGCTGAAGCATGTCAACCGAGCCCACAACATCTGAACGCACAACGGAAGTGGACGACCTTCGCACCAGGCTGGCCGAAGCCGAGGAAGCCCTGCGCGCCATCCGCAACGGGGAAGTGGGTGCGGTGCTCGACGCTGGCGAGCGCGGCGACCGCCGGGTCCACATCCTCAGCGGAGCCGACCGCGTGTATCGGATGCTCATCGAAACGATGAGCGAGGGCGCGGCGACCTTGTCCGCGGACAGAGTCATCCTCTACTGCAACGCTCGGTTAGCCCAGATGTTGGGGCAGCCGCTCGATCACGTTTTGGGCACCGACCTGCGCGACTACCTGCCGCCCGCAGACCAGTCGGCACTTGACGCCGTCCTCGCACAAGTCCACGCAATGCCGATCCGCCGGGAAATCAACCTGAAAGCGGGCGACGGTCATCTGGTGCCCGTCTATCTGTCGGTATCCCGCTTGCCGGCTGACGAGGCGGCGTTCGTGTTCTGCCTTGTGCTGACAGACATGACGGAAGAGAAAAGCCATGAGCGGATCCTCGCTTCGGAAATCCGCTATCGCCGGCTCTTCGAGTCGGCGAAAGACGGCATTGTGATCCTCGATGCCGAGACCGGGATGGTGGTGGATGTGAATCCGTTCCTGATTCAGCTGCTGGGCTTCTCGCGCGAGGCATTCCTCGGAAAGAAGATCTGGGAACTGGGCTTCTTCCAGGACATTATCGCCAACCAGGGCCACTTCGCGGAACTGCAGCGGCAGAAATACATCCGCTACGAAGACAAACCGCTGAAAACCGCTGACGGGCGGCGGGTCGATGTGGAGTTCGTCAGCAACGTCTATCTCGTGGACTACCAGAACGTGATCCAGTGCAACATCCGCGACATCACCGAGCGCAAGCGGGTGGAGGAGGAGTTGCGAAAGGCGAAGGATTCGGCGGAAACCGCGAACCGGGCCAAGTCGGACTTCCTGGCCAACATGAGCCACGAGTTGCGAACGCCGCTCGGCGCCATCATCGGGTTCTCGGAACTGCTGGAGGAGAAGCTGTTCGGGGACCTGAATCCCAAGCAGGAGGAGTACGTCAAAGACATCGTGGAGAGCGGCCGGCACCTGTTGTCCCTCATCAACGACATCCTTGACCTGTCCAAGATCGAGGCGGGCAAGATGGAGTTGGAATTGAGCGCATTCCCCATCAAGACGTTGCTCGACGACAGCCTGGTCATGGTGAAGGAGAACTGCCTGAAGCGTGGAATCCACTTAACAGTAGACATTACGGACCCGGTCAGAGCGTTGTCGATCTGCGCGGATGCGCGCAAGCTGAAGCAAGTCATGTTCAACCTGCTCTCCAATGCCGCCAAGTTCACCCCCGACGGCGGCACGATTATGGTGAGCGCAAGCACCCGTGATCCGTTCTCCGTAGCCACTGACCCGGCGGCATCCGCTATGCCCGCGACCCTCTTCATCTCTGTCATTGACACCGGCATTGGGATTGCCAGGGAGCATCAAGGCAAGCTCTTCAGCGAGTTCTATCAGGTGAACGGGGGAACAAAGGGCAAGACGGCGGGCACCGGCTTGGGATTGGCGCTGGTCAAGCACATTGTGGAACAGCACGGCGGCCGGGTGTGGATGGAAAGCGAGGGCAAAGGCAGAGGCAGTGCCTTTCGATTCACGCTGCCGACCGGAGAGCATGGGACTGAAGGGGCAAACCGCCACAGTCGTTGCACCGCGGAGGTGCATTGAAGGGCGTCTGGGGACGAAACGGAGAACGGAGCTAGAACCATGGTCATGGACAATCGCGATTCAACCCTGACCGCCTTCGACGGCTTTGCCGGGAGAGTCCTGGTGGCCGATGATGAGGAGATGAACAGGAGAATGCTCCGGGACATCCTCGAAAGCCAAGGGCACCAAGTAACGCTGGCCGAAGACGGCCAACAAGCCCTTGAGAAGGTGTTCGCTGAACCGCCGGACGTAATCCTGTTGGATATTATGATGCCGAAGATGGATGGCTATGAGGTGTGCAACCGACTTCGGAAGGATTCCCGAACTGCGCATCTTCCGATCCTGATCATAACGGCCCTGAAAGACCGCGCGGAAAGGCTAAAGGGCATTCGGGCAGGCGCCAACGATTTTCTGATCAAACCCATTGATGCCGAAGAGATCCGGCTGCGCGTGAAGAATGCCGTTCTTGTTAAGCATCTATACGACAAGGTGCAGGAGACTCTGGTCAAGCTGCGTGAACTGGAGACGCTGCGCGACAACCTCACACACATGATCGTCCACGACATGCGCTCGCCGCTGATGGGCGTATCGGGATCCTTCGAGATCATCGCGCACGAGAAGGGCAGACTCAGTCCAACCCAGATGGAATTCGTGACCATGGGTCAGCACGCCTGCCGCGAGCTGATTGAAATGGTGACGTCGCTATTGGATGTCGGTCGTATGGAGGCCGGAAAGATGCCCCTCAGCCGGGTTTCCTGCGATATCTCGGAAATGGCCCAGACGGCCGTGGACTCAGTGGCTGTTCTCGTCAGAAAGAAGAAACTCACCCTGCGCGTGACCGGTGATTCGGCTAGTGCCGACGTGGACCGCGACATCATTCATCGTGTCTTTGTCAACTTGCTGGGGAACGCCATCAAGTTCTCGGCCGAGGGCGGAACCATTGGTATCGGGGTCTCCTCCACGGGACCTGCCGTGCGTGTCACGGTGACCGACCAAGGCCCCGGCGTCCCGCCGGAGTGCCACCAGCGCATCTTTGACAAGTTCGGCCAGCTTGGATCCCGCAAGGAGAATAGAGAGCATTCAACAGGGCTGGGGCTGACATTCTGCAAGCTGGCAGTGGAGGCCCATGGCGGCCAGATCGGCGTCGAGAGCCCTTCGACAGGGCCCAGGGCAGGCGAAGTCGGCGCAGGAAGCACTTTCTGGTTTAGCCTCCCGGCCTATCCGCAACGTTGATGAAGGGAGGAAGGGCGGTGAGGATGAGACGGACGATTCAGGCCACACTCGATGCCAACGCAACGCCTGCGCGCGCGGGCCCTGCACCGGTTTCCAGCCGCTTTCGTGTCCTCGCGGTGCTTCGCGGCACAACGCTACCCTATCCAAGGCTGGGTCTATAGTCCGTACCGGATGACCGATCTGATGCGCGGCACCCTGAAGAACTGGGATGTGAAGCAGAGGGGCAAGCTGATTTCCATGCAAGTCTACGATGGCGCGGTGCTATCCGCGAACACCTTGCTCTACGACAGCCAGGGCGCCACGGATCGGGCGCTGGCTGCCACCGCACGGATTACCCGGCTCACCTCGGTGGATTACCAACGCCATGGAAGCCTTTGACACTAAGACGCTTGCGGCTGGCTGCCTGGGCGGCGGGGAGAAGGCGATCCGCCTGACGGCCCAACAAATCGACAAGGCCGGCCGGACGTGGCTGCGTTTCACGGTGGAAGACAACGGCCCCGGCATGCCGGCGACTATCCGGGAGCGCGTTTTCGATCCGTTCTTTATCACGAAGGATCGCACGAAACACTCGGGACTTGGACTGTGGATCAGCCGCTCCATTGCGCAGGAACATGGCGGCGATTTGACGCGCGAATGCCCTTCGACGGAGCTCCCGCCTTCGCCAGGAAGCTCCGGCGAGGCAAGCAGGGCAGGCCCTTCGACGGAGCGCAGGGCAGGCGCAGGGGGTCACGGCGCGCGGTTCCACATGGATATTCCGGTCGGCCAGGGTCGTGCTCCGTTCGGCGTATCGAAAAGGGATTGCCATGCGCAAGATACTGATCGTTGACGACGACGGTCCTGTGCGCATCGAACTGCGTTGGAGGACTGTCTCACAAGCCTCCGCGGTAGGGTTACACCCCATAGAGCAAGGACGGCTTGTGGACTACTGTTCCTGATAGAGGCTCTTGCAGAACCCCTCGCGTCGTCCGCCTGCGGCGGTCGCCACGAGGGGTTCTGTAAGTGAGAATGGCGTGGACGAGCGCGTATCGGTCGATTCGAGGGGTTAGAGGGCCAAACCCCGCCGTTTCTTGGCACGCTCCTTCCTTTCCGGCCTCCGCAACCGGGCTTCTCGATGCCCCTGCGACCCGCGAAGGGTCTACCCGAGCATCCTGAGCATCTGCTCGGCGGCGATGACCAGCAAGCCGAAGGCCAGGTGCGCTGCCACCTTGACCGGGCCGCGCACGCGGACATGCCGTCCGCCGTGCTCCTCATGC
>CAZWPN010000200.1:0-5395 GCA_964635275.1 uncultured Victivallales bacterium | reverse complement strand
CAATGCGGCAGGCAGGAGTTTGTTCAGTTTCCAAGTGATAGACATTGGACGTTCACCTTTGGCGTCTGCCAAAACCACAGGCCCCAAGGCACGATAGGCGTCACCCTTCGTCTCACGCACGAAGAGTTGGAAGGTCCACCATTCATCTGCACCGTTCAGGTACCGCTTTCCGGCGGAGGTCGCAGGTGCACAAGTATTCTGGCTCTGCCAGTGGAACAACTCCGGACTAATGGCATAGTCGCGGTAAGCGGTACGACTTGTGAAACCGGCGGACTTATCGAGGGTCACCAGCAAAAGCTCGATGCGGTGTTCGTGCAGAGGGAGTACCCCTGCCGGCGGTACGTGGCGCTGATTTGACTTTAACCACCCTGTCGCCAGCATGAGCTCCCGTAAGGTGTATTGCGCATGCAGACACAGGGGCCAGTCGGTCGGCACACCCGGTAACGGCACATCAGCCAAATCGCTGGCGTTGTCCAGAAGGTTAACCAGTTGAGCGAGTTCGTGGCTGACAGTGGGACATTCAACAAGGCGATCAGCGAGTTCAGCGCCAGTACATGGATCAGTGCGATTGGGGAAGAGCTGAGCGGCGAGTTGGTCAACTCTGCGCTGATCGGTGGGGCTTGCAACCTCGTAGGAAATGCGTCCTTCAGCCACGTGTTGCGTGCATGCCAACCATGATCGATCCTCATGGTGAAGGAGGTCGTGTAGTCGACGGCCAATGTCTACTTCAAAAGGTTCCGGCTCGCCACGGAGCAAGCCCGCCTGCCGGCGTAGAGCGGTCCAACCGCTCGGCGACGCACCGCGGTCGGGATAGAGTGTGGCGAGATCCAAACCCTGATCAGCCAGGAATTGAGCCATATCGACGCGTGCCTTGCCGGGCAAAGCCGCATAGCCGGCCAGTTCTCTGGCCAACATAGACCAGCGCTGAATCGCAATCTTCTGCAGGTTCCCGAGGACTTGCTGGCGACTGATGCGATCGAGTTGCAGATGGCAACCGGGCGGCAGTGTGCTGAACCCGTGTTGCACCTGTTCGATGAGGGTGGCGCGGGGCAGGCCTGTCAGCACGGCCAATAGTCGATCGAAACGGAAGTCCGCCCTGTGACGGCCGACAAGATCGATGACAACGCAGCTTTCTTTCTTGTCGTAGAGCCGCAGTCCGCGGCCGAGTTGTTGCTGGAAAACAACAGGGCTCTGAGTCGGACGGAGAAAAAGGAGTGTGTCCACACTGGGGATGTCGATCCCCTCGTTGTAAAGGTCACATGTGCACAACACGGTCACCTCACGCGCCGCCAGGCGCGTCGGTGCGCTTCGGCGCTTTTCTGCTGGCGTCTGCCCAGTTACCGCTTCGGCGGCTATGCCGGCTCTTACAAATGCCGCCGCCATGAATTCTGCGTGCGCTACTGACACGCAGAAAGCAAGGACACGTGCTCTATGAGGATTCGCTACGTGGACCTGAAACGCGGCGATCGCCGTGAGTGCACGGGCATCGTTGCCTGTCAGTATCTTGTCCAGGACCGTCCGCTCCTCCGATCTGTCCCAGGGCACATGGGAGAAATCGGTATCGTCGGCACAGCCATAGTATTCGAAAGGGCTCAGTAACTGCTGGTCGAGGGCTTGCCACAGACGAAGTTCGGCCGCTGGCCCACCGTCGGGTCTACAGTCGAAAAGCGACAGAATGTTCTTACCGTCACCGCGTTCCGGCGTGGCGGTGAGCCCCAGCAGGACCGCTGGCTTCAGCTGGGTCAGTACCTGGTCGTAACTGGCCGCCGCCGCATGGTGGCACTCATCGACGATGACGGTGTGCCAGTAATCGGCGCCGCAGAGGCCCACCAATCCCTTGGACAGCACACTTTGGATGGTGGCGAAACAGTGTTCGTAGTTACCCGGGTCTTCCCCGTCGGCCAGAAGCGCACCGAACCCAGCATCGTGCAGGACTTGGGCAAACATCCGTCGCGACTGGACGAGAATCTCCTTGCGGTGGGCAATGTAGAGGATCCGTGGCCGTCCACCCTTGGCCTCGCATGTGCGTCTGTAATCGAAAGCAGCAACCACAGTCTTCCCGGTGCCGGTCGCGGCCACCAGTAAGTTACGTTTGCGCCCGTGACGGCGTTCGGCCTCCAGTCGGTCGAGAAGTTCGATCTGGTAGGGTTTGGGTTCAATTCCGAACCAGGTGATGGCGGCATTATCACTATCGCCCCGCTCCACCTGAAGCGCCCTCTTGAGGGCCTCCACTTGTTCGGGATTGTTTGGGTTATAGGACTGGAACTCGGTATCATTCCAGAGAGTTTCAAAGTGGGCAGTGGCTCGTTCAAAAAGAGGCGCGTCGCCCGCTTCGGTGAATTTGACCGTCCATTCTAGACCGCCAGCCATGGCGGCGCCCGACAGGTTGGCAGAACCCACATAGGCCGAGCCGAAACCTGTAGCGCGGTGCAGCAGCCAGGCTTTGGCGTGCAGTCGCGTCCGACGACCATCGAGAGACACTTTCACCTCTGCCCCAGGCAGTTTGGCAAGCCAATCCACGGCGCGAGGTTCGGTATTGCCGCAATACGTGGTGGTGAGAACCCGCAACTTTGTCCGCGGTTCCCCATCAGCACTGACAGCAGTAATTCGTTCGAATACATCAGTCAGTTTCCGGACGCCACTCCAGGTAATAAAACTCATCAGAACATCAACCCGATCGACAGCCGCCAATTCGGCGCGAAGTTCAGCGATGAGCGAGGGTAAGCCTTTACCGCTGGTAAACAACCAGGACGAGCGCAACCCAGTGGCTGGGAGAGGTGGCAAAGATGAGCCGGGTGGCTGAAGTCCCGTCAAGACCTGCGTCGGTGTGGGAATAGCTGAATCGGCCAACTGGCCCTTTCGACAGTGACGCAGGAGGCCGTTCACCAATTCCAGGCACTCAGTATCCGACAGAGGCACACCTTCACCATCCAGTGTAGCCTCCAGCTCCCTGCGCACGGCGTCAATCAGGCGTTCCCGAAGAGCATCAGGATCCGTTAGTGACTCAAGGATCGGGGTCTGCGGCGGGAGGGAATTAAGTTCAAGCGCTAGCGCGCCATCAACCAACAAGTCATAGAACCCATAAGGTCGGCTCGCAGAAATGGACTTCTCAGGCATATCTTTGACGCTCATGACTTCGACGACTCACGGCGACAGCCCTCAGCCCGACCGACGAGGGCGAAACCTGTCCCTTGTCAATTGAGGTTGCGATGTTCCTGGCGGCTTCCCGGACGGTAATGCTACGCGGTTCAACCAAATGGGCGGGCGGCGCCCGGTGGCCGGAGAAAAGGGTGTTGGCCGGGCGGACGGGGTGCAGTCGCCGATAGGACATGGGGCCGGGCAGGAGAGAAGACGGTTGTCGGTGGACGGTGTTCGGTTGTCGGTGGTAGCGCTTGGAATGCCGCATCGCAAGATGGTTCGCCGGACCTTCGAACTCGGCTTCGTCGTCATAGATGTCCGGCCGGACAGCCGGCGTCGGCAGGCCATGCAATGCCTCGCGGGTCGTCACCGGCGGCACCTTGTGGCGGGCGAGCAGATCGTCAAGTCGTTGAGGGTCCAGAGGGCATCGGGTGACAAAGAAGAACGCGCGTTTCCGTTTCTGGGGCACCCCGATGGTCGGTGTTCGGTTCTCGGTTGTCGGTGGGCGATGGGGGAACGGTGTTCGGTTGTCGGTGTTCGGTTGCCGGAGGACGTTCATGGGGGCGCGGCGTTGTCGGTTGTCGGGGTTCGGCTGTCGGTTGCCGGTCATACGGACTCGTCCATGATCTGCTGAGTGATTCTTACGACGTGTTGCCAGGCCAGATCGGTGTTCACGATGTAATCGGCGCGTTCTTCCTGGACCACGTGGCCTGTTCGGACGGAACCGTGCCATTCGCTCAAGGACTGGTGCAGGCGTTCGAGCATTCGCCCGCAGTGATCGTAGCCCTCATCCAACCCAGCAAAACGCTCGGGCGTCAGGTACTGCTTGGCTTTGGCGGTATCCAGATGGTGCTGGGTTTCCCTGACTTCCCCCATGGCCCGGTTGATCGCTTCGATGTACATGTTCGTGTGCCGACTGCCCCATCCCTCGGCTATCTGAGCAGGCGCAGAGTTCGAGGAGCGCCGGACCTGCGAGCCCAACTCGTACATCTCGAATGTCGGGAACGCCAGACTCTCCCCATGCACCTCCAAATGCAGCGCCTTCAGCTTCTGATAGACCCTCAAATCCCGAAACGACGTCAGTTGACTCATCCGTCAGTCTCCCCGCGAACACCGATCACCAACAACCGACCACCGTTCCCCCGCGGTCCCCGACCGCACGCTACCCTCAATCGCCTCCGCCTCCGGGAAGTTCCTGGAAAACGTCCGCAGCGCGCTGGGATTCACGTCCACCCCCGCCACGACCCGCATCCTCATCTCCCGCGCCGCGACCGACAACCCGCCCATCCCGCAGCAAAGATCCACCACCCGCGCGTTGCCGGCTACCGCGATCATCCCTGTTTCACGCCTCTTTTCATGCTCCCCGTCTTATACGTGGCGCGCCTTTCCTTCACGCAAAACCCAATCTTCTTCGGGGGCGGTTCAGGCAGTGTGGGTGGGGCAATCAGATCCATGATACGCCGAAGGACATCCACAATGGCGGCGTCATGGCTATCCAATCGGGCTTTGACCTCCCGTTCCAGAGTGGCCAACTTGCGCACCAATTCGTGGGTGCTTGTTAGCGCGGCGCGCATCCGAATGAAGGCCCGCACAACAAAGACACTCATCTGAACCGCCCGAGGGCTGTTCAGGACCGTGGCGGCCATGATCGCTCCGTGCTCGGTGAAGACATAGGGAGGAAAACGCACGTTGCGCTTGGATGCGGTCACAAATTGTGACCGCATGTCCCGCCGCTCTAAGGTCACAGACTGTGATCCTGAACGGTACATGGCATCGGCCTCTTCCTTGTTGAGCTGGAACATGAAGTCAGCGGGGAACTTCTCTGCGTTCCGCTTGACCGCCTGATTCAACGCTTTCGTTGCCACACCATAGACCCCGGCAAGATCGGAATCCAGGACGACCTTCTGCCCGCGCACGGTGAAGATTCGGTCGCCAATGCCATCGCGGTCGTATGGAACCGTTGCTTCAGTCATCTCTACCTGTTCCTTGTCGAAGAATGAGAGCACCATACATCCGTCAGCGCCGCTTCGCAAGCCTGCGAGGCCCCTCATGCCGGTATACCCACCCGCGGCCGCGATCCGGTGATCAAGCCCAGACCCGCACAGGCGATTCCGTAACACATCCTCCCAGACTGGCCAATGCCGAATCCGCTTCCGCCTGCCAGCGGCCAGTACTGCACTTGCTACCGGCGGGCGGGCTTTTTCACCACTAGTTCGTCGAACTCGATTGTTCCAGCCCCAAGTTGTTCCCGCAGGGC
>CAZWPN010000199.1:0-5398 GCA_964635275.1 uncultured Victivallales bacterium | reverse complement strand
AAACAAGATAAGTCAAATTTCCTGAGAACCCGAATCCTTGGCGAGGCATGGCGGCCCCGCCGCCATGCCTCGCCAAGGATTCGGGTTGTGAGCATTTGACGCAAACACTCCATTCATGGTATCCATCTGCGCCATGAAATCAGACTTGGACTCGATTAAGCAGGCGTTTCCGTACCGTGACTTGGCTGAATGCGCAAACGACGTCCCGCCGTTGCAGAAGACCGTGGTGCGGCCCGTCGCCGTGCTCCAGTTCCGCGGCGTAGCCGATCCGCTGGGTGTCGTCAGCGAGCACGCACCAGCGGTGCTGCGCGGCGTGTCGCACCTGATCGTTGACTTCGGGCGTGAGTTGGTCGGCTATCTGGATATCGTCGCCTCCGCCGGAAAGCCCGCCGCAATGATCGTGACCTATGGCGAATCGCTCGAGGAAGCCTGGGATACCAACTGTGATTGTGACAAATGCTGCTGGTTCCATCTGCCGGAGGACAAACACACCGTTGAGGGTGACCCGCGTGCTTACCGCCACGAGGGACGGCGCGCGTTTCGCTATGTCCACATCCGGTCCGAATCGCCGGACGTCCACATCAAGCTGCACAACCTGCGCATGACGCTGGTCCATTACCCGGTCGTTGACAGGGGTGGGTTCAGTTCATCCGATTCCTTGCTCAACCGGATATGGAATCTCTGCTGCTACACCACGAAGCTGTGCATGCAGACGTTCTACGAGGACGGGATAAAGCGCGACGGGTTGCTATGGGTCAGCGACTACCGCCAGCAGTTCTTGAGCAACTGGGCGCCATTTGGCGATGTCTCGCTAGCCCGTCGTTCACTGATTATGTTGGCGGCCTCGCAATTGCCCGACGGCTTCATCCCGGCGTGCGCCGCCGGAAGCGGCGCGCACCAACACCCGGAGGGGATCAGCTACATGCCGGGCATCCCTTTCGAATACGAGACGGCGCGCTGCCTGCTGATCCACTACTCCTCGGACTACCTGAGCTGTCTGCTGGACTACGTGCTGCACACCGGCGATACCGGGATTCTTGACATCGTCTGGCCGACGGTCGAAAGGATGATTCCCGCGCACGAGGCTTATGCCTACGAAGCGGGGGGCAAGAGCTATGCAACAGAGTGGAATGGATGGAAATCTTCGGGAACCATGCTGCTCGAGGTGATCACCGGCCTGCGCGATGGCTTGCGTCTTGCGGCGCTCCGGGGCGACCAGGTCGTCCAGGCGCGGTGCAAGGCTTTGGCGGACCGTTTGCAAAAGCGCGTGATGGAAGAGCATTTCGACAGCGCGGCCGGCTATTTCACGGACGAGCCCAGCGCCGGGGCCGGCGGGGTGGGGGGCATGCACGTCAACACGTTTGCGGTAATTTCCGGGACGGTTGACCGGCCGGACGGCAGGCGCGTCATTGAGAAGGCCATGGCTGCCAAAGCCCGGCAGGCGGAGTGGAGTGGGATGCGGATGTGGCAGCACGTAGGCGAATTCGAGGTTGGCATGGCTGACGTGGCGCTGCAGGGCATCCGCAAGTTCTGGGGGTTCATGCTCGATCAGGGGGCAACCACCGGGTGGGAATCCTGCGATCTGAAGCCCGACGGCGGGTGGCGGAAGCCGATCATCAGCCGCTGTCACGGCTGGGGCGGTACCGCATGCCATCTGCTGACGCGGTACGTTCTTGGCGTGCGGCCGACGGCGCCGGGTTTTGGCGCGGTCGATATCAGTCCGCAGCTTGGCGATCTCGCCTGGGCGTCAGGTCTTGTCCCAACCCCGCGCGGCGACATCCGTGTTGAACTCGATGCGAAAGGCGGCAAGGCGTTTGTGCCGGCAGGAATCCAGGTTACGGCGGCCGATAGGATCGAGGTCGTGCGTTAGCCTTATCGGCAGTGCGAGCTGCGAGAGAAGAAAAGCTCGGAGAAATGGAATGGATTCATTGACAACTTTCGGAATGCCGCGTGCTTTCGAAGCGGCAGGGAATCGTAATGGCGGGCGACTGCGGAAGTTCATGGAATCGGCCCGGTGCTACGCAGGCCTGCCACGGCATGAGCACAAGCCGGATTTCCGGCTTGTGCGCCTGAGGGCCGCTCAGTACCGCGATAAGTACTTATGGATAATGGACGGCCGGCAAAAGATCGGCTTGTTGAACATGGCGTTCGGGGAGGTCGAGCTCTTTCGGTTCTTTCCGCCGGCCGGTGGCGCCAGGGTGGATTACAAGATGCCTGCGGTCTATAGCTGGATCAATCTCTTCGGGGTCCGGATCTGCATCGTGCCGCAGGGACAGTCGCCGGATCAGGGACAGATGGATGGCTTGGAGGACCGCGGGGAGACGCTAACCTTTTGCTATCGTGAGACGCTGAAGCGCGGCTTGTTGCTGGTTCATGAATTCAGGCTGCGCTTTGACCCTATGCTGGGCTATGTCCTGGATTGCTGCTACGACCTCCGGATGAAGAGGCCACAGCGCTTCGAATATGCCAACATGCTTGCCGCTGGTCTGTCGGAATCCCGCGACGATCGCAAGCGCTTTCAGAAGTGCATCTGGACCCGGCGGGATGGATCGTTGTGCTACATGTATCAGAATCCACTCTCGATGATCCAGCAGGCCGGGCCGCAGTGGGCGGACATGCCGGATGGCGGCTTTGTCGGGTGGGTTGCGGAGCGGGATATGAATCCCTTCCTGGAGGTGATCCAGTCCACACCGACCACGTTCGTGACCTGTAGCCAGTGGTACGATCATCACATCTTCGGCAAGCCGCCGCGGAAGAAGAGCGAGGACGGTTTCTATCACATCACGGCGGCCTACCGGCTGTTGAGTCTGCCGCAGCCGCTGGCCAAGGAACTGGAGGACGCAGCGCGCCGCATGCTGCCGGCGGCGCCGTGGGGCGTGAGGATGGGTTTCCGACAGGGTGTCGTCAATGACTTCGAGACGCCTGTGCCCTCCGGTGAACTGTACAATGGTTGCTTGTGGGGCAAGAACGCCAGACTCGATACACGGGTGGGCCACTCCGGCACCCGGTCGCTTCGTGTACGTGGCAGTTGTGTGGCGGAACCCATCGCCGGCGGAACTGCAATTTTCGTGGAGAGTGGGAAGCGGTACCGGCTCAGCGCCTGGGTGCGGACGCGTGGCGTTACAGGGAAAGGCGCTTACCTGTGTCTGAAAGAGGTCTTCTGGAACTGGCAGGATGTTCGCGCCATGCATCGGTCGCGGCTACTGAGGAATGATAACGACTGGACGCGGCTGGAATTCGAGTTCGAGCCTGTTCAGAATGATCCGATTGCCGTTCCAGGCCTTGTCGTCGAAGGCGAGGGGACCGCATGGTTCGACGATGTAGAGCTGATCAACATCCCGCGGTGAACGGGCGGTAGGCACGAGGTTGGAGTAGCAATATGGCACTGCTTGGCGTCAAGGAAGTCAGTCTGAGTTACGGGGGGATGCCTCTGCTGGACGGGGTGTCGCTTAATATCGAGAGGGGAGATCGCATTTGCCTTCTTGGTGTGAACGGCACTGGGAAGAGTTCGTTTCTGAGGATACTGGCGGGTGAGGCGCCGCCGGATACCGGCGAACTTGCAAGGTCGGCTGGGCTTCGGGTGTCGCGGTTGCCACAACAAGTTCCGACGCACCTGAAGGGGCGGGTGCTCGATATCGTGCATCCCGGTCATGCTCAGGACGAGGACGGGGGGCTGCTGCTGGAGGCAGAGCAGATCATCGCCCGGTTGGATCTGGACCCGGCGGCAGACTTCGAGTCCCTGTCCGGCGGCACGCGGCGGCGGGCACTGCTTGCCCACGCTTTGTTGGGGAGTCCGGACCTTGTTCTTTTGGATGAACCCACAAACCATCTGGACGTGGATTCGATTGCATGGCTGGAAAGCTTCCTGCTGCGTGCCTGCAAGACGTTCCTTTTTGTCACGCATGACCGCGCTTTTCTCCGGCGTCTGGCCACGCGCATCGTGGAGCTGGACCGCGGCCATTTGCGTGACTGGACCTGCGACTATGACACTTTTCTCAAGCGGAAAGAGGATGAACTGGCATCGGAAGAGCGGCAGTGGGCGGCGGAGGACAAAAAACTGCGCGAGGAGGAAGCCTGGCGCCGGCGCGGAGTCAAGGCGCGCCGGACGCGCAATGAGGGGCGTGTGCGCGCTCTGGAGGCACTGCGCGAACAGCGACTCAAGCGGCGTGAACATGGCGGGTCCGTACGGATGGCGATCCAGGAGGCGAATCGGACCGGACACATCGTCGTCAAGAGCGAGGGCGTGAGTTTTGGCTACGGCGGGCGTACGCTGATCAGGGACTTCTCGACGGTGATCACACGCGGCGACCGCATTGGCATCCTTGGGCCGAACGGATGCGGCAAGACCACGCTGCTGAAGTTGTTGCTGGAAGTCGGGGAGGACGGCGGGCTGCGGCCCGGCACGGGGCGCATCGTGCATGGCACGAACCTGCAGGTGGCCTACTCTGATCAATTGCGCGGGCAGTTGGACGACCGTCTGTCGGTGGTGGACAACATTGCGGAGGGGCGGGAGTTCGTCCAGATAAACGGCGGGCGCAGGCATGTGATCGGCTACCTGCAGGACTTCCTTTTTACGCCGGATCGGGCGCGCCAGCCTGTAGGGTCGCTTTCGGGTGGCGAGAGGAACCGGTTGCTGCTGGCCCGGTTATTTGCGCAACCCTCGAACGTGCTGGTCTTGGACGAGCCGACCAACGATCTGGACCTTGACGCGCTCGATGTTTTGGAGGAGCAGCTTGGTGGCTATGGCGGCACTGTATTGATGGTCAGTCATGACCGCACGTTCCTTAATAACGTCGTCACCAGCACGCTGGCTTTCGAGAAAGCGTCGCCGGAGCGACCGGATGCCTGGCTTGGGGCCGAGGATGGCTGGTATGTCAACGAGTACGTGGGCGGGTATGATGACTGGGCGTCGCACCGCCTGCGGCCACCTTCGGCGGCCGCGCCGGCCAAGGGGCCTCCGCCGCCGAAGCGTGAGGCGCCGCGTCGCCGCATGACGTACAAGGACCGGAGTGAGTTGGATGCGATGCCCGGCCACATCGAGGCATTGGAGGCCGAACAGGCTCAGTGGCACGCGCAACTTGTTGATCCTGCATTCTACCGGCGGTCCGACCCTGCGGCGATCGCGCATGCAAAGGCGCGCGCGGAGGCCATTGAGGAGGAACTCGCCACTGCTTATCGGCGTTGGGGGGAACTCACGGCACTGGCCGAGGCGCCCTGAGTTGCGGAGGTGTGGAAGGGCGCAGCGTGCGGTTTGGCGGAGTGTCCTCGGGTTTTGCATTAGTTCTGGCCTCATGAGGTACACGCAACCTGCTTCAGCCCTCACTTCCAGCCCCAACTCCATTCATAACCGCCTTCTTAGCCGCTACACTTGCTGTCTTGGATACGCTGCTATTAAACT
>CAZWPN010000198.1:0-5406 GCA_964635275.1 uncultured Victivallales bacterium | reverse complement strand
GTCGAACCCGATTCGCTGGATCGGATCACCGACTTGCCGCTTGTGTTGATGCCGACCTGCACATAGCCGCTCCACGTGTTGTTGCCCGAGATGCTGTCCAGGACGGCGTAGTCGAGCAGGATCCCCTTGGTGACCGTGATGTCGCCGGTGACTTCCACCGTGGAGAGCGCGTTCACCTCCACGATGCCGCCGGACAAGGCCGATCCAAAGGCGTTGGCATGCGAGATGCGCGCCACCGCGATGACGACGACGGCGTTGCCCCGGTACGTGCTGTTGCCGGACAGAACGATCGTGCCTTCGCCATCCAAGGTCAGCTTGTATTGGGTGGTGTCGCCCGCCCCGCCGGTCACGCCCCCGTAGGTCAACGTCGCGCCGTCGTCCACCCAGAACCCGGTGGTCAGACCGCCGCCCATGATCCTCGTGCCGCGCTTCGTGTTCAGGGTAAAGCTGGACGTGGCCCGGAGAAAACCGCCGTCGAATTGAAGTTTGTCCGTTACGATGCCGCTTGGAGCGGCGCCCAGGTTGCCGTCGCTGCTCACCTGCAGGAAGCCGCTGTTGATCTTGGTCCTGCCCGCGTAGGTGTTGGCCCCGCTGAGAGTCACGGTGCCGGCGCCGGATCCGTGCTTGGTCAGCACAACTCCGGTGCCCGTGCCGGTGATCTTGCCCGAAACCGTGATGTTTCCGTCGTTGCCCGTGGTGTGGTTGGCGTTGAGCACCACCGCTCCGCCCGACCCGAGGGCGATATCGCCGCTGATCGTGAGCGTGCCTCCTGACGTGCCGGCGTAACTCTCGATGGTCCGGGAAGACGAGAGCGTGAGGTCGATGTCCCAGGTGCTGTCGCCCGTGCTGCCGAAGGAGCTGCCGAGCGTGAGAGCGTTGCCCTTGATACTGTAACCACCCTCACCGATCGTCACGGACCCTACACTGGTAAGCGTGTTGTTGGTGTTGGCCTTCCTCGATGCACCGGCGGGGAAGGTCAGGTTGTCGCCGTTGCCGGGCGCGGTGCCCCCCCAGTTGTTCGCATCGCTCCAGTTCCCGCCGCTCCCGCCGCCGGTCCACGTTCTATCCGCCGCCCACACCGGCAGTGCGACAACCGCGACCGCAAGCCATGCGAGCAATCGGTTCCGGGAACCCTTCACCAACGCGCTCTGGACTTTCACAAGATCATTCTTCATGGTGTCTTTCCTTTCGCACAGATGATGAGGCCGTCCACCACCCCGTGGCCGCACACTCCGTGCCCGTCACTTATGCAAGGCTACGGCAAGCGAGCGTGGCAAGGGAGCGAGGCGTTTGTGATTCGCGTGTCATGGTTTGCACTACACATTCCGGCGCGCCGCAAGCGGCGGCCCTACAGGAATCCGGATTTGCGGACCGCCTCAGGCACTGTCCCTGTCCAGACCACGAACCCAGCCTTGTAGGGCGTCCGCTTGCGGACCGCCTTGTTCACGTTCGGTTTCTGGTCGGATCAGGAAGGCGCGCCGCAAGCGGCGGCCCTACAAAACAACCTGTTTGCGCCATGTCCACCGGCCGGCCGCAAGCGGCGGCCCTACAGGAATCCGGATTTCCTGTGCGCACACCTTCACTCCACCAGCTTGTTGCTGATGGCGTAGTGCGTCAACTCGGCATTGGTGCGCAGTTTCATCTTCTCGAGGATGCGCGCGCGGTAGGTGCTGATCGTGTTGCCGCTGAGCGCCAGCTCGGCCGCAATCTCCTTCACGGTCTTGCCGGAAGCGATCAGCCGTAGAATCTCGAACTCGCGGGCGGACAATCGCTCGTGCAACAGAACCCCCTTGGGATGGGCCAGTTCGGATGCCAGGTGTTCCGCCAGCACGGTGCTGACATAGCGACCGCCCGCGATAATATGCTCAACGGCCTTGAGCAACTCTTTAGCCGCGCTGGCCTTGGTCAGGTAGCCGGCCGCGCCGGCCCGCAGCGCGCGCACGGCGAACTGCTTTTCCGCATACATGCTCAACACCAGTACCGGGGTCTTGGGCCGTTGCGTCCGGAGTTCCTTCAGCACGTCCAATCCGCCGCGTCCAGGCATGGAGATGTCGAGAATGACGAGGTCCCAATGGTGTGCCAGCGCGGCTTCAAGCGTCTGCCGGCAATTCTCGGCCTCGCCGAACTGCGCCTCTTTGAAAGCTTCCGCCAGAATCAGCTTCAGCCCGCTGCGTACCACGCTGTGGTCGTCTGCAAGAAAGATCCTCATTTTGCTCCTCGTGCTATGGCATGGGCATACGCAACCGCACGGTGGTCCCTTTGCCGAGTTCGCTCCGAATGTCCAAAGTCCCGCTAAACGCTGCGGCGCGCTCGCGCATGCCGAGCATCTGTGACGTCGGGAGCGAGTCTGGTGCCAAGCCCTGCCCGTCGTCCTTAATCTCCAGCTCCATCTCGCGCTCAACGATACGCAGCCTGAGATCCACGTGCGCCGCCCCCGCATGGCGGAACACGTTTGTCTGCTGCTTCCGCCGGCAGACTTGCCTGCCGAAGCGCCAGTCCTTTCCCACTTTGCGGGCCAGTACCCCGCCCCACACACGCAAGCCGACGAACTGTCTCGATATGCGCGTCCAAGAGGCCGCAAAATATAAAGTGAGGAAGAACCGGGAACAGAATGCGCCAAGCGAAGACCAATTTCAACTGCGAAACGACACTGCTAAGTGCTCATGCCTCTGTCAGGTCACTCGAGGTGACTCAAATGAGCAAGGGAAGACCGCCGTAGTCGTCCACCGGGGGTGGTGATCTTGATCTTCCAGGCGAGCGAAATGTGTAGGCAATTGCGAGACAGCACACTAGGGGGGCGACGCCTCCTTGGCCTGCGTAGCCATCCTGGCGAAGCGGGCCGGCGGAGCCGCTGCCGCAAAGGTGTCCGCAATGGGTCCAGCCTGGAGCACCGCCCGAGGATTTGGGTCACTGAAAGCTCATAGTCACGGCAGCCGGATTCCGGATCCCACCGCAGAGAGATTGGCGGGCCAACCCGGTGTGTGCGCATTCCGGGAACGGGACGGGGAACGGTGAATGTCCAGATCCGGACTCTTGTGACCGCAGGCGGACACAATGGACGTATTCGTCAAGCAGACTCCTGACAAGCAGATAGAGTTATGTGTCTGGTAACCAACACGGTATGAAGCCTTCTTCCTCTTGGCACACCTACTGCAATTAGCTTGGCAGAACTGCAACTGCCCACAAGGGCAAGAACGGCACACCGTGAACAGTCAAACAAGGATAAGGAGAGATGAAGTCATGAACACAAAAACCATCGTAATCGCAGTCGCGTTAGCCCTCGCCACGGTCGTCTCCGGCAATGCCGAGACGGATAGGAGCAGCTTAGCGCCCAAAGCAGGGTGGTTACGCCGCACGTTCTGCAAGCTCACCTGGGATGAGTTTCGTGGCGTTGCCCAAAAGCCCAAAGATGTCTGCCGGAGGGTAGAGAGGGCCGTACGATACAACGCGGCGGGTGCCATGGACGTAGATCCGCAGCAGATATGGTCTGGCAGGCGTGGAGACCACATGGACATCGCAGAGTGCATTGTGGCCATGTGTCGCGAGAAAGACTTCTATGCGAAAGTCGTCATCTTCTCGGAAGACAGCGGCGGCACCATGCAAGAGGCCAATGCCGTGGTTGTGGGAGTGTGGAACGGAAAGCATTGGATGGCGGTCAACGGGCGCTTCTACCGCGTCGCATCGGTTGAGGACGGCAAGAGGTTGGTCCGTAAAGCGTTGGCTTGGAGTAACGAGGTAAGCGTCAACGGGTGGCCCACTCTAGACCGGACTTCCATCGACTTTTGCACGCTCTTTCCACGCGCAACTGATTAACGATCAACCACTTCAGGGCCAGGCGGCATAGCATTTACCGTTCCATATGTGCCCATGTAAAGCAAATATAGTACGAAATATATGCTTTACTGATCTGAATACATTGCGTATAAGCGAGCCCATGTATATTGATGTGGTTCCCAATCGCAACTCGCCGCCAGCCGTCTTGCTGCGTGAAACGCAGCGAGACGGCAGAAGATCCATCAAAACCACCTTGGCGAACCTGTCGGCCCTGCCGCCTGAGGCCATTGCCGCTTTGCGCATCATTCTGAAGGGCGGACAAGTGGTAGAAGCATCGACCCATCAGTTCGTCGTCGAGCGATCCCTGCCCTGCGGGCAGGTCAGGGCAATCAAGACGGCCATGGAGAACCTCGGCATGGCCGAGTTGATCTCGTCGAAGCCGTGCAGGGAAAGGGATGCGGTCCTGGCCATGATCGCTCAACGCATCGTACGTCCGGGATCCAAACTGGAAAGCGCGGCGTTGTTTGCCGATACCACGCTGGCCGAGGACTTCAATGTGACGAAGTGCGACGAGAATGATCTATACGCGGCCATGGATTGGGTGCTGGATCGCCAAAGCTTCATTGAAAAGAAACTGGCGACACGACATATCCGCGAAGGCTCGATGGTGTTTTATGATGTCTCCAGCAGCTCCTACCATGGGACACACTGTCCGTTGGCCCTGCGCGGCAAGAACCGAGACGGATTGAAGCTGCCCAGCATTGTGTACGGCTTACTTACCGATAGCGATGGCCGCCCGGTGGCTCTGCGGGTTTATCCCGGCAATACGGGAGATCCGGCGACGGTTCCGGATCAAATGGAGGCCATGCGGAAAGACTTTGGGGTCGGGCGTTTTGTGATCGTTGGCGACCGGGGTATGCTGACCCAACCGCAGATTACGAAACTCAAAGAACAGGAAGGTTGCGGCTGGATCTCCTGCCTGCGCAGCGGTGACATCCGGAAACTGCTGGAAGACCGCGACCCCTCGGACGCCCCCCTGTTCACGCAGGGCAACATCGCGGAAATTACGCATCCCGATTTTCCGGGGGAGCGGCTGGTGGCCTGTTACAACGAGTTCCTGGCCATGGATCGCGACCGCACACGCACGGAGTTGCTGGCCTGCACAGAAGCGCTTCTGAAGAAGCTGGAACGAGAGGTCGGCCGGCGCAAACACAAGATGCTTTCCGCCGCCGAGATCGGCATGAAAGCCGGTCGGCTCATCAGTAAATACAAGGTCGCCAAACACTTCACACTTTCCATCGGCGATGGGCGCATCGCGTGGGCCAGAAAAGAGGAAGCCATTGCCCGCGAAAAGGCGCTGGATGGTATTTACATCGTCCGGACGAGCGAACCGGCAGAGACGCTATCCATGCCCGATGTCGTGCGCGCCTACAAGCGGCTTGGAAATGTGGAGAAAGCGTTCCGAACTTTCAAAGGCATGGATCTGCGGGTACGGCCCATTCATCATCGCCTGGAAGATCGTGTCCGCGCCCATCTCTTTCTGTGCATGCTGGCGTACTATATCGAATGGCATATGCGCATCGCCTTGGCCCCCCTGCTGTATGTTGACGAAGATCTGGAACCCACTCGCAC